>JABHBJ010000006.1:2500-25094 GCA_018673955.1 Chloroflexota bacterium | reverse complement strand
AGTGAGAGGCTCTTTCATTGATGAAGCGATCAACCAATCCAGATGCGCAATTAGTTTGATGGCTGCCCATGGGACTACGTAACCATGATGAGAACTTCTTACGCACCGGTTTGCTGGATTCACGCTTACCGTTGAGAACCAGAGAAAGTGATGTTTCGGACACTTCCAATTGCATAGCAAGTAACCGGAAGGGCAACCCTAAATATTCTTGTCGTGATTGAATTTTCTAAAACATGTAAATACTTGACCTTCTAGAAGTTTTTTTAAAATCAGTTCTAGCTGAACATTGAACCAAGCAAATTTCCGTAAAAACAGACAACACATCGGCTTTCAGGCTCGCAATCGTCAAGGTATGATTGGGTGCTGGTGATGATCGGCGGTCTATTTATTTGGCTGTTGTTCGATCCGCGCAGGAGCGTAGCTCAGTCTGGCTAGAGCACTGGTCTCCAAAACCAGCGGTCGGGGGTTCGAATCCCTCCGCTCCTGCCAATATATATGTGCGCATTTTTAGCAGCATTATTGCTGCTGACCCCGTGCCGGGGTGCTGAAATTGGTAGACAGGCTACGTTGAGGGCGTAGTGTTCGTAAGGACGTGCGGGTTCGAGTCCCGCCCTCGGCACCAGATATTGTTTGCTCGAAATGAACGTGGCTTGCTTGTATAGATCGATGAGATCTTCTAGCGAATCGAAGTTTACGGGCGATAACCGAATACCTCGTCGTTGACTGAACTCGTTGTGGAGTTAGATCATCAAAACATCGAGACTATTTGTGCGGCGACGTGGCCAAGTGGTTTAAGGCGGAGGTCTGCAAAACCTCTATTCGGCGGTTCGAATCCGCCCGTCGCCTCCATCTCAACACAAACTGAGGAAGCCCTCGCAGAAATGTGGGGGCTTTTCGCGTAATTACAGCGAAGTTACAGCAATAGCACGAATTAATTCACTGCTTCGATCGTCTGTCGTGCCTACTGACAACACCCCCGCCGATACCCGTAAACACCCATTAAAGGAATGACTGAACGACTGGGTATTTAGGTGGTCCGTGGCATCCCAATCAATGGATGTACGACGACCAAGATTTGCTGTCGAACAAATTGTCTGCCGGGTCGACGTACTAAACCTGAAAACCATGTTCACTTCGCGTCAGTTGGCGAGGCCAGGAAAAACGGCTTCCGAGCCTGTAAGGTCTGCAAGCCAATCAGCCCTGCTGATGATCGAGCGTGGCTGCCTAAATCAGAGCGATAGCTAAACGTTCCACTTGCTGCTTACGGTCTTCACGGTTGGCGAGACCGTCTCTGCGTTTTCCATGATGGCGGCGAATACCTCATCGTGAATCGGACGAGCTACCCATTCGAGTCGGAGTTCTTCGGACTCCCAGTACGAAACGAGCTCGATGTCTTCTGAAGAATCATCGCCGAATGGGGTGAGCATCGCAGCCTGAACAAATCCGGGCTGCTCCGACATAGTCGAAATCCACGGATCGTTAATCGCTGCACGTAATGCGTCTGCTTTGCCAGCTTTTGGAATCAAGTAAACGTGAAGAGTAATCATCGGAAGAACCTCGATTGCAGCGGTTGATCAAATTTGCCTGTGTAAAGTGGTCAGGTGAAAAGTAGCTAAGAATACTGTGGCCCAGGAACGTTTACCCGAGTGCGATATAACGACGTTGAAGCAGTGATGTACAGACTCTTTAGATCATCATCACCCCAAGTGAAGTTAGCTGTGACTTCTGGAACCTGAATCACTCCGAGGGCGGTCGTATCCGGAGCGTATACGTGAATTCCACCCGGACCAGTGCAGTAGATATAACCCTCGCTGTCGAGCTTCATTCCATCGCAGCCGCCATCGCCAGAACCTTCAGGTACTGCCCAAACTTCCCCGCCCGAAATACTGCCATCGTCTGATACATCGAACACCCGGATGTGACCGTGATCGGTGTCGTTGATAAACAGTTGCTTCTCATCTAACGAGAATGTCAGACCGTTTGGCTGTCCAAAGTCGGATGCTAGCAATGAAACCTCGCCCGAAACAGGGTCGATTCGGTAAACGCCCTGAAAATCCATATCCTGCTCACGAAGCAGTCCAAATCCGTCCATTCGACCGTACGTAGGATCGGAAAAGTAGATAGCACCATCCGACTTTACGATCACGTCGTTAGGGCTATTCAGTTCTTTGCCACCGTAGTGAGATGCCAGCACAGTGATCGAACCATCGTGTTCCTCACGAGTAACATCGCTCGAAGCGTGAGCGCATGAAATCAACCGACCTTCCAAGTCGAAGTAGTGGCCATTCTGCTTGTTGCTTGGCTGTCTAAACGTAGTAACGCCTTCGGCTACCGACCATTTTCGAACGATGTCGCCCGGCATGTCGCTGAAAACCAGTTCTTTGGCCTTGGCGTTCCACATCGCACCTTCAGTGAAGATGAAACCTGTCGCCAACTGCTCCAGCTGAGCGTCATCGCCAACAACCTGCCTGAATCGTTCGTCTCTGATTTCTACTGACATATCCATCCTAATTTCTTGACTCGACTGCCGTATACGACAACTACAAGTTGCACGTATCGACAGATAGGAACGTTGGTCCTCAAGAAAACCAGCTATTATCTGCGCAAAAGCCAGTTCACGGCGTTCGTAAGCAGCTTCTGTACTGGTTCCTGTTGGAGCACGCTTAGTCGGTGCCCGTTCGCGAGGTATGTGACTCGACCTTCACCGTATTCGTGAGAGTAACCCGAAGCCGATTGTCGACCATCTTCGCCTTGACTCACAGAGAACAGATCGACTCGATCGTTATCGAACCATATGAAATGCTGCTCATCGTCGATCTCGTAGCTTTCGACGCCCTGAGTAATCGGGTGCGAACTGTCGGTGATATCGACTTTGAAGTGCTGGAACGGTGGGTGGAACTGGAAGTAACCAGCAACGGTTCGCCGGTAACCGCCTGCAAATGGATAATTCCAAGCTGAGTTGTGCATAACGAGGAACGATCCGCCGCCAAGCACGAACTTCTCAATTGCTTCTTCCTGATGAGGCTGCATCCAGCGAACTGGATCGGCATCGTGACCGTTTGGCCATTCCATGCCGTCTCTCAGGAAAACCAGAAGCTTCGCACCTTCTAGTAGATCGGCGTCGATGGACTTGAAGTCGTCGGTGTAGTGAACGCTAAGTCCAGCTTTTTCTAGAACTGGGCCGATTCCGGCGTGAGCCTCTTCAGCCTTGTGATATCGGTCTCCACCAAGAAATACAGCGTCTGCCATTTTGTTCTCCAACGATTTCTCATGCTATTTCGCTCGCCTCAGTTCGTCCGTCTAAATCAGGCAAGTTGGCAGATCATACGCCTGTTTTTGATTGCCGCGTCCCCGATAGCTGGTGAGGAGGTGTACGAAGACCTAATATCTTGAGAAACTGGCGGGCCGTTACATCGAAACCTGCTCGAAACCTGCCCCAAACGGTTAACGCCCTTTAATGAGTTGCGGTGGTATTCTCGATGGATACCTATTTTTATGGTTTGCCCTCTATAAACGGGCTGAAACACAGAACCACAGCCGATCCGGTCGAAACAACCGGGTCGTTTCGCGTAGACGAATCTCGCTGCGACGAGCCTGAAAGCCCCCTTTAAAATAATGTCGAAGTCCCTCCGCAACGATCGACGCAACGTCGCGATCATCGCCCACGTAGACCATGGTAAGACGACATTGGTCGATGCCATGCTCAAGCAGTCCGGTTCAGTCGCCACTCACAAAGAGTTGGACGAACGAGTTATGGACAATACCGATCTTGAAAAGGAAAAGGGCATCACGATCCTCGCCAAGAACACTGCAGTTCGATGGGGCGACACCAAGATCAACATCATCGACACTCCGGGTCACGCCGACTTCGGTGGCGAGGTAGAACGTGGTCTTGCAATGGTTGACGGCGTGCTTTTGCTCGTAGACGCTTCAGAAGGTCCACTCCCGCAGACTCGATTCGTTCTACGTAAGGCACTTGAGGCCAATCTCTCTGTAATTTTGGTCATCAACAAGATCGACCGACCAGACGCACGTATTGCTGAAGTTATTGATGAAGTTTACGAACTGTTCATCGACCTCGATGCTACTGAAGAGCAGATCGACTTCCCGATTATTTACTCTGTAGCCCGTGACGGTATCGCAACGATGGATATCGATAAGCCGGGTACTGATCTAACACCGATGTTCGAGTTGATTCTAGAAAACATCTCTGCACCTGCTTATGACGATGAACATCCGCTTCAGGCTCACGTGACTAACCTCGATGCTTCACCGTATCTCGGCCGGTTGGCGATTTGCCGAATCCATCAGGGAACGATCAAGAAAGATCAAATCATCTCGCATTGCCGGGTTGACGGTTCGATCGTTCAGGCCAAAATCACTGAGCTATACATTACAGAGGGTCTCGAACGAATCACCGCAACCGAAGCAAGCGCTGGTGAAATCATCGCTGTAGCAGGAATGCCGGAGATCACTATTGGCGAGACTGTCGCCGATCAGGAAGATGCTCGACCGCTTCCGACCATTCGAATCGACGAGCCTAGCTTGTCTGCGACTATCGGAATTAACACGTCTCCGTTGACCGGACTCGATGGCAAGAAGCTGACCGCTCGGATGATCAAGGACCGCCTTGAGAGCGAACTGATCGGTAATGTATCTATCAATATTCTGCCTTCTGATCGCCCTGACTCATGGATTTTCCAGGGTCGTGGTGAACTTCAATTGGCCGTACTCGTTGAAACCATGCGCCGTGAAGGATTCGAGATGACCGTTGGTAAGCCCGAAGTGGTTACCAAGATGATTGATGGGAAACTGCACGAGCCGATGGAACGGCTCGCAGTCGACATCAACGAAGATCATTTGGGTTCGGTCACACAGCTTCTTGCGCACCGCAAGGGCAAAATGGTGAACATGGTCAACCACGGTCAGGGTCGAGTTCGAATGGACTTCATTATTCCGGCGCGTGGACTCATCGGTTTCCACAATGAGTTTGTTGTTGAGACTCGTGGTGCTGGCTTAGCCCACCACGTGTTCGAAGGTTACGAACGCTGGCAGGGCGAGATGCGATCACGCCCAACTGGCAGCCTTGTTGCCGATCGGCGCGGTGTTACGACTACCTACTCTCTGCTAAGTGCGCAGGAACGTGGTCAGCTCTTCATTCCCGTTGCGACCGAGGTTTATGAAGGCATGATCGTCGGAGAGAACCCACGTCCACAGGACATGGATTTGAACATGGTCAAGGCTAAGAAGCAGACCAACATGCGATCTGCAGGTGCTGATAAAGCGGAACATCTCGACACTCACAAAGAACTGACGCTCGAACAAGCGTTAGAGTTCATGATGGACGGTGAGTGCTTGGAAGTTACTCCAAACTTCGTACGAGTTCGTAAGATCATTCTCGATCAGAACAAGCGTGGACGTGAAAAAGGCGCAAAGAAGCTTGCGGCTGTTTAGATAGAACCTTTCTAGACGGAATTCCGCCTGCTTGCATTGATTAATAAAGAGCCTCTTACGATTTCGTAAGAGGCTCTTTATTGTGTCCATAATTCCTAACAATCAATATTTAAGTGTTGCGGGTAGTTGATCGGAGGTTCATTCTTTTTGTAAATATCCGTGCAGCCTTACATAAATGCATTAGAAGGAATGAACAAAAATGCTCGAACGATTCCTGGTTCCTGAAAAAGATCGTGTTTTCGTGCGACCTGAAAGCATGCTCTCAGCAACTACTGAAATCTTTGAGAAGTGTGGTCAGTCTCCTGAAGATGCAGCCCTATCTGCAGAAGTTCTTCTTACCAGCGACATGCGAGGTTGCGAGTCGCACGGTGTTTCGAACCAACTCAGGGTCTACGTGCAGATGTACGGAGATCAGGAGATCAACCCGACTCCCAATGTACGAGTGACTCGCGAAACAGATGTCACTGCCAATTTAGACGGCGATACCGGTCTGGGCCTGCATGTTCTTCCGAAAGCAATGGAAATGGCAATCGAGAAGGCCGACAAGCATGGCATGGGGGCTGTCACTGTTCACAATTCTCGACACATTGGAATGCTGGCATATCACTCGATGATGCCTTTGAAGCACGACATGATCGGCATAACTACGTCGGCGGGTAACCCACTTTCAATGGTTCCGACTCACGCTAGCGAAAAGATGTTCGCAACGAACCCTTGGGCTTGGGCCGCACCGGCTCGAAATGAAGCGCCGTTTGTGTTTGACGTGGCGACTACCCAAGTGGCGGGCAACAAGCTTCGACTTGCTTCACGAATCGGCGCACCTATGGATCCGGCTTGGATCAGCGACACCGACGGAACGCCAATCATGGAAGAAGGGCCGCTTCCTGAGGATTACCATATTCTTCCATTTGGAGGAACTCGCGAACAGGGTTCGCACAAGGGTTACGGTTTCGCCGCTATGGCTGAAATCATGGCTCCGATTCTTTCGGGAATGGGACCTGGTTTCCTGATGCCAACTTCACCTCGAACAATCATGGGACACTTCGTTCAGGCGATAAAGATCGATGGATTTATCGACCCAGAGCAGTTCAAAGACGACATGGACAAATTCCTTGGCGGTCTTCGCAATGCCAAGCCAGCGCCTGATCAGGAGCGCGTTGTTTACGCAGGTTTGCCTGAAGCTGAAGAAGTCGAAATTCGCAAGCGAGACGGAATTCCTTATCATCGAGAAGTAGTCGAATGGTTCGAGTCGATCAAAGCAGAACTCGATCTCGGTTTCGATCTGGTCTAGGTTCCTTCCAACAACGATCACAGCAATCCAGACCCCAACCCTCTGCCTACCAGTGACAGTGGCAAGGTGTTTCCGCTTGACGTTATGGTGCTTGTTTGGCGCCCCGAGGTGTATAAGAACAACTGTAATCCGACAGCTACCGGGCAAAGATTAGAAATAAACTATTGAGTCGATGCTAATTTTAGCTACACGTTTAAGGGACTTCCAGTTTTCTCTGGTCAGGTTGAATTTTCTGTCGATCTCTATTGACCACCCGCTGAATTCGTCGTGAAGCGTTTGCACACGAATATTTCCAACGCCAATAGCTAGATTGTCAGTTTCTGTATCGTTCGAAAGTTTGGTTGCTAGACCGTGATTGCGATCCTGCCCTTTCCAAGTAACGCCAATGATCTTTCCGAAGAGTGGGAACGATTTCTTGCGTTTTGTTTTGATGTTCACAGATCGTGACTTTGGTAGTGGTTTGTCTGTAGGAACTCCGAGGTAGAACCACCATCGAGGCGGTTGTTTATCGGTGCGATCTTGCTTAATGATGTTGATCCATTTGATTGGACCGTCTTCGTTAGGTAGGTCGATTATTCCGAGCGAACGTCGCATCATTCGATTGCCAACTTTCTCTTCGGATCGGTCTCTATCCGAGACGATAGCCGTAACACCTATGTCATTAAGCTGTTTGGTGAACTCGTCACGAATTTTGTCTCGGAATTTTTCTCGCATGGATCAGTTAATATTTATTCTGATCACTCGAATTCTGTGATCACTATCAGCATCTACGCACACGAAATCAAGGAAGATTTCGTGCGTAATATTATCTTATTTTGACAATAAATCAGCTCCTGTAACAGTTGCGAATACAATCATCAACACGGCCATTGCACCGTCAATATTCCCTGGAACCGAGCGTAGCTTGGTACTACGACTATTTGAGGTCAAAAACAACGCGACGCTTGTATATCAGGTGCTATCAATAAACATACTGACCGCTGTCATCCAGCAAATCCTTCTATAGCGAATCGCTCAAGAGCGTCAGGATCAAGATTGACTCCTAGTCCAGGTTTGTCAGGAATGTAGAGATGACCCTCGCGGATATCCAACGGTTCATCAATGAACTGGTTGTAGTCGCTTAAATCGTAACGACTGGTTTCCAGTTTGTAGAAGTTGGGTACAGTCATCATTACTTGCGCTCCGGCCATAACGTTGACGGGTCCGCTTGCATCATGTGGTGAGATCGGAACATAGTATGACTCGGCGAGTGTGGCGATCTTCTTCAGTTCACTGATTCCACCTGTCCACGTGACGTCTGGCATGACGAAGTCCGCAAGTTCGTTCTCGAAAATATCAACGAACTCCCAGCGAGTGAAAAGGCGTTCTCCGACCGAGATCTTGGCGTTGATCTTCTCTCGCACCTGCCGGAGTGCATGGTTACTTTCTACGGGAACGGGCTCTTCAAACCAAAATATGTTCGATTTCTCTAGCCCTAAGCACAGATCGATCGCAGTAGGAACATTGTACTTACCGTGAGCGTCGATAAGCAGCTCAGGAGCTGGGCCCACTTCTTCTCGGATTGCGGCAGTGATCTCCCATGCTTCTTCCATCCCTTTGCGGCTCAACTGGCCATCAATATAGTGTGCGTTACCTTCGGGGATGTTGTGCATCATCGGGTCGAACTTGAACGCATCGTAACCGGCATCCACTATTGCTCGGGCATCTTTTGCAGCCTGAATTGGATCAGTGGTGCTGGGAGGGTGGGTGTACAACGCAATTCGGTCTCGAACTGGTCCCCCCATGAGCATGTATATTGGCAGATTGAGTGCTTTCCCCTGTATGTCCCAAAGTGCTATGTCGATTGCACTTGCTGTTGCAGACACTGCCCCTCTTGTCCCCACATATGTCATCGTCCTAACGTTGTCGATCCAGATTCTTTCAATGTGAGCTGGATCCCTACCGATCAGGGTGCTACCCACCTCGCGGATCATGTGGGCGACCGAACGATTACCAACGACACCAGGATAGGTCGTCACCTCACCCCAGCCCGTAATTCCTTCATCGGTATCTACTTGGCAAAAGAGGAGTTCATGCAAGTTGTTTACTGAAGGCTCTTCCCCTGGTCTGATGCTCCACGGAACTTGAATGATCCAAGGTCGTACGGCTGTAATCTTCAAATTCTGACTCCTGCTGTTTCACACGGTCTTAGAACCGGCGCCGACTCTAAGCCTACGAACGATTACGATATCATGACTAGAAGTGCTGAGAAGACCCGCCGCCGAAAGACCTCTCTACCCCCTTCACGATAAGGCCCTGCCGAATTCGGAGTATTGATCTGCCTGTCCCTTTATTGTTTAGGACTGTGGCGGCCCTGCGCTAGAGGCTTCGCATTGCGCCGGCTACCGTGATGGTTTCGCCGGAGATGTGTGCAGCGTCTTCAGATGATAAAAATGCGACGGTGGCGGCGACGTCTTCGGGTTCGCCGAGTCTGCCTAGTGGGATGAGCCCAACCCTTGTATTGATGTGTTCCCCGGGCGCGAGTCCGAGTTGCTCCTGCCCGATCGCCAAGTCGACAGGTGCATGAAACGGTGTGTTGATAATGCCAGGGGCTATGGCGTTGACCCGGATCGTGTACTGTGCGAGGACTGCGGCTGCGACTGTGGTGAGGTTAACGAGTCCAGCCTTTGCGGCGGCGTAACTTGGTGATGAAGTAGGGCCCCCGAACGTTCCGGCGATCGAGGCGATATTGACGATGTTTCCCGACTGCTGGTCGATCATGGCCTTGGCGGCTTCTTGCATGAGGAAGAATGCGCCTTTGAGGTTTAGATTCATGGTCCAGTCCCAGTTTTTTTCAGAGACGTTAGGAAATGGTTCGACTTTTACCGCGCCGGCATTGTTGACGAGGACGTCGATGCGACCGTGAGCTTCTTTTACAGCTGCGATGAAGCGAGGTGCATCGTCGATGTTGGCGGCGTCGAAGATTCCGCCCTGTGCGTTGATTCCTTCTGATTTGAGGTCGCCAATTGTTTCTTCGAGTAGTTCGGCGTTGATGTCGCTGATGTAGAGAGATGCACCTTCCCGACCAGTTCGGAGTGCGGCTGCTTTGCCGTTACCGCTGCCTGCGCCTGTGATGGCGACGATGCTACTTTCGAGTCGGTTGGAGTATGTGATTTTTTGCGCGTGGATTGGGTTGGTCATGGTGGTCGGATGTTATATGAGGTTGATATGTGGTGGGTTGGGCTTCGGCACTGAGAAGATCTACCGCCGATAGCTGCAAGCCACTATTGTTCATGTGGTAATAAATTGGCAAACATCGACTAAGAATAGAAACTCCCACCACTAATAATTTATTTATTTTTCAAGAAGATAATTTTGCTATTTATTTCAAAGTACAAAGTCAACACAGAATTTATGCGGGAATGTGTTTCAAGATTTGTGACTGCATACCCCGCAGCAGAGTTTCTAGAAGGCTTGAACCTTGTTGGAAGGTGGCATCCAACTGGAGATGGTTGGGCAGTTATTATCACTGAAACCGACAACGCATCATTAATTACCGAATGGGCGTTGAAGTGGTCTGATTTGTGTGAGATCAGTACAGTCCCTGCGTTGGACGATGAGGGAATGGGTCCAGTAGCTCACGCTTGGGTTCAAACTCTCACATAGCCTGTCTAATAAAAGCCATGTCGAATCACCCCTCCTCGGGCGGTCTGGTCTGCCTTCTTTAAAATCAGATCACGATGTGGTTCTAGCCCCATGTCACTGGTCAGCGCTCAGAATCATGACATGCCCTCGACAGCGTTACCAGCTACAGATTGAGACTTGTTCCAATACTTTTCCAACGAACTACCTGAAACTATCTGAGGCAGTCTGGGGCAGCTTCTGGCGGCAACCAGTTCGGATTGAGTTTAGAAAATGGACAGTGTGGTAACGTCTGGAACAGGGTGGGGCGTACTGTCAGGGAGATGGGGCATGGCAAACCTAACTGACCGAAATAATCACGACTGCTGCTACGACCATGCCGGCTGAGACGAGCTTCAAGATCAAGTCGCCGCGTGTGAACTTTTCGTAGATCAACTTGGGCGTAAACTTCGCTCCGAGCGCACTCAAGGTGAACACGAAGATCGGTCTCGCTCCACCGAGCGATGACACTAGCGCTATCGGCCCCTTGCCGATCGCATAGGTGATCAATAGGTGCCCGTTGAACGGCATTACACCCTCGGCAACAATCAGCCAAGGAGCCTGTTTCGGTTTCTTCAAGAAACTACCAAGCCCACGTAGGGCTTTGGGTCGGGCGAATACTGCCCACATTATCGTGAATAGCCCGATTCCTCTAAACGAAACAATATGCAGTGTCGTCAAATCGTCGATGATGGATTTTGTGATTAGTTGCGAGCTTGCCATCAAAAGTGCGCCCACTGCCAGCAACAAAAAAAGCGGCTGGAAAATGATGTTGCCTTTGCCGCTCGACGTTCCGATCTTGACCGATGCCATCACGCTCCCACCGACGGCAAGAAGGACGGCCGTCCATTGCAGCGCATTGAGCGATTCGCCAAATATTATCCATGCAAGTACAGCCACGTAGATCGGCGATGTTTGCATGGCTGGAATTACTCGTGAAGGATCTTCGCGTTTCAACATCCAGAACATGAAGATTAATGTGAATGCTTGTAGCACTCCGATCGACCACGCTTTAGCGATGATTTCGAACTCGACACCAGTGGGGAAGTTGAACAGGAGAACCACGGATCCGAATAACCCTTGGCTACCGCCTACGAACAGGTTGAAGCTAGGGAGCCCGAGTCCAAAACCCGACAGCACCCGCTTATCTATCAGCGTGACGATTGAGAAAATAAGCGGATTAGCGAGAGCCGCAAGTATCCAGAGTTCCGTGACGAGCTGCTTTCGTTAGAGGAGGAGTGCGTAAGACCGAGGGATTGTACGCTCACCCACAGGCGTATGATGACCGAAGCCTGAAATAACTAATCGATCAATTGAATCGAGAAATCGCTTGGTAGACAAACGACCTTCATACAAAGACATGGACCGTGATGGCGATGGCATCACAGGGCACGAAAAAGGTCTATCGAACCAAGGCCCAAATTGGGTGTCTGAAAACACCGGCAAATTGGTGGTAGCCGGAGTGGTTTTCATCATCGTGATGTTTATTTTATCAATCATACAAGATGCGAATGCCGCCAAAGAAGCGAGCGGAAACTAGGGTCGGCTGCCTATTGGGAATTCCACGTTTCGCTTCGCTGGAATCCGCGAAGGGTTTCCAGATATTTCTCTTGAGATAATTGGGCCTCAAAGTTGGCGATAATGTCGTTCGCATTAATTCCGTCATCTGCCAACAAATCGATCACGGTAGATGCCATCGCTTTACCGGCGTCGATTACGTCTAGCTGCCAATCGGTTATCTCGAATTCATCGCTGTGAGTCCGACCGCTTGCTCCACTTGCGTATGCATGGAGTGTCGGCATCATCATAGAGATATCGCCCATGTCAGTTGATGACGTTCTGTGGGGCACTGTTCCGGTCGCCGATTCTCCAAATAATTCGATAACGGTTTTTTTATATAGGTCACCGAGTGCTGGATCGAAGAGAGAAGGCATGTAGCCCGGCGATGTGCTTATTTCAATAGTTGCACCAATGGTCATCGCTGCGCCTTTAAGAGCTCGATCGACCTTGGATTCAGCATCCTGCATCGCTTCAACGTTTGCGGCGCGTATGAACATTTCCATCGTTACATTCGCCGGCACCGATGAGACGGAAACTCCACCTCGGGTGATTATTGGGTGAATACGAATATGATCGTCGTCTTGGAACGTCTCTCTTAGTAACGCTATTCCCTGCATTGCTAAATTCGCTGCATTGAGAGCATTTATTCCGAGATGCGGAGCTCCTCCGGCGTGGGCAGATCGCCCGATGAATCGCACGGTTTTGGCGATCATGCCGTTGTGGCTAGTGCCGGGTTTTAGCGTGCGTCCCTCGTAGGGTGTGGCGTGCGTAAGCATTGAGATATCGACGTCTTCTAACTCACCTAGTCGAACGAACTCCTGCTTTCCAGCCAGAAATTCGAGCTCACCGGATTCTCGTAACTCTTCACGGTATTCGATTTCGATGTATTCCTCGGCAGGAACAGCCATAAACGAGATTGAACCACTGAGCGTTGACAGTACGTCTGGTTGCGAGAGGCCCACAGCAGCCGCAAGCATGTTGCCGATCTGAATATTGTGACCGCAAACATGAGCCGCTCCGGTTTCGGGATCGGCATTAATGTGCTCCGGAACTATTAGCGAATCTAGTTCGCCCATTACAGCGACGTGGGGACCCGGTCGCCCAGTATTTATTTTTGCGATGACGCCTGTAATGGCTATGTTTTCACGTGGATGTAGCCCGAGTGAACGCATGTAATCGCTGGTTCGTTTGGCGCTGCGGTGTTCACGAAATCCAGATTCTGGGTGATCCCAAATATCTTTCGAAAGCGTAATTAACGCTTCGGATTCGGCTGCGATAGCTGTAAGTGCGGATTGCTTGGCGGCTTGGTTTTCAGACATGCGGGGATTCTAGCCCTGTATATGCCGTTCAGGACATACATAAGTCCAGAAAAACGGTAATTCGCTTGAGTCGTTCGCACGTACCCATTTTCGAGCGAGTAAACCTGCTCAAAGCCAATCGGCTGATAGATTGGCGGAGTTGCGCCAACGAGGGTGATTTTCACTCCGAGTAATTTGGCACACCGGACAGATTCGGTCACAGCCGCTTTGCCGAGACCTTTCAAACGGTGATCGGGGACTGTAACCACTGGCTTGCCGTAGCAGTATTTACTCGTAGGTTCGTACCACACGCCTGAAAAAGAGACCCATTCACCGTTGGGCGCGACGACCACAACGTTCAGGTCTAGATCGAAGTATGGTGCCGACTGCATGAACTTTATTTCGGCGGCACTATCGGCAATTTCTTCATCGACAAGTCAGCGGACGTCTGCACTTCCAACACGATTGAACCCTCACCACAGCATTTCGTGTGATTTAGTCAGATCGTTTTCATCGGTAAGACTCTGAAGTTTTTATCCATCTGGCAAAGGCGAGGAATCGGGTACTGAGTCGAGCTGTATTGCCGCCATTGATTCTGCATCATCTGATTTGCAGTGACCAGCATCTGTCACAATCTGCAAGCAACATCATTTCTGGCCACGGCGACATCGCCCTTTGCACGAATTTTGTACCCGCGTATAGATACGTTCGTATCGAGCGCATCTGTAACCGGCAATGCTGCGGTATCCGACTAAGTATTTCTTAGATATCCGTACAAGCTCCTCTTCGAATCTGCGTAATCGTTGGCGAGCTTTTCGTTCTAACGGCTTTTTGCAGAAAGCGTTCTTAGCCGGAGACTGATTAACCGCGGGACGCTTGCCACGGCTTAGCCATGATCTTCTCGAAACCCTCGTGATCAAGCTCGATACCTAGTCCGGGTCCTTCTGGAACGGTTACGAAGCCTTCACCATCAAGCACGTAGGGATCTTTGAAGAAACCGGCACCGATTACGGTTTTGCCAGCGTGTGGACCGCTCGTTGGGCGTGAGTCGTTCACTTCGTTATGCTCTTGCACGAGGAAGTTTGGCGTGCACGCATCGACCTGAATCGAAGCTGCCAGAGCCATCGGACTCAGCGGACAATGAATCGCCAGCTTTGCGTATGCCCCTTCAGCCATTATCGCTATCTTCTTCGTTTCAGTTATTCCCCCCGCGTGAGCGATGTCGGGCTGAACAACCGAAAGAAGTCCACGACTTAGTGCGTCGAAGAAAATGTGCTTGCCCATCCACCGTTCGCCCGCAGCGATCGTCGCTGTTGAGCCGTCGACGATCTGGGCGAGTGCATCGACTCGTTCAACTGGCATTGGCTCTTCTATAAAAAGAGGACGGTGCGGAGCGAGCGCTTCGATTAGCTGGCGACCGATTGCTGGATTCGGATTATGAATATCGATTGCGACATCTACCGAACCGGCTCCAACGTTTCTGGCGCCTTCGTTCGCACCCTCTTTGGCTGCTGCAAAATTCTCGGCAACGCCATCGACCAGCGTTGTCGCTTCAAGCCCGTCGCCTAGCGAAATATGCATCTTCAGCGCGCGATAGCCCCACTCTTCGATGAGGGTTCGGGCTGCCTCTTTGTAGGTCTCAGGTTCATTCGGTTTGAGACCGGTCTTGGGCGGATTGCCTGGGTGGTACGGCTCACCGGGTTCTATCGCCCAAGGGAGCTGTCCGCCAGTGGCTCGATACATCTTGATGCGATCGAACATCTTGCCGCCGAGCATCTGGTAGATCGGCACTCCGGCTGCTTTTCCGGCGATGTCCCACAGCGCCATGTCGATGCCTGAAATCGCCGAAAGCTTGATCGGTCCACCAAAGTATCCGGTACCCGATTCGTACATGATCTTCCACAGTTTTTCGACCTGCGTTGGGTCTTTGCCGATCAGGAATGCCTCAAGTCGTTTTACTTCGGTTATTACCGTTTCGGGGTGGTTTTCGAGATAAGGCTCTCCGAGTCCGGTGAGTTCGGTGTCGGTGTGAATTCTTACCCAGACCCAAGATGGCGGGACTTTGATGATTTCGAGTGATGTGATTTTCAAAAGGCAAGCCTTGTTTTCTGGACGATGTGAGATTTTCGCTGGGTCGAGAGGATAACGCCTTTGGGCGAATAAAAAGGTGCTGCTGAGTTCGATTTTTGCGTTATACACTTCGCTTTTCTCGAACCTGACTTTGGCAGAATTTAAAGGTGACGTGATTGTCCGAAAACCGAATGACTTATAGCAAGGTTGATGGCGTCGAACTACCCGTATCTCGCATCGTGATGGGAACGCTGTTCGCTAAGAACGTTCAGCAGGCGGGACCGGTGTTTGACGAGTTCGTTTCGCAGGGCGGTAATTGCTTCGATACCGCACGGCATTACGGGGATGCTGAGTTGGTATTTGGCGAGTGGATGTGGGAGCGTGGCGTTCGTGAAGATACGGTTGTGATTACTAAGGGAGCGCATACGCCCGAATGCAATCCGGCGGCTGTGACTCGGCAGCTGGACGAGAGTTTGGAGCGGTTGCAGACCGACTTTATAGATATCTATTTTCTGCACCGTGACAATACTCGTGTCCCAGTCGGGGAGTTCGTTGACGTACTGAACGAGCACAAGGACGCAGGTCGAATTGGTGTGTTTGGCGGATCGAACTGGTCGCTTGAGCGAACGGATGAGGCGAACGAATATGCTGATAAAAACGGACTTTCTGGGTTTTCGGTTTTGAGCAACCACATGAGTTTGGCGCGAATGGTTGAGGCTCCATGGGACGGATGCTTGGCGGCTTCGGATGCTGAATCTCGTGCGTGGTTAGCCGAGCAGCAGATGCCGTTGTTCCCGTGGTCGGCTCAGGCGCGTGGGTTCTTCGTTCATGGTCGTGCCGGAGTGGATTTGTTGGACGATCCCGAACTGGTTCGGTGTTGGTACAGCGACGATAACTTCGAGCGTTTGGCTAGAGTTCGTTCGATTGCCGAAAAGCAGGGCGTGGATGCTGTAAGCGTGGCGCTGGCTTATGTATTGAATCAGCAAAGTCCGACGTTCCCATTGATGGGACCGGTTTCAGTTGAGGAGGCTAGAAGTTCGTTGGCGGCTTTGGATGTGGAGCTTTCGTCGGACGATGTGGAGTGGCTGAATCTGGAGGTGTGAGAAGGTAGCTACCATCCAGCCTTATCGATAACCCGGCTTGCGACCACGTCTAACTTGGCGACCAGCCCTGGATCACGGTGTTCGGTGGCGGTGGCTATTGCGTGCTCTAGGCTGGTGTGGGCGCCTGAGTTGAAGGGGGCTTGGAGAGCGGCTAGTTTAGAGACTAGCGCCTTGATGAGATTTTTGGCGTGGATGGTGTTGGTTTTTAGGACTTCGAGGATAGATGCGGTCGAACCGTTGTCGTGTCCGTTGTGCCAGCAGTCGTAGTCGGTCCCCATCGCAACTGTGGCGTACGCCATTTCTGCCTCTCTGGCGAGTTTGGCTTCTGGCATGTTTGTCATGCCGATTACGTCGCATCCCCAGTTTCGGTACAGCTCGGATTCGGCTCGGCTGGAGAATTGCGGCCCTTCCATCGTTAGGTAAGTGCCGCCGACTGCGTGGGTGAGTCCGATTTCGGCTGCTGCTTCGGCGATGGCGTTTTGGGTGGTCGAGCAGATGGGGTCGGCCATGCTGGCATGGGCGACGAATCCGGTTCCGAAGAAGGTTTTTTCTCTGGCAAACGTTCGGTCGACGAATTGGTCGACGAGTACGAAGTCGGTAGGTTTGTGTTCTTCTTTTAGAGAGCCAACTGCGGAGAAGGATACAATTCGGTCGACGCCGGCTCGTTTGAGGGCTTCGATGTTCGCTCGGTAGTTTATTTCGCTTGGTGGAATGCGGTGCCCGCGTCCGTGTCGGGGTAGGAAGACGAGTCGGTGTCCTTCGTAGTCGCCGATGAGGAGTTGGTCGGATGGTTCACCAAATGCAGATTCGACTGTGACCCACTGGGCGTTTTCAAAGCCGTCTATTTCGTAGAGACCAGTTCCGCCGATGATTCCGATTGCCATTGACACATTTTCTCCGACATATCTCGATGGGGCTAATTTAGTTCATGTGAACCGTTGATGAGGTATGCGCTAAATATTTTGGTACCGAGGGTGGGACTCGAACCCACACGTCTGTTAAGACAGAGGATTTTAAATCCGCCGTGTCTACCATTCCACCACCCCGGCCCAAAATGTGCCGACCCTTACGAGTCGGCTTCCTATTGTCGCGAACTATGGCGGGAATGCTAGAGGGTCTTGAGATATTTGATCGATGCTAGTACCTATTCATTCAGGAAATGAGAAAAGATAAGCAATATAGGTGAAAATCCCGGAACTATAAATACCTTTGAACCGGTGGTGGATTGAATGGGATATCCCTCGGGTGACAATGCGGGACTCTAGTTTTCGCTGTTTGGAAGACGTTTTCGTGTACTAGGCTGACGACTTTATTGGATCCTCATGAATGACAGCGTTTCTGTTATGAGATTGCCTTATTAACCGTTCGGATTGTAGACGCTAAATCCGGTTTGACTAGACGCCGAGGACCGAGCGCAAGTCATTTAGCACAGCGTCCAACGTTGCGTCGTCCGGCGTCTCTGCATAAATCCTTACGAGGGGTTCTGTTCCAGACATTCTGACAACCGCCCACGATCCGCCAGCAAGATTGAATCGCACGCCGTCACGTCGGTCGTCGGATTCATTGTCTAGTCCTCCGAGGCTGGTTGGCGCAGCGGAAGTCACTTTTTGGACCAGATTGGAGCGTTGAGATTCATCGTATGAAACATCGATTCGTCGGAAGGTATGTGGCCCTACTAGGGTGTGAAGATCCGTGAGTAGCTCAGATGGTTTTTTGCCGCTCATCACCATTGCTTCCAGGAATATAAGCCCTGAGAGTGAGCCGTCACGCTCTGGGACGTGACCTTTGAATGCGTAGCCGCCGCTTTCTTCGCCGCCCATCGAGCAGCCATTGTCGATCATTGCGGGACCGACAAATTTGAATCCGACTGGAGTTCGGTAAACAGGTGCACCGTAATGAGCCGATAGTTTGTCTACCATTGACGACATCGTGATGGTGCAAGCTATTCCGCCGCGTTCGTTTCGACGACCCATGAAGTGGGCTGTGAGTAGCGAGAAAACTTCGAGGGTTGTGAGGTAGCGACCGTTTTCGTCGACTATTCCTACTCTGTCAGCGTCGCCGTCTAAAGCTATGCCTATGTCGGCTCCTAATTCTTTGACTGCTGCTGACAGTGGTTTTATGTTGTGCTCGATAGGTTCGGGTTGGTCCATTCCAGGGAAGTTTGGATTGTGGTCGGATCGGATTTCTGTGACTTCGATTGCGCCACCCTCGAGCATTTTAGGAATGATTCCTGCACCTGAGCCGTGCATGGCATCGACTACTACTTTTAATGGCTGTGCCTTGATTGGTGCAATATCTATTGCTCGATGGAGTTGTTCTAAATAAGGAGTGATTACATCGAATACCGAGTTAGTGGCTTGCTCGATAGCGGTTTTATTGACGTTGCCATCGAGTACTTCAGCGAGGTGTTCTTCGATCTGGGCGACTTCGTCTGGCGTTGCTGATCCACCGGCGGAGGATTTCACCTTGAAGCCGTTCCACTTTGGTGGATTGTGGCTTGCCGTGATCATCACTCCATTGGCTGCTGAGTGGTCGACTACTGCAAAGCTGCATGCCGGAGTTGGTGCTGCGACATCGAACATGTGTGTGTCGATGCCGTAACCATTTACGACTTCGGCTACTGCTTCGGCGAACCGGGGTGATCCGTATCGTGTGTCGAATCCGACTACTAGGCCTTGATCGGCACACCCTGTGGCGATGAGATTCCGAGCGACTGCTTCACCACACGCTCGTACGTTTGCAAACGTAAAGTCTTCAGCGATGATCGCTCGCCAGCCGTCGGTTCCAAACTTGATGTTGGGTCGATCGGTCATTCTGAAGCTGCCTTATCTCTTTAAATAGTTCGGAGCAGTCTGCATTGTGCACATACTGCCCCGAGTTTATTCGAGCTTACGAACGTGTACTAGGCTTTTAGAGCCTCGACTCGATCGAGTTTCTCCCACGGGAGATCCAGATCATCTCGTCCAAAATGACCATACGCAGCAGTCTGCTGGTAGATCGGTCGTCGGAGGTCGAAGTGATCGATGATCGCCTTAGGTCGGAGGTCGAAGTTGGCTTTCACCAGTTCAACCAGTTCAGATTCTGACTTTGCGCCAGTTCCCTTTGTGTCGACCTGAATCGAAATCGGAGTCGCAACGCCAATGGCGTATGACAACTGAACTTCGGCTCGTTCGGCAAGCCCAGCGGCTACGAGATTCTTTGCAACCCAACGTGCTGCATATGCTGCTGAACGGTCGACCTTCGTTGGGTCCTTACCAGAGAAAGCACCTCCGCCGTGGCGAGCGCTTCCACCGTAGGTATCAACGATGATCTTTCGGCCGGTTAGGCCAGCGTCACCAACCGGACCACCAATTACGAATCGACCCGATGGGTTGATGTAGTACTTGGTGTCGCCGTCGAGCAGATCGGCAGGAACAACTTCACGAATGACGTGCTGCTGAATATCCGCAGCGATCTGTTCGTTGGTGGCTTCAGGATCGTGCTGTGCCGAGATAACAATAGTGTCGACTCGAACAGGTTTGTGATCTTCGGTGTACTCTATTGTTACCTGACTCTTGGTGTCGGGTCGAAGGTATGAAATCGTGTTATTGCGTCGCACGTCGCTTAGGCGCTTTGTCAGCGAGTGAGCGAGTGCGATTGGCAGTGGCATGAACGAAGGAGTTTCGTTGGCCGCGTAGCCAATCATCATGCCTTGGTCTCCTGCGCCGACTTCATCTGCCCCGTTTTCGCCTCGAACTTCGAGTGCTTCAGTTACGCCGGCTGAAATATCGACCGACTGTTCGTCGAGTGCGATAAGAATGGCACATGCGTCGCAGTCGAATCCGTAAGAAGGATCGTCGTATCCGATCTTGCGAATAGTGTCTCGAACGATTCCGCGGATATCGACATCTGCATTTGTCGTGATTTCTCCGAATACCAGAACAAGTCCGGTGGTGACAGAGGTTTCACATGCAACTCGGCTCATAGGGTCTTGAGCGAGTAGTGCATCTAGAACACCGTCCGAAATCTGGTCGGCCATCTTATCGGGATGACCTTCGGATACCGATTCCGAGGTTAGTAAGTAGTTTGTGTTGACCATATTTTCTTTGAAAAGTTCGTGTCGTAGATATGCCCCTGCAACTCCTTCGCGGAATTGCAGGGGTCATTTTAGCCAGTTATTTAGCTAGCGGGAACTTAAGTTCCGACTTCCCAGCTGTTTAGGTAAACGTCTTGCTCTTTAGTAAGCGTGTCGTAAGACATGCCCATTGCACCGAGCTTGAGGCTTGCGATGTCGGTATCGACTTCCGGAGGCAACGTGTACACACCGGGGTCGAGCTTCTTGTGATTTTGTATGATGTACTCACCAGCAAGAGCTTGGTTGGCAAAGCTCATGTCCATTACTGAAGGCGGGTGGCCTTCGGCTGCGCCAAGGTTGATCAAACGACCCTGTGCAAGCAAAAAGATCTTTCGACCATCTTCTAATGTGTATTCCTCAACGAATTCTCGCACGCTGCGTTTTGCTTCTGACATTGTTTCGAGTGCTTCAACGTTGATTTCAATGTTGAAGTGACCCGAGTTGGCAACAACTGCGCCATCTTTCATGTTTTCGAAGTGCTTGCCATCGACTGCCTTCATACCGCCAGTAACTGTAAGGAAAATGTCGCCGATCTTGCAGGCTTCGTCCATGCTCATCACCGAGTGGCCATCCATAACAGCTTCAAGGGCCTTCACTGGGTCGACTTCACACACAACGGTGTGGGCACCCATGCCTTTGGCTCGCATTGCAAAGCCCTTGCCACACCAACCGTAACCAACAGTTACAACGGTTTTGCCCGTGATGAGCATGTTGGTTGCACGAATGATTCCGTCGAGTGAACTTTGGCCTGTGCCGTAGCGGTTGTCGAACATGTGCTTGGTCTGCGAATCGTTTACTGCAACGATTGGGTATGCAAGCTTGCCTTCACCGTGAAGAGCCTTCAAGCGAATAACACCTGTAGTGGTTTCTTCCATTCCACCAAGAACACCGTCAAGAAGATGAGTCTTGTCCTTGTGGAGCATTGCTACAACGTCGGCACCGTCATCCATTGTGATCTGAGGGCCGGTGTCGACAGTTGCTGTCATGTGATCGAAGTAGGTTTTTTCATCTTCGTCTTTGATCGCAAAGATAGGGATACCAGATGTAACGAGGTGAGCTGCGATATCGTCCTGAGTTGAAAGCGGGTTCGATGCACACAGTGTGAGTTCGGCACCAGCTGCCTTCAGTGTGTGAGCGAGGTTCGCGGTTTCTGCAGTGATGTGCAGGCAACCTGCGAGCTTGATGCCATCAAGAGGCTTTTCTTTAGCGAATCGTTCTTTGATAGTTCGCAGAACAGGCATTTCTCGTTCAGCCCATTCGGCGCGGAGTCGGCCTTTTTCGGCAAGACCAATGTCTCTAATGTCGTAATCCATGATTTCTCCGGACTTGTACAACGTGCTTTAACGTTGCTAGTTAAGAAGTTCTGTATTTGGTCCGGGCGATGGGCGCTTTCGTCACCGTCAGCTCAGTGGGTTTCAGGATAGATATTTTTGATTCAACCCTTTTGACGTATGTCCAGTTTAATGGATTTAAGTTAAAGGATTGAAACGGGTGAGATCGACGAATGCTTCAAAACGTTCGGCGATATCGGAATAAGTCAAATACTTTATGCGATCGAGACCGAAGTCTTCGACTGCGAACGAAGCCATTGTGCTACCAACGATCGCAGCGGTGCGTAGCGATTCTTCATCGACTTTATCGACAGATGCGAGGTAACCCATGAAGCCACCTGCGAACGAATCGCCTGCGCCCGTCGGGTCTACGACTCTCTCAATAGGGTAGGCGGGAGCTGCAAACGAGAAATTATCGCCGAACAGCGTTACACCGTATTCACCACGCTTGATAACTGTGGAACTTGGCCCCATAGCCGTGATCGCATTCGCAGCATCCGGAAGGTGATCTTCACCGGTGAGCTGCTTCGCCTCTTCTTCATTGATGAGAAGCGTGTCGACCTTACTAATAAGTTCAGTAAGTACCGGCTTGGCAATATCGATCCAGAGATTCATCGTATCGTTGGCAACCATTTTGGGTCGGGCCACCATCGCATCGAGAACCCTCAACTGAAGGTTAGGGTCGATGTTTGCTAGGAACAGATATGGCGCGT
>JABHBJ010000007.1 GCA_018673955.1 Chloroflexota bacterium | reverse complement strand
TGTTCGAGCACTTCTGACAATCAACTTCGGTTTAGATTTAGATTCCATCAAACTCTGTTCAACTGTAAACAGGTAGCTAAACCACAGTTTTCGATAGTGTGACGCTTATGACCACAATCAATACCAGCTATACGATCAACGATACCGGATCGCCGCGGCATTACTCACTTAATAAATGGATAAACGTTTACAGCGACAATTGGGTCAATTATTCAATGGCAACAGTCATGGCACTGTCGGTCGTAATTTCGGTTGGGTTGCTTACCGGTAGTGCACTTGGGTTAATGATAATTGGTACAGCATTAACCGGCAGTTCGATCGGTATTCACGTGTTTATGTCGAATCGGATTCGGATTACGAGCAAGGAGCTCGCTGAAGCTGAAGCCAAACTGTTAAAGGAGGCTAGTTCAAGCAGAATTCTCAGCGGAATTCGCACTCTCCGAGCAAATGATTCACTCAGCGCTGATGCACGTCTTGCTGCCGCCGCGAGAATGGCGACCGAGTACCCAGCAGCCATCGTGTTCAATCTTCGTGATGCTCATGGAGTTCTTGCCCCTTCCAATTGGAACTACGATGGTCAGCTTTCCCACATCCGAGACCAGTTCGAACCGGTCAATGGCGAAGACCCTGGTGCGATAGCGGCCAGACAAGGATCCGCCATCATTCTTTCAAACACCGACACACGTACTGAAGGGCTGCCGTCGTGGGCTGAGAACGCCGGTTTTTCACAGGGAATCGTGGTACCGATCAGCCGCGGAATCGACACCATCGGCGTGGTTTATGTATTCAGCAAATCAGCTGAACTTCCGTCCCTTGAAGAAATAGAACAACTTGAATTAATAGTGAGTTTCAGTTCGCACAGTGCGCTCGAATCAGGTCGTGAGAGCACATCAGGTCAAAGCCAGCCGTTCCGAATCGTAGAAAAACCCGTCACGTCAAGCAGCACTGACTCACCTACTGCGACTCGGCCGATCCGAATGGACGGCTTCGCATTGAATCCTGAGTCGGAACGAATGGAGATGGACGGAATGTTGATCTCTTTATCCCCAACGGAGTTTCTGTTGATGCATGCACTTGCGTCATCACCGGACAAACCCATTTCACCAGAAGCACTCATGAACAGGTGCTGGTCGAAGGATTCGCTCCCCGCCGAGAACGCCGTCGATGTCGCCATATTTCGATTGCGCAAGAAGTTGAACAAGACCTCTTTGGGCAAGGGCCTTATCAAGACAGTTCGAGGTAGCGGCTACATGTTTATCCCGCCAGCTTCGATTGCTGCTTCGCCGGTAGTCGCCGACTAGTTCTTTAGCTTCCAACTAATATCGGCATCACTTAAAAGTGAACGCCGCACCGAGGCGTTTGGTACGACGTTACGCCAACCGGTCTCTCGACCGGGTCCGCTATATGTAGACGTTGTGTGTGGCAACGACTTTCACAAATTAGCCAGTTGGTAGAAGTACAGGTCCACGCGTGCGACGAGGCGCTGGTGTGTCGAACACCGACTCTAAGGGAGTTATCGTTGCTTCACGTCGTACAGGAATGATCGAAGTGAACTTTTCTTCCCTAGTTAGACCACTGTCGATTCCAGCAAGAACTATCGTTACTTTCATCTCTCGCCCCATACCGATCAATCGTTCACTGGAAACGTGAACCGCAGTGTCTAAGCCAATTTCCTCTCGTACCTTGGCGACAGCCTCGGCAACTTGACCAAGCGATAATCCAATGCCGCCCTCGACGTGCACAACGGCCGATCGGGCGCCAACGAAATTGTTTGAAGTAGAAGCAAACGCTTGTTGAACAGCGTTACTACCGGCATGAAGCCCAGTGAAAACACCCGAAACAACAGCCGACGCACCAGCGTTTGTAAGCGAAACCTGTACGGATTCAGAACGTTCAGGCGAAGACTCAAGTGCGAGCGTAATTGCATGTACCGCAGCTGTGATACTCATATCAGAATTTTGCAAGGCAGCATTCAACGAACCACTCATCGTATCGCCGACCACTAAATCATCGTTGCACATTGTTATTACGGCATCGGCTGAAGATTCTAGGAGCTCACGTGCACGTGTCGCAGATTGATTTCGTAAGCGACCTTCGAATTCGAATGGCATGTTCACTGCTGCAATCGTCAGCGCACCTGAATCTCGTGTAAGTCGAGCTATCTCTGGTGCAAGCCCCGAGCCTGTCCCTCGGCCTAAACCAGCTAGCAGAATCACCACGTCCGCGCCATCGATGAATTCAATCAACCTTGATTCATATTCGCTAAACAGATCTACAGCGGCTTCAGGGTCTCCACCGCTACCAAAACCATTTCCAATGGATAGTGCTTCCACACCATCATTTAGATGTGCAGTCGCTGATCCGGTGTCGATACCGAGCATGGGTACTTCACTCGACACAGTTTCTGACAATCGATTTAGTGAGGAGCATCCAGCCCCACCGATACCAATTATTTTAATTTCAATGGTGGCTACCTTTGGCAACTCTTTTAGCTTCATCATCCGAACCCTGCCTTATTTGCATTTGGCAGAGATCAATTAGTTGTTCCAATCACTACCGTCTATAAAAATTAGCACAAGCGTTCTATTAAAGGGAAGCTTTTAGAACACTAATTCGAAACACCTGTGCTGATTTACCTGTTTGCAGGTAAGAAGCCCAATTCGTCATACCTAGCGTCACATTGACCCGGATTACGTCCAATCTCCACGCCTGTATCTCGGTAATGAACGAACACAGGATAAATTACGCCGAAAGGGAAAGACGCTAAGGGCGGCGGCGGAGCTAACGAGCAGCGTTCTGGCAACTGCGAGGATTGCATCGAGCGCCAAACCGATAATCGGATCAGTACGTGCGGTCGCAATCGCTGAATCGGACGCTGCGAAAATCACAGACCAGTCAGCATGTGCTCAGAGCTATCGTTCGCGCACACACCCGTGACCTAATGACGGCGTGCGAAGTCGACGTCCAACGAATGAAGTGATTTTCGAAGCGGAGCGTAAATACGAAACCTAGAGAATCTTGCGGAGTCGCTCAATAGCCTCTTTGAGGTTCTCTCGTGAGTTCGCAAACGAAACTCGAACGTAACCGTCACCGAAAACACCGAAAGCAGTCCCTGAAAGCAGCGCAACGCCACCCTGGTACATTGCCTTCTCGGCAAACTCCTGCGAGCTCAATCCGGTTCCCTTGATGTTCGGGAACGCATAGAAAGCACCCTTCGGTGTCGGGCAAGTGACTCCAGGAAGTGAATTCAACCCCTCGACGATGATGTCTCGTCGGATGGTGAACTCTTTCATCATTTCCTTCACTGATTCCTGAGAACCTCCAAGCGCAGCAATGCCGGCCATCTGGGTGTGAACTGAAGTGCAAGACACGCTGTTGGTCATGAGTCGGGTCACAGGCTCAACAAGGAATTCAGGGAAGATGCCGTAGCCCAAGCGCCAGCCGGTCATAGCGTAGCTCTTCGAGAAGCCATCGAGAATCACCGTGCGCTCGCGCATGCCGGGGAATTTCGTAATAGAAACATGCTCTACCTCGTCGCCGTAGTACATGTCTTTGTAAATTTCGTCGGACATGACGGTGATGTCATTTTCGACAGCCATCTGAGCGATTTTCTCGAGATCTGCTTCAGGAATAACACTTCCACACGGGTTGTTGGGCGAGTTGACGATCATCAACTTAGTGCGAGGCGTAATCAACGAACGGAGCTTATCGATATCGGCGTTGTAGCCGGTCTCTTCATTCAGCTGCATCGGAACGGCTGTGCCGCCCATGTACTCGATCATCGATTCGTAGATAGGGAAACCGGGGTTCGGGTAAATAACCTCGTCGCCCTCTTCAATGAGTGCCATTATCGTGAAGAACATGACTGGCTTACCACCAGGGGTGACGATCACGCTGTCTGGCGATACGTCGTAGCCCTGTCGCTCGGTCTGGTGCTTGGCGATAGCCTGGCGGGTTTCGAGCTGACCGGCGGATGCACCGTAGTGGGTGAATCCGTCGTCGAGAGCCTTTTTGGCGGCGGAGCGGATGTGCTCAGGAGTATCGAAATCAGGTTCACCAATTTCGAGGTGAATGATCGATTTTCCCTGCCGTTCGAGCTCTTTGGCCTTTGCGAGGGTTTCGAACGCAGTTTCGGTACCCAGATTTGCCTGTCGAGATGCGAGCTGTGTCACTGTGGAGCGGCCTATTCAACTATTAAAGATGCGAGAGCCAAAACGAATTCCCTTCTGATAGTCACTCAAGCGAGTCGACTTCGGACGTTACGGAATTCGGAGTTAGATAAAAATTTTCTTCCCGCACAGTTGGCATGTCAACATCTGATGAGACAATGGCACTGCCAGTACGTTAGGCAATTCGAAATCTTCAAGACGATTTAGCAGATTATCGCCCTAAGACCATCAGTTTACAGATCAACCCGTAGCAAGAAAATCGCATTGAGCGAAGAGACATAAAACACCATGCTGCAGTCAGACACCAAACGAAATAGACAGAATCGAATGAAAAATCTCATCAAGTCAGGGGAACCGGCTTACGGGGTATCGGTTCAATTTCCCTCCGCCGAAATCGTGGAAATGATCGGCGAACTCAACTTCGACTGGGTGATGCTCGATGCAGAACACGGGTCGATTACCCCAGACAACATCGGTCCGATGATTATGGCTGCTGAAATTCGCGGTATCACACCAATCGTTCGACCTGAGAAAAACGATCCAGCGATCATCAATAAGTACCTCGATCGCGGTGCCATGGGTGTCCAGGTTCCTCACGTTAATACCGCAGACGAAGCCAGCGCCGTTGTCGAAGCCTGCCTGTACCACCCGAACGGCATGAGGGGACTAGGTGGAGGACGTATGGCAGATTTCGGCTGGGGATCGCCAACTTCTGAGTACGTCAAAGACGCCAATCGAGAGATGCTCGTCTGTATTCAGATCGAAGACATAGCTGCTGTCGATAATCTCGATGAGATACTCGCCGTTCCTGACATCGACGTGTTCTTCATCGGACCAACCGACCTAGCGCAATCAATGGGTTACCCCGGTGACAATGGACACCCTGATGTTCAGAAAGTCGTCAAGGAAACCTTCGACAGAATTCATGCAGCCGGGCACGCCTCAGGAACGCCGAGTGCAGCCGAGGCAGCGTCGAAGAACACCCAAGCCGGCGTTCAGTACCACTACACCCACATTCCAACGTTCATGAGCAGCTACGGTCGCCACTTCATGGAAATCGTCGGACGGGCTTAGAGGCTTTTATGGCCGGATATGGATTCAATTACAAGTGACGATGGACTACGTGGCGTGGGCCGAGTGGTACGACATTTTCTATGCGGCTGCTGACCCCGGAGATATCGATTTCTATCACGGACTTTGCAAGGCTTCTGGCGGGCCTGTTTTGGAAATTGGTGTTGGTACAGGGCGTATTGCCCTGCCGCTCGCTCAACAGGGAATGGAAGTCGTTGGGATCGATCTTTTCGAACCAATGCTCAAGGTCGCACAGCAGAACGCCCTAGACGTAGCACCGCTTGATGGCAGCCTTCGACTGATTCAGGCTGACATGCGTGATTTCGATTTGAAACGACTGTTTCCAGTTGTGACTATCCCGGCGCGAACGTTATTACTCGCAACGACCGAGGCTGAACAGATCGGTACGCTATGTTGCGCTGCAAAGCATTTGGCACCAGACGGAACGATGGCGTTCAACCTGTTCTATCCCGACCCCGAAATGCTCGCCGATGATCCTGACGAAGAGTTCCTTTTAGAGGTTGTAGATAAGCCCGATGGTGGTCGATACGTTCTAACGGCAAAGAATCGTTTCGATCTAGAATCACAATTAAATCACGGTGTTCAGATTGCTGAAGAGCTTGATCCGAAAGGTGAGATTCTTAGGCGACAAGACCTCGAAGTTGTTGTTCGTTTCCTGTACCCCGAGCAGATCATCGCCCTATGCGATCGAGTCGGCTTGGAAGTTATCGAGATGTGGGGCGATTTCGAAGGCGGCGAGCTAGACGAGGAAAGCGACGAGATCGTCGTGCTCGCCCGGCACAAGACATCAGACTAGTTTCGATATGAGCTGAGGCGACCAATCAGCGGATTAATCGCCTCAGCTCGTTCATATCGGCCAACCAGACAGAACCTAGAATCCTGCTGTCTTGTTGCAGATATTCTGAAGCTCTACACCTGCAGCAAAACGATGTAGATTCGACTTGAACGCCTGTCGTCGCATTTCGTATAGCTCAGGCGTAAGCGCTGAAGAATGTGGTGTAAGAATTACGTTTGGCAGCATCCACAATCGTGAATCGTCAGCCAACGGTTCGACTGCGGTAGCATCGAGTGCTGCACCAGCAAGATGTCCCGATTCTAGCGCATCGCACATTGCATCCTCATCAACAATTTCACCACGTGAAATCACGATAATGTAGCTGCCCTTGGGCATCATTGCGATTCGGCGTGCGTCGATGGAGTTTCGCGTTGTATCAAGCACCGGAGCTGCGATCACTAGGAAGTCAGATACTTTCGCCAGATCGTCAAGACGATCTAAATCCCAGCATTCTTTGATGGTTGCAGGAACGTTCGAAGGCGCAGGGTCGATTGCGTACGTCGTTGTGCCAAATGCCGACACCCGTTCGGCAACCGCCCGACCTATCGCACCGAGTCCCAAAATACCGACCGTTGTTCCAGTAATTTCAGTAATGCGTGAAGCGTACTTCTCGGTATCCCACGTCTTTTTCTGGCGATCTTCAAATGCTTCCTGAAAACGGTGAGTCAGACCGACCATCGCACCGATCACGTGGTCACCCATTGAAGTGACATGCGTGCCGGGAGCATTGGTGATTGGCACATCGGAATCGACGATGTTCTGGTAGGCGACTATCTTGTCGATTCCCATACCAGGGCAAGCGATCCACCTCAGCTGATCGGCTGCGGCGAACGCTTCGTCATTAGGCCAGCCAAAGAAGGCATCAGCACCTTTGATTGCTTCGACGTGGTCAGCTGAATCGTAGGCTATCACGAACTCGATATCAGGGAAGGAATCGATCAACTCGTCGGCATATTGAGTGCCCACGTGGTCAGTTCCAATTACAACTTTCAGGTTCGTCATCTATAAACTCCGCTCAGTATTTTGCAGATGAGCATGTTGTCACAACAGGCATAATGCGCCAATGGTCTACACTCCGACGGAAACATAGAAATAATCAAAGACGAATGATTCCTCCCACCCGATTCGAAACTGGACAGCACATTGTGGTCCGCAATGTGTTCGGAGATCGCGTGCAAACCGTATTCCCGTCGATCGTCGTGGTCGACTCTCCAGAACTAGTAGCGACATGGCTACCGCTCGACACGCTCGTACTGAACGGAGTGACCAATACTTCAGACGAAGTCGACAACGGCAGGGGGCATCTGAGTGCAGAATCTATGGCCGCCAAAAAATGGACCATGGCAAAACGAAACTGGCACACCTCGGGAACTCTTCGGATAAAGAATCCCCGATTGATGTGGTCGCTTTGGGTTTTCTGGGAACCTCAGATGAACGAAGTACGGAGCTGGTACATCAATATCGATGCCCCTTACAAGCGAACAAGCATCGGATTCGACACTTTCGATATGTTCCTCGATGTCGTGGTTCAGCCCGATCGCAAGACGTGGCGATACAAAGATGAGGATGAATTCGCCGAGGCGATCGAAGCAGGGATTTTCACCGAGTTCGAGGCCCAGAAAGTTCGTGACGCTGCCGCCCAAGCTCTGCAAACGGTGGCGGAAAACCGCAAACCGTTCAACAGCGCCTGGGGCGATTGGCGCCCCGACATTCTTTGGGAGATCCCGCAGATTCCAAAGAATTGGGACGACGTCTAGTCTTCATCTAAGCGCCGGCACCGGTCAGCTATGGTATGCGGCTAGTGACATTCACAGTTCAACCCTGACGGTTCAGGAGGTAGAATTCGAGAATGCCTAATCCGAAAATTAAAGGTCGATTTGAGATCGATGCCGATTTCGAGCCGACAGGTGACCAGCCCGCGGCGATACGCGACCTGTCAGCCGGGCTCAACGATGAGCTAAAACATCAGACCCTGCTCGGCGTCACTGGCTCCGGCAAGACGTTCACGATGGCAAAGATCGTTGAAGAAGTTCAACGCCCTACCCTCGTTATTGCTCACAATAAGACGCTGGCGGCACAGCTGTCGTCCGAGTTCCAAGATTTCTTCCCGAACAACTCGGTGCAGTACTTCGTTAGCTACTACGACTACTACCAGCCCGAAGCATATATCCCGCAGTCGGATACCTACATCGAGAAGGAATCTGACGTTAACGAAGAGATCGACCGTCTCAGGCATGCTGCAACAAGAGCGTTATTGACCCGCCGCGACACGCTAATCGTCGCTAGTGTTTCGTGCATTTACGGTCTCGGATCTCCCGAGGAATATCGTTCAGTCGTTCTCAATCTGCGCAAAGGCGAAGAGCCCGGACTTCGCAAAGTCGTACGCAACCTCATCGATATGTACTACGAACGAAACGACATGGAGATGGTTCGAGGTCGATTCCGTCTTCGTGGTGACACGCTCGAAATCATGCCGGCTTACGAAGAGCTGGCGATTCGGGTGCAGTTCTTCGGCGACGAAATCGAACGCATCATCGAGCTCGACCCGCTTACTGGCGAGATCCTCGCTGAACTCGATCACATAGATATATTCCCTGGCAAGCACTTCGTAACTCCAGAAGACGAACTAAAAGAGGCTTTACAGGACATCGAAAACGAACTTGGCGTGCGACTTGACGTACTACGTTCGAACGGGAAACTCGTCGAAGCACAGCGTTTGGAACAACGGACGAACTTCGATCTTGAAATGCTCAAGGAAACCGGTTCCTGTCCTGGAATCGAGAACTATTCGCGTCCGCTTGGTCGACGTCCCCCGGGTTCGGCTCCGTGGACGTTGTTGGACTACTTCCCTGACGATTTCGTAATTTTCATCGACGAATCGCACATCACGCTCCCGCAGATCAACGGAATGTACAAAGGCGACTTCGCCCGTAAGACGAGTCTGGTCGATTACGGGTTCCGACTGCCTTCTGCGATGGACAACCGTCCTCTTGCATTCGAAGAATTTGAAGATCGAGTAAAGCAGATCGTTTATGTCTCTGCCACGCCGGGTCCTTACGAGGCGGCACACGAAGATCGTCGCGTCGAGCAGGTGATTAGACCTACCGGTTTGATCGATCCTGAGATCATCATGGAGCCGACCGAAGGCCAGATCGACAATCTACTCGAACGAATTCAAGCGACCACCGCTAAGCACGAACGAGTACTTGTAACGACGCTGACCAAGCGTATGGCGGAAGAGCTTTCCGACTATCTACGGGAACTCGGAATTCGAGTGCAGTATCTCCATTCCGATATTCAGACTTTGGAGCGCACGGAGATTCTCCGAGATTTACGACTGGGTGTTTACGATGTAGTAGTTGGAATCAACCTGCTTCGTGAGGGACTTGATCTGCCAGAGGTGTCGTTGGTCGCAATTCTCGACGCGGATAAAGAGGGCTACCTGCGTTCAAGCACTTCACTGGTTCAGACCATCGGCCGAGCAGCACGTCACGTCGAAGGCAAGGTTGTCATGTACGCCGACAAGATCACGAAATCGATGAAGTTCGCTATGGATGAAACCGACCGACGACGCAAGATTCAGAAGGCGCACAATGATGCCAACTCGATCACGCCTACTTCTATTGTCAAGGCAGTCAAGGACATTACGACTCAGGTCAGACAAGTCGCTGAGACCAAGACTCCTTACATCACGCCATCTGCATTGCCGAAGAACGATCTACTCAGGCTCTTGAAGGATCTGGAAAAGCAGATGAAGAAAGCTGCCCGAGACCTCGAGTTCGAAAAGGCTGCTCTGCTTCGAGATCAGGTGGTCGATATACGCAAAGTGCTCGTCGATATGGATGGCTCGAAATCGATCGACCCCGAACCAGATACTGCTGTAGAACTAGCCCCCGCAACAGCCGACGGTGTACCAGAAGAGATAGTTAGGGCTGACTAGCAATTGCTTCTGCCAATCACGTTGGCGGTCAACCCTTCACCCATCCGACGTATTGATTATTTGATCGCGTCAAAAATCCTAGCTCCCTCATGCCAAAAATTCCTTACCTCTCTGGTAGACTAATATCTGTTTGATTCTGATTTGGCTGCCGTGGCGAACCGTATTTACCATGGCTCTCGGAGAAACTAATGGCCGACGATGCAGTACTAGAACAAGAGATCGTTCTCGAGGCACTACGCGACGTTTACGACCCGGAAATCCCGGTCAACGTTGTCGATCTCGGGCTGATCTACACAGTCGAAGTTGCCGATGGAGATGTTCACGTCGAGATGACGCTGACCGCCCCCGGTTGCGGCATGGGGCCTTACATCGCTCAGCAGGCAGAATGGCGAATTGCTGAGATCGACGACGTGGAAGATGTGCAGGTTGATGTTGTGTTCGACCCCCCTTGGACCCCCGACATGATTACCGAAGACGGCAAGCGTCTTTTGGGCATCGACTAAAACAGTTCGCTCTACTCGTATCTACTAATCTGCGGTTTGCCGCGACTAAAAGTTTCCTGACCCAAAAATATGTCGTCACCTCGAAAACTAACCCCTCAAGAAGAAGCCCGACTTGCACAGGTGCGTGCAAACTTTCAGGAGCGACGAAAAGTTTCTGAATCGCTCGAAGGTATTGGCGTTCGAGTCGGGGTTTATTCAGGTAAGGGTGGAGTTGGTAAAACGACCGTTGCCACCAACCTAGCGGTGACACTTGCTTTGCAAGAAAACGACGTCGCACTGTTCGATTGCGATATCGACTGCCCTAACGTGACGCGGGTTCTCAGGATCTCAGAAGGTCCGATCCAGAACGGTGAAAAGTTGGTTCCGCCATCCCGCTTTGGTGTGAAGGTCATGTCTATGGCGTTCTTCCAAGACAACGAAGATGAAGCAATCGTTTGGCGTGGCCCGATGATTCATAACGCTATCAACCAGTTCCTCCACTCGACCGAGTGGGGTGATCCCGATTACATGGTTGTCGATCTTCCTCCAGGAACGTCTGACGCCCCACTTACGGTCATGCAGACTCTCAACCTCGACGGATTTGTGATTGTCACTACTCCGCACGAGCTTGCTGTTCTCGATGCTAAACGCTCGATCAACATGATCAAGAAGATGAACTTGAAGGTCTTCGGAATTGTCGAAAACCTATCAGGCGGAGTATTTGGAACCGGCGGTGGCAAGGCTCTTGCTGAAGAGATGGAACTGCCGTTCTTGGGCGCACTCACAATGAGCGCTGAATATACGAATTCACAGCGACCAGCTTCTCTTGAATCTGACGAAGTCGCTGCCGAGTTCAAAGTAATTACCGATAATCTGAAGTCTCAGATCGAAGCTGGATAGTAACAGCTCTTACGTTTGGTTATCGCAACCCGTCCGTTCACTTTGACTAGCTGATTCGCCCAAATCAGAACGGGTGAATCTACCCGGGTATTTCGACCCGGTACCGACCGTCACACGACTCACATTCGTAAGTACCGTTCTCTGCAATATCTATTCCAGCGTTCCCACAATTGAGACAAATCGTCGGCTGCTGGTCGAGATACACATGCGTGTACTGTCGCTCGACAATTGATTCAGCATCATTGATCACCAAGCGGTTTAGCCTCTGCAGCACCGGTATCGACACAGTCGCCGCGGCCAGCAATATCGATATCACTCCCATTAGTCGAAGCATAATGTCTCCCTCGGGTTCACTCCAGAGAGATCCGACGATGAGCACCGAAAGCACAGCGGCTAATCCGAAAGCAGCGTTGACTATGTTGCGAAATTTTTGGTGAACGATTGCCAACGCTACAAGCGACGCATAACCGGCCGCCACTGCAAACGTAAGAACACTTGCTGCAAGTCGTCCAAGATTGTCTGCATTGAACTCTGTCCATACAAGGACAACCAACATTCCGAACCCAAGCACTGAAAGAGCCATACCGACTGTCGGAACCGGTCCCAACAACTCTTTTTCCCGTGCGGGGAACATCGACAGCAATAACACGCTAGCTGCCGAAACACTCAGAGATGTCATTAATACTTTGCCTTGAAGTTCGCCGAAATCTCCGGAGAACAGCGAAAATATTCCGAGTGCGGCGTTGATGACAACTGATGCAAAAAAGACGGTTAGCGCAAGTTTTCGTGATGACATATTTTCCATCTAATCAGCTCTCTTCAGCATTGCGGCAATCGAATCCTCTAGCGAACGGCTTTTGTCGATCGAATCGACACGTTCATGGCCAATCGATGAGACAGCGATTTGCTGGAACGTTTCGGAAGCTCCCTCGTGGATCTTCGACGTTGTGCCAGCGTCACCGAACGTGGCGGCAATCTCGTCCATCTCACCAATCCAGCGGAACGCCTTAGAAGAAACTGTATTCACGCTATTCATTGCAGCAAGAGTACCTGCTTGGCTCTGCTCCAACTCACCAATCAGATCTTCATATAGATCAAGTGACTTTGCAGTCATTAACGTCGATGCGTAGAGAGCAGCAGTGCCTTTGGTCAGCGCAGCGTAGACCATTTTGAGACCCGAAGCGCTACCAATTGGGCCATCCATAACAGGCACTGAAATTCCCTTGCCGTCTAGCTCGGCGAGAATTCCAGCGTGTTTGCCTGAGGCGTAAAAACGGGGAACAGCTCCGGCACGCGGCGATCCACCAATGATCCCTGCATCGACGAATTTACCGCCAGCAGCAGAGATGATTTCGGCAATTTTTATCCCAGTAGCGGGTGAAACAGCATTGCAGTCGGCAACCGCTACTTGAGAATCGGTACGAACAATTGACTCGGCGATATTTTGAGCAAACGACAATGCTTCAGATGGCACAAGTATCGACAAGATGAGATCTGATTGGATTACCAGTTCATCAAGCGACCCAACATCTATAAATCCTTGTTCAGATGCTCGCTGCTTCGAGTCATCGCTTCGACCATTGAGTGCAGTGATAACCCTCAGGCCGTTCTTCTTTAGTACCCCACCAACGCCACTCCCCATGTCTCCGGGGCTCATCACTCCAACGGTTTCGACTGCCACTAGATCTTCTCCTGCTACTGTTGCTCGGGTCTTATGACAGTCTGCAAACTGGTGTCGCTATTGTCATCTTTTCAGACGAAAAACGCCCGGCCATACCGACCGGGCGCATTATCAAAGTTGTTCGAAACTAGGGCTAACCCTTCACGGCATCGGCAATTGCATTACCGACCAATTCGGGTTGTCCTTCGCTCATGCCAAAAACATGAATTTCGATCTGGGGTGCTTCCAATGACACACGGGTCCAAATCGAAGGGTCGCCATCTTGTAGTTTCTGGACTAGATCATCGATCGTAAATCCAATAATGGCGGGATCAATGCTCACAATCGCGCCAAATGGCTGGTGTCCCATGATGTTGGTATTGAGTTCGGCTTTGACTCCGGGAATACCCTGAAGGGGCTTCAATATCGCTTGAGACTGACTCTCCGCATACGCTAATCGATCTTCATGATTTATCGTGAGCCAGCGATCTACGGCAGCGACGACTCCCATGATTTCCTGTCGGTCGATCTTCTGCGGACGACCTATTCCACGTACTCGCCTGCCCTCGTAACCTACAAATGAATGTCGACCAATAGCGTCGATGACTTCCTTGGTACCGAGAGCAAACCCCGTCGAATGCGGTGCGCCCATGTATTTAGCTGCGATACACTGGAAGTCGGCTCCCATCCTCACGTACTTACCGAAATTCTCTAGAGGGTAGATCTGACCTGCCGCATCGACTGAAACAGGTTTTCCTGCTGCATGGGTAATTTCTAGAACCTGTTCAAGAGTCAGAACATTCGGATCAGTCGGCTTCTGTTCGTAGACAACATAATGAACGGCCGCAGTTCGTTCGTTGATGGCATTTTTGAGGTCTTCCTCAGTCGTGCCATTCTCATCGCCAAACTCTACCAGCTTCGCTCCGGCGAGTTCGAGACACCTGTCGTACCAGTAACGCTGACGCTTTTGAATCAGAATTTCGTTCGGCATCCCTGTCGTGTCGGGTAGCTGTTCAATTTTTGCATCGTCAGTTCCCGCCATAAATGCCGCAGTAGCAAGTGTTAATGCCGATCCTGCACCCGACGTAATGTACGCCGCTGGAACATCGAGCATTTCGGCAATACGGTCGCCCGCAACCTGTTCAAGTTCCATCAGCGGAATAAATGCAGAATCTGCAGCATCCATAGCGGCTTTAACTTCTGGAACAGGAGTCGAACCACCGAGTAATGTAACGCTGCCAGTCGCGTTTATTACTGGCTTCGCTCCCATTTCTTTGTAGATCGATCCCCAATCGTTTGTAGTCACGTTTAGATACGTCCTTCTGAAGTTTGAAATCTAGAGTCTCGTAAATTCATAAATAGAACACATTACGATTCTCTTTTAGGTTGTCGAGCCAATATACCCTGAGAGAACGACACTCGCACCCAGTTAGCAACGGATTGATCTCTTTTAGCTAGTGCATATGCCAGTAGGCGAGATACTATTCGCATCCAAGAATTAATGTACGGGTGTACAGGACAAGCTGAAAATGGCCGACTTCGAAGAAGTCTCAGTGACATTGCAATCGGGATCGCATATCAAGATCCAAGCTTGGGAGGGCAGCGACGACGCTCAACCGCTAGTGATAGTTGCACCGAGTAGCTCGGCAGTCGATTGGAACGACTTCGTCGCGTTTCTCGCCCCTACCCACGCCTCGATTCTGGCAAACGTTTCATCGAGCCTTGAATTGTTGATGCTCACTTGGGAGATTGGCGAACCGGTTTTGGTTATGGCGCAAGGACAACCAGCGGTTGATATCGCCAGTAACCTTGTCGCTATTGCACCTGCAGCTGCAGCCGGAATCATCGTATGCGACGGTGAAATCGATACCGACCAGGTGGCTGAGATGCACGAAATATCGACTTTGGTCTTACGAGGCCGACAAGGCAAATCACTATCACACGCGGCAGCCGTAAAAATGCATGAGTCGCTTAAAAATTCGACATTGATCGAACCAGAAAACTGCGGTGACTTTCCAGCGAAGGACAATCCTGAAGCCGCAGCATCAGCGATGAATCTGTTCTTGAGCCGAGCCAGTGGTAGTTTCGACGAAGCATCCGAAACTGAACCGATCGATCCTAAGGCGTAGTCGTCGATATTTCGGTACTTTACTTCGAAGGGAGCAATGCCAGCCCGTCGACACCGACATGATATCGCTCTACCGTTCCCGCGTCTTTGACGGTGACGTATATATCGCCGCTTCCCTTCGGACCGAACGCAACGTTTGTCGGTTGGTCCCCACCAACGTTAATTCGCTCGACTATGTATCCGTCAGTATCGACCACCGTCACATCACCTTGGCCAACCACGGCACAGTAGAAGTAACCGTTCTCGCCAACGGCTATACCATCGCCACCCGTGAATCCTAGCGGCTGGGAACGATCGACAAGATCGGCAAAATCTTCCCTTGAGCCTAGGGTGCCATCATCGTTCCACTCGTATCGATAGAGCATGCCTGTAATGGTCGCTGTTACGTATAGAGCTCGATCAACACCAAACGCTAGACCATTAGCGAACTGAAGGCCGTCGTCGAGCACGGAAGCTGTCATATCTTCGAGATCGATGCGAAATAGCTTGCCATCGATCGGAAAGTCGGTACGGCCTTCCTCGCAAGCCTTCACGAATGGCCCTCGGTGAACTCCCGAATCGGTCATGTACAGCACACCGTCGGGACCAAACGCCAAATCGTTAGGAAACATAAACTCGATGCCGTCTCCTTCAGTCATCATCACTTCGTTCCTGCCGTCTAATTCGACCTTGAGCAACGACGGTGGATTCATCGATTCAGCAACCCACAGTGAACCCGAACTATCTTGAGCCATACCGTTCGGACGTCCAGTTTTCACAATGACTCGCCTCGATCCGCCATCAGGAGAAACCACTGAAACGCAGCCTGTTTCGGGTGTCATTTCAACCAGGCCCCACTCCCCTGTCGGAAGTAGAACCGGTCCTTCAGGATCGCCAAGTCCAGTGTGAAATATCGAATCGGAGTTCACGTTTAGGTGCCTTTCAAAATTCACTGAACACCGTGCTGGGTTCAGGAATGTAAAGAATATAGATCACTACAAGACGACACGAACACTTTCAGATCGTTGTTAAAAAGCGAAAAACATAGCTAGCCCTGACCACTTCGATGTTGTACTTTTAATTAGTTGGCTCACGAGCATCCGAGCATTAGCTCAAATTTATTTGTTCGAAAAACCAACATATAGCACAGTGAGTGTGACGGCAGTCGCGTAGCGTAATACGAGACTGGGTCGGCATGCCGATCCGCTGTTTTTCAGCGCAAAACCTACCGTTGGACTCCAAGGTGATGAACAAGTGAAAGTTCTATTTCTACAGGATCTACGTCCTACCGCCCGAGCCGGTGATGTAAAAGATGTCAAACTTGGCTTCGCACGAAACTTCCTGATCCCACAAGGCCTAGCCGTTCAGGCTACAGAACATGAACTTCGACGAGCATCAGCTCTTCGAGGACAGGCTGAAGACCGACGACTCGTTGAAGCCAAGGAATGGCAGGAAGTTGCAGACGCACTTAAGGACCAGAAGGTTCGAATTGACGTGCGCACGGGACCAACTGGCCGCCTTTACGGTTCTGTTACCAACACCATGATCGCCGCCAAGGTTTCTGAAATGACCGAGCGGGAGATCGATCGAAGAGGAATTCTTATTCCTGCTCCGATCCGCACTGTCGGTGAATACAAGGTTCCAGCGCGATTCGTTGAGGGCGTTACAGCTACTCTCGTCATTGAAGTAGTTGCCGACGATGCCTCCATCGAACTCAACCGTCAGATGGAAGAAGCTCAGGCCCAGATGACCGAAGCGGACACCGACGTTCTCGACCCGTCATTCGAGGATGTTCTTGCAGCTGCGGAAGCTGATATCCAGTCTGGTGCTTCGGACAGTTCAGCGAAATCTGATGACGCCCAAGGCGAAACAGATTCAGACGACACTGCCGACGATTCGGAAGAGAAGTCCGAAGAGTAATCCTGCCGTCACATACTGATTCCAAAATTGCCGGGGGCTACACGCTCCTGGCAATTGTTTTTAACCGACCGAATGTGACCCCGACGCTTTGAGTTGAACTGGGGTGTGGATAACCTGTGGATATCTTCAGGTCGATTTAGCGCCTGTTGAGACTTCTATATCCCAGTCGAATGAGTGTATATTCCACTCTCACTTTCTTGAGTTTCCCATGGATTTCTGAATAGCCGCTACGGCAGCTAAAAACGTCACTAAATGCAAGCAGACCGCCTTCCCCCACACGATTTACACGCCGAGGAATCTGTCCTAGGATCGATCCTCATCGACGGTATGACGATCACACAGATCGCAGGCTTTCTTTCGGCTGAGGATTTTTATCGAGAGATCAACCGTCAAACGTTCGAAGTTTGCTATGACCTCTTCCAACGTGACGAAGCGATCAACCAGGTAACCGTCACTCACGAGCTCGATCACAAAGACCTCCTCGAATCTGTAGGAGGAGCTTCGTATCTTTCTCACCTAGTAGAAGTGACGCCAACGTCGGTTCATATCGAGCACTACGCCAATCTGGTCCACCGCACCGCCACGATGCGCCGGTTGATCGCCGCCGCAGCGGAGATCGCAGACATCGGCTATAACGACGATCCTGACGTAGACGTCGCTCTCTCAGCCGCTGAGGACGCCCTGTTTGGCATCAGGCAGGGCGCACAAAACCGCGACTTCGTTCCGTTAGCCGATTCACTCACCCCATATCTTGAAGAATCCTCGCCGCTCGACCAAGTCGATGGCGAACAAAACACATCACCGATCCTCACCGGCTACAAACGCCTCGACGAACTGCTCGTCGGCGGATTACAACGATCCGACATGGTAGTGCTTGCGGCGCGACCTTCTGTTGGTAAATCGATGATGGGTCTCAACTTCACTCTGAGCGCCGCAAAGGCGGGGTTTCGGGTAGGCATCTTCTCGCTCGAAATGGGACGCGACCAGATCGCTATGCGACTGTTGGCTGCTCAGTCTCGGGTGAATATGCAGCAGATTCGAAACAGGATTCAGTCGCCCAGTGAAGAAGATCAAGTCATCAACTCGATCGGTCTACTTTCTGACTTAACGATCTACGTTGACGACACTCCGTTCCAGACCGTTGCTGAAATGCGCGGCAAGGCACGACGTTTACAAATGACTCACGGCCTCGACCTTTTGATCGTCGACTATATGCAGCTCATAAATGGTGGATCCTCCGGCGGACGTGAAGGCAACCGTGCGCAAGAAGTATCCGAGATTTCGAGGCAGATGAAGGGAATGGCACGTGACTTACACATTCCAGTCGTCGCCATTTCACAGCTTAGTCGTGCCGTCGAACACCGTACTTCCCACCGACCTATGCTTTCTGACCTTCGAGAGTCAGGTTCGATTGAACAAGATGCAGATGTCGTGATGTTTATCCACAGAGAAGACAAGTTCATTACCGAAGAAGAATGGAACAAGGCTAATCCAACCCAGCCGTTTCCACGTGACCGTGCGTCATTGATCATCGCAAAACACAGAAACGGCCCAACTGACGAAGTAGAAATGCGTGTCCGTGATTCAGTTGGTGTGTTCGAAGAACTTTCGTTCGCCCCGCAAAGTTCTCAGACTTACGCACATCAATCAGGGGCAGTTCGGTGAAAGGCGGCTTCCCACGCGGGGTTCAGTTCACACCAGTTCCAAATCCACTCTTAGCCTCGCTTTTGGAAGAGATCGACTCTCTCGACGAACTGAAAGTGGTACTACGAACAGTTCATGGATTGCACAAGCTACGTAAGGTCCCGGCATCGATCGGCTTCGACGATTTACTGTCGGATAGGACGGTAGCATCAATGCTCGAATCCTCAGGACCGCAGCTTGAAGAGATAGTGGAAAAGTCGATAAATTCAGCAGTAGAACGAGGAATATTGCTGGTAGTCGATGAAGGAACCGTGCAAAGACGAATACTGCTAAATACTGAGCCAGTGCGAAGAGCACTCGTTCGGCAGGGTGTTGATCCAATGATCAAGGCACGTAAACCCGCTGAAACATGGGCAGACACTGAATCTGCGAAGCCTAAGCAAGATGCAGTAACGTTCTACGAACAGAACATAGCTTCTGTCACGCCCATAGTTGCTGAAAACATTCACGAAGCGTTGGAACAACACCCCGAGGATGAGGTGATTCTAGCAATTCGATACGCAGTTGAAGCCAACGCCCGCAACTGGAACTATATAGCCGCCATTCTTCGCAGATGGGCGACAGAAGGAAGACCCGAGGAACTTGACGATGGATCGTATGGAACCACTGAACGAGATCTTCAAGAGGATCGGTCAGACCAGTTCTACGAGGAGTACCTCAAGCGACAACGAGCTCGAGGAGCCAATTAGTGCCGAGAGTCACTGCGACATCTGTGACGACAGACGGTGGTTTATTTCTGCTCCAAGTGAAAATGCTCCGGCTTCAGCTCGGACAGTAATCCCTTGCGGATGTCAGGAACGCGTGTGGGGCGTTAAATCATCAGATCGCATTAGACAGTATTCCGACTTGGGACCGTTAGAACGTCTCACCTTTGACACGGTTGAACTCGGTACCCGCGACACATTCTCCGAGCCATCTAGCTTCCGTGAGGCGTACCATGCCGCTCAACGATTTGTCACAGATTTACAGGGTTGGCTAGTTCTTTGCGGGCCGTCGGGCACAGGAAAAACTCATTTGGCTGCCGCAGTCGGGAACGCTCTTGTTGAAGCCGACCAGCCGGTTCGATTTGTTTCAGTGCCCGACCTATTGGATCACTTGCGATCTGCATTCGACCCAGCCATCGGAGCCCAATACGACGAAATATTCTTGCAAGCAATTGAAGCTCCGATTCTTATTCTCGATGATCTAGGAGCACAGTCGTCCACAGCATGGGCCGACGAAAAGCTCGATCAAATTCTCACTCATCGATTCAATCGCCGACTTCCGACGCTGGTAACGACTGGAACTCGGTTCGATGAATTGGGCGACCGTCTTCGCACACGTCTTGGCGATCCGTATTTCTCAAAAGTAGTTAACATCAAAGCCGGTAGTGGGATGCCAGATATACGCGACTCAGGGCTTGAAACTCGGCTTTCTGAAGCAATGACGTTCGACAGCTTCACAACCAAAGGCGCAGCCGGTGCAACCTCAGCCCAACGACAGTCGCTGTCGGAGGCGCACGCAGCAGCGAAGGTGTTTACCGAGCATCCTTCAGGATGGATCTATCTGGCAGGCCCTACAGGCGTTGGCAAGACTCATCTTGCAGCATCTATCGTCGGCGAGAGCATCGCCCAAGGTCGAGAAGTACTGTTCCGCTTCGTGCCTGACTTGCTTGATGATCTTCGACGGTCGTACGGTTCAGGCGGGGGCAACTCTTTTGACAACGCGTTCCGGCAGGTACGTGATGCCGATATTTTGATCCTAGACGATTTCGGTGCCGAAGCCTCTACTGCCTGGGCCGAGGAGAAGCTTTACCAGCTAATCGTTCATCGACACGACTCGATGAGTCCTACAGTGTTCACCAGCCGAACGGCAATCGAAATGATGAGCACGACCGAGTCGCGGTCGGTGTCTCGATATTCGGATTCGATCATCTCTCGACTCAGTGATGCGAACGTCGTCGCCGAGCGATATTTAACTGCTCCCGACTTCCGCCATCGTGGTGCTGCACCCCGGCCTAGATCGACAGGCAGAAAATACCCTCGCAAGTGAATTTCGAACTTCCTGTTAGCGGAATCGACGGCTGCACATTTTGCTCGATTATAGAGGGTGACATTGAGGCGAAATGGGAGTCACGCCCGACTGGAGACTCGCATGTCAGTTGCTTCCACAATCGGCTGAAATGGGAGCGAGTCATGTTATTGATCGTCCCAACGCAACATCACACACAACAGGACTTGTGGTCGTCTGACGTTTTGATCGACGCCGCCCGTCTTGCGCTTGAAATGGGCGACAAACACGGCGGGGATGAAGGTTACCGCGCCATATCCAACTTCGGGCTACAAGCCCATCAGAGCCAACCCCATGCTCACATTCACATTGTGTCTGGAACGTCTAGACAGCTCCAGTCAGCAGTCCAGAAATCGTCGCTAGATCGCACAAAGTTGACCTCGGTCGTTGAGTACGACGTTGATGAAAGCCCGTTTGCTGCCAGCATTGCCCCGAGCACCGCAATGTCACAACGCGAACTGTGGGGTTCAGGGCAGATACTCGAAACGTCGAGGCAAGCCATCGCAGTGGCTGAACGCTACTCGCCAAATGGGTTTCGACTAATGTCGAGCTTCGATCCATCAACAACGAATAATCCCGGTCAGCAGCGACGAGCGGGAGGTGAGAATCCTGCAAGCCTGTTCTTGCTCGGCGGCGGACAGCTCGGGCTTTACGTCTAGCTTAGTATCCATATGACGATCTCTCACCGAGCCGTACGTAGGCTAGGCGTACCGGGCAGTTGCCATGGTGCTGACCGCTATCACAACGAGAATGGCGTTGAGATATCCAAGCAGCGTCAGCTTGGATCGGTACATAGCGAGTTCATCTTCATCGGCTTCGCTCGACTCTAACCCTCGACGCAATTTGGCAGTGAATGCGCCCGCAGCCCCGGAGACTAAGAAAGCTGTCACTGACGTCATAATCCCGATCAAAATCATCGTTCCCCAACTACCAGAGCCGATGTCAGACATGCTGCGCCCTGGGGTGGTTGATACAAGTGCGAATCCGCTCAGCATCGTAACTACTGCAGCACTAGTAATCCAAAGACTATTCAGCTTGCTTGTTTTATTCATAAGCTGCCGTTCAAGATCACCAGACGTAGCGCGAATGCGGGGTTCGAGAAGCACTGCAAGATATATCGCAGAGCCCATCCAAAACGAACCTGCAATGATGTGGATGATCCGCGTTGTTACTAAACCGACGTCCAATTCGATCTTTCTATATTGCTAACTGGTAAGAGTTGGTAAAAGTACTGCGCAAGAGTCATACAAGCAACCGCTATCACTACTCCGATTGAAGCGATTCTAGCCAATAAGCTCCCATGGTCTCGAAGCTTGGCCATTTCGCCAGCCTGATCAGGAGTTGGTGGGCCGGTAAGGCTATTGCCAATGTCACCCATCTCCTTGTTGCTCATTCTGGAGACGTTTCCGATTCCATAAGCGATTATTGAAATCACGAAACCGAGCCTGATCATCGTTTCCAATCGATAGACCAGAGGAAATCCAACAGCGGCTCTCGCACCCGGAAAGCCATGATCACACCGAACATAATCGTCAAAATTGCTGATCACTTCAGAACAATCATCAATGGCTCCAGCATATTCGACATTAAAGTAGGAGTATGTGGGGACCCGGTTTTTGCTAGTATTGGCTGCCCAATCCACTCTAAAATACACTGCTTTTCCTACCTCGACAGCTCCCGGCAAGATGTGCAAAAACCTTAGAACAGCGATCTCTGCATCGATGGTCAGCCCTTTATTTCTGTATGAATTCTCTGAAAATGATGATTTACAGAACGAATCCTACCATCTTGGCTTGGCGTAATTGGGGAAGTTATAACCCGTCCACGATCCATCTCGAGGCACTGCCGTTGGGTCGATATCCAGAATCATTTCTTTTCGATTGCTCGGTGCGCCCTGTATGAGTGCTTCATTCCGTTCGGCAAGCGCATCTTCATCGATCTCAACTCCCAAACCGGGTGCATCAGGAACTTCCATGAAACCATCAACGAACTGCAACTTTCCGCCTTTGATGATGTCGCCATCAGTATCGGTCCACGGATAGTGAGTATCAGGCTGGTACGCCAATTCTGGTGTAGCAGCACAAGCGTGAAGCATCGCTGCTTGAGAAACGCCCAGCGAGTTATTCGAGTGTCCAGATAATCCCCATCCCAATACTCGACAAAGAACACCAGTTTCCTTGTAAGCAAGAATTCCGCCCCAATGGTGGTGATCGCCTAATATCACGTCGATTCCTTCCATCTGAGCATTGGGCTTGACGTGTGAAAACGCGGAAACACACATGTTCGAGGCAGTTGGGATATCCGTGTACTTTTTCAGCTCAGCATGATCGGCGATAGTGTCGGTGGGATCTTCAAGATACTGCGGCTCATATTCTTCGATCGCTTTGGCAACTCGAATCGAAGTTTCGATAGTCCACACGGCGTTCGGATCGATCCGAATCTCGTAGCCGTCTTGCTTCGGGAATCGCTTGCGCAATAAACGGAACGTCTCGATATCGACATCTGGCTCGAAGAACCCGCCTTTGATCTTTAGCGCTTTGAATCCGTATCGCTCAACGAACTCTTCCGCCTGCTTCACGAATCCTTGTGGATCGAGAGCCGAGCCAGTAGCGATTTCACCCTGTCCGTTCTCATCGGCAAATTTGTAGAAAAGATACGCTGCCCATTCGACCCGGTCCCTAGCTCGACCTCCTATGTAGTCGCACACAGGCATATCGGCTTCCTTGGCAGCTGCGTCCAACATCGCTGTCTCGACTGCCGACCAGCCCTGCGGCGTGCCTTTCCAGTTGAGTCGTGCCTGTGTCATCTGCCGAGGGTCGTGTCCAATGATCCAATCACGGTTCGCCTCGGCTTCAGGGGCTTTTCCACCGTGTGTTTCACCGACTCCGGTGTAGCCATCGGACGTTTCGATTTGAATGATAGTCCGTTCACGATACGATTCATGAACACCCGTACTGTTGAGCAACGGTTGATCATGAGTTGCGACAGGTGTAACGATTAACTTAGATATTTTCATACTTTGATGACTCTGATTCGACTAAACTTGGCGACGCCAAATTTTGACATCAGATTGGCATATGTCAATGTGTTCACAGCCGAACTAGCCATCGAATTCATTGACAGTGTTTTGTATCAAGCGCAACATCGCCAATCCATATATAGCCACTGAGCAACACAATTTCAAATTCCATGAAAATCACGAACATAACCGTCTTCCCACTTGTTAGCCAACGCCCCGAACTTCGCGTCGGCCAGCCAATCCACCCAAGTTGGTGGGGATACGACCAAACGCTTATTCGGATCGACACCGAAAGCGGAATATCGGGTTGGGGATGTACTGGAGTTCGATGGGAAATGGCTGAAGCGACGATGAAAGTGCTTTGGCCACACCTGATCGGTGAGGACGCTCTTCAACCTGAATCAGTCACAGAGCGACTGCACCAGTGGACGTTCTGGTACGGCAGAGGTGGGGCTGTCACAAGCTACATAGGAGCGGTAAATCATGCCCTCTGGGACATTCTTGGCAAGCACACCAGTCTTTCGATTTCACGATTATTGGGCGGTCGCTACGTCGAAAAGGTGAAACCCTACGCATCGATGTTATTTTCTTGGCCGGTAGACGAAATGGTAGCGAGTCTTGAATCGGGTCTGGAAAAGAACTTCCGAGCCTTCAAACTCGGTTGGGGTACTTTTGGCCGAGAGCGTGATCTACGGCACGACGAAGAACTCGTGCGAAAAGCACGTGAAACCATTGGGGACAACTGCGAACTGATGGTCGACCCTGGTGGCTCAGACGTCTTCTGGCACGGTGATCTTAAGTGGGCGATCGAAGCAGCGAAGATGCTCAAGGACTACAACGTATCGTGGTTCGAAGAGCCGCTGCGTGCTGACGACATCGACGGCTATAAGAGACTGACGGAAGTTTCACCTGTGAGAATCGCTACTGGTGAAGTGCTTCGTGGCCGACTCAATTTCGATCCGTTCATCGACGGAAAGGCGTGCGACATTCTGCAGCCCGACCAAACGATCTGTGGTGGATTATCTGAATCACGAAAAATCTGGCAGAGGGCATATGACAACAACGTTCAGGTCGTAATGCACGGCTGGAACACTGCGGTTGGAGCCGCCGCCGACCTGCAATTGTCTGCATCAATGCCAAACGGTCGTTATCTCGAATACTGGCATCCAGCACCTTACGTAAGCGGAATTCTTGCCAAGCCTATGCTACTTGATTCGGACGGCATGTTGCCGATTCCCGATGGACCCGGACTGGGCATCGAGATCGACGAAGACGCTGTCATCGCACACGGCAAAGGTTCAGACGACTTCGGCGCACTCTAACTAATTCACTCACGAAAATATCCGTGAACATCTATTCGGAGAATCTCATGTCAATCAACGGAAAATGGCGATACGAAGACCTCACATGGGCAGAAATGAATCATGCTGTCGAAGCAGGACTTATTCCAGTGTTGCCGGTAGGAACGATGGAGCAGCACGGTCCTCACCTTCCAGTGAAAATGGATCGATGGACCGCTACTGAAGTGGCCAAGACCGCTACAGAACAGCATCAGGATCGATTACTCTTCATGCCTCCTGTCGCCTACGGATACACGACTCACGTAATGGACTTCCCTGGGTCGGTCACTATCCACCATGAGACGTTCATTCGCTACATCGTCGATATTTTGAAATCACTCGCATATCACGGATTTAGCCGAATCATCGTCATCAACGGACACGGTTCGAACATGCCGCCGCTTGATCTTGCTTGCCGACGAGCCAATGTGGAAACCGACGCCAACGTGGCTCTCACTTCGTGGTGGAACCTGACGGCCGTCGACGCCGAGTTCATGAAAACATGGCGTGACTCGGAATTCCCCGGCGGCTGCGCTCATTCTGGCGAGGCAGAAACGTCGATGGCTTTGCACATGAACGCCGATCTCATTCAAATGAACGATGCGGTAAACGAAGACATCAAATTCCACGAGCACAAATCGCCGTACCAATGGGTTGATCTCTGGGGCGCTGGGCCGGTTTCGGTAACTTCATGGACGAGCGAGTACACCGACTCTGGAGTGTGTGGCGACGCACTTCTCGCCACACCAGAAAAGGGGAAGATTCTGTTTGACGAAGCAGTGAAGAATCTCATCGGATGGTCGAACGAGTTCTACTCTCGAGAGGTCATGACCCGCAAAGACCACCACACAAGCCAGCCGCTATCCGACTTACCCGGCTGAGCGCCCTAATCGAATGTAATGCCTATCTTCACGGCGTCATCGACTCGTTCGTTGGCGATCTCGAACGCCCGATCGATTTTACCGATATTCACTCGGTGTGAAATGATCGGTTTAACATCGATTTCACCTGAACTAATCAAGAGCGCTGCCTCGGAGTAACTGGTAAGCCCGGGCTCGTCTTGGGATCCGAGAACAGTGAACACGTCTGCTCGACTCTTGAACATCTGCGAATAATCGAACGGAACTGGGTCCTCCGACTCAGGAAGCCCAAATAGAACGACACGCCCTTCATTGCGAACGAGGTGGAACGCTTGTGAGAGAGTCCGAGTTGTACCGACCGCCTCAATGACAAGATCGGCTCCTGCGCCACCAGTGAGATCGCGCACAGCTTCAACCGCAGAATCACCTGTTACATCGACTGTTTCATCAACGCCATACGCCAGTCCAAGTTCACGTCGCCACGCCAGCGGCTCGATCGAAATGATCTTCTCGGCACCTAAATTTCGAAGAGTGAAATCCCAGAACAGCCCTGCGCTACCCTGCCCGACAACCAAACAGGTTTGCCCTTCGAGCGAAGAAGGCAAACGTTTCGCAGCGTAAACAACCGTCCCTAACTGCTGCGCCAGAGTCACGGTATCGATATCAACGTCAGACGCCAGCTTCAACACATGAGCGTCATCGACGACTTGATAGTCGGCGAAGCAGCGAGAATTCCAGATGTGCGGTGCAGTGAGGACGATATCTCCCACAGCGAACTTTCCAGACAGCGATTTGATCACCTCTCCAACCGCTTCGTGCCCGGGATGCCCCGCCATCGCGGGAAAGGCGTGCATCGCCCAACCGGTGTTGACCATGTGAAGATCGCTGCCGCATATAGAAGCCGCCCGTGTCCGCACCAGAACTTCGCCAGCGGAGGGATGTGGTATTTCTACCTCTTCGCAACGAACCACGCCTTTTTCTACCGCTACTGCGGCTCGCATTAATCCCGATAGATCAGCCATTACGAATACGCGGCAAGCTCGGTGCCGTGAGCGGTCCACATTTCATCAAACATCGCTCGAATTTCACCGAGTGACAAAACGGCAGAAGTAAGCGGGTCGAGTGCGATCGCGTGGAACGCCGCCTCTTTATCGCCATCGAGAATTGCCTGAGTCGCCAGCTGCTGCACGGCCTGGTTCGAACGACTAAGGGCAGCTAATTGCCCAGGCAATTCGCCCACAGCCATGGGATGGAATCCGAGTTTGTCGATAAGAATCGGAACTTCGACACTGCTCAGATCGAGCAGATTATCGATTAGTCCTTCGTTTCGAACGTTTCCGTTTATCACCACAGGCCGATCCGATTCCATCGCCTCGATGATGCGGCAGGCATACTCTTCCGATCGATCCGAAGTCAAAATACGATCGGAGTTGGCGTCTTCCACAAGCTGTGTGTAGTGATCGTCTACACGAGCGGTTCGACGTTGTAGATCCTGTCGAATTTGGTTCAGGTTAAAATCTTCGATAGTCTCTTCGTTCGTGCGGAAGTACGGTGTGTACTCCGACATATGCCGGGTCGATTCCGTTACAAAATAACCGAACTGCTTCATCACTTCGAAACGAACAGTATCCTGGGAGAATATCTCCGGGTTTTCCATCGCTTCGAACAACTGCGGGTAGGCATCTTGTCCGTCTACCTCAAATCTCAAGAACCATGCTAAGTGATTGATTCCAGCACCCCAGCCTTTGACTCGGTCCTCAGAAACGCCGATGTAGTCCGCAAGTTCGGCTGTTGTGTGCTGAACACTGTGGCACAGACCTATCGTTGGCACATCGGTTGATTCAGCGATAGCCCAGCAAGTAATCGCCATTGGGTTCGTGTAGTTCAGCAAAGTAGCGTTCGGGGCAACGTCTTCGATGTCTTCGCAGATGTCTATCAGAACAGGAGCAGTACGAAGTGCCTTAAAAACGCCACCGGGCCCGACTGTGTCGCCTACTGATTGATCAACTCCGTATTTGAGCGGAATCGCTATGTCGCGTTCGAAGCTGTCGCCAACTCTGATCGTCGTTAGCACGTAGTCAGAACCATCGAGAGCTTCGCGTCGATCAGGGGTTGTTTCGACTTTGATGTTCGTGCCAGTATCGCGAACAAGCTTGTTAGCGAATTTGCTCATCAGAGCAAGACGTTCAGGGTCCGTGTCCATCAGAGAGACAGTCGCATCGGATAGCTCAGGAACACAAACGATATCCTGTAGCAATCGCCGAGCGAACACTACGCTGCCTGCACCAATCAGTGAAATCTTTGCCAAAGTAATCCGTCTCCTACGCGCTTACATACCCGAAGTAATCAAAGGTGATACGGCAAGCTAGCATACGATCAAGAACGCGACCAGAGCCTGCAGCTAACTGGCACCCATCTCTTTTAAGGCGATGGTACCTCGCTTGATAGCACGAGCGTCGAAGGTTGCTTTGTCATCGAACATGCCACCCGAAAGGTTGGCGGCAATAAAAGTGTTCGAATGCGGCAAGTCGCGTCGGAATCGACGAGCGAACTTGTTAGGTTGCGGCTTTTCGGTCGAAATGAAGTAAGCGTCACCAATCTTCATGATCTGAATTCCGGCTTCCTCATCGGTGCGGATTTCAACTGCAACGTTTCGACGCTGAGTCGTATCAGCAGCACCGTTAGCGGCCTGAGTTGCCAGCAGCAGTCCCAGCGCGTGAACGTCCTGAGGCACTCGATCCGCGTGTGACGGCTCAGGGTTGTCGTCCCACCAATCGTAGGGTCGAATGTCGTGAGATGGAGCTTGTGAAAATAGCGTCACCCCACCACCGTTTTGCTCGATGGCCCACGCAGCATAGCCGGGGTAGTCGGCAGTCCACTGTGTCGAATTCCCAAAAATAGTCGCAGGGCAGGCAAAGTTTATTAGCCGAGCAATCCCGCTTCCGTCAGCGCGGTTGACTGCCATCACAAACAATGCAGCGTTTCCGGGACGACCCGGCCCAGCGGTGAAAGTAGAAACATCCGCTAGCAGCGTTCCCGTAGATCCCATCGAGGCAGGCTCAAGAGAAGTCACAGCAATTCGTACTGCGCCGGAAACCTGTTCGGGAAAATATGCGGAATAGGCTGCGTATTGAGGATCTTCCCGCCAAAGAGGAGGACTCGATCCGTTACCTGTTGTCGTTACCCAGACCGACTCGGGTTCGACGCTCGCTGCGGTGCTAGCAGCCAGCTTGACCGAACTCAGAACTGACGACGAAAGCCCCCATACGTCGAGGCCAATGAGCACAACACGCGTGCCTTTGGATTCAAGCACTATGACTCTAGCGAGAAGATCGTCCAAAATTCCGGTCGAAATTCGAGAGCCATGCTCTGGTCCATCGATAACAAATCCAACCGGCGGTGTGATTACCGCCCTACCGACGCCTGCCCTGAACAAACCGGGATCGGTCTTGCCAGCCATTTCCAGAACCATTCAAATTCCCATCTAGGTCGCACGAAGTTTCTGCATTACAAATTTACGTCTAAAGATATTAGCGGTTGATCGGCTTTATACGTGTGCCAATCTTACGATCGAGTGGTACGCTCCGCATCGTTCTCGCTTTTCGACTAATTTAGATGCAACAGCGATGCTGGCGGGTATACCAAGCGAGATTACCTGAGACGAAAGGACTTAAACGATGGAGCAGTTCGAAGTTTTCGATGATGAATTTCAAAGGATTCTCGGTTCGAATCCCGAATTGATTCAACGCGCCGGCGGTCTAGCATTCGCGGAGGGTGTCTGCTGGGTGCCTCGCCTGAACAAGGTGATCGCCAGCGATATTCCGAACAATCGAATCGTAAGTTGGGGCAAATCCGAAGGTTTCGGAATATACCGAGAGCCATCAGGATGCTCGAACGGCAATACGGTCGATCGCGAAGGCAGGATAATTTCTTGCTTGACTCGCGGACGAGCGGTGGTACGCGAAGAGTTAGATGGCACGATGACCACGATCGCCAATTCGTTTAAAGGAGGGAAGCTGACTTCCCCTAACGATGTGTCTGTGAAATCCGACGGTTCGATCTGGTTTACGGATCCTGACTACGGGTTTCTCCACCTTGAACTCGGTCATGGTGAAAAGCCCGAACAAGACCGCAATCGAGTCTTCCGTGTCGATGGCGACACACTCGATATTTCGATGGTGAGCGAAGATTTCGACAAGCCTAATGGCATTACATTTTCGCCCGACGAGTCGGTGCTTTACATTGGCGATACCGGTCGAACACACGGTGATTTTCGACCTCACAACCTAATGGCGTTCGACGTGGCAGGTGACAAACTCGCCAATCCTCGACTCTTCGCCGATGTAGAACCGCATGTACCAGATGGCTTCCGTGCCGATGTAAACGGCAATATCTGGGTCGCTGCAGGGGATGGCGTGCAAGTATTCAACCCGGCAGGCAATTTGCTCGGTAAAATCCATACCCCAGAAATATCTGCAAACCTATCGTTCGGTATGCCAGATGGTCAAACGCTGTTTATCGGTGCAACAAGCTCGATATGGAGCATCGAACTAAATATCGCTGGCGCTACTCGCCCCACCAACTAACACCCCCCACTCGATTCGACACTCCGAAATCAGCGAATCTCAAACAATATCCAATGATGAGAAAGAGCCTAAATACCAATGACAGCTGAAAACAAGACCTTCCCAGATCACCGATCACAAACTCCTGCTGAAGAACTACTACAAGGCATAGAGGTGATCGACGGCCGGTTTCTCGATCTCATCGACGCAAACGCTGAAATCTCAAAGCATTTCACCGGCTGCGAATGGGCCGAGGGTCCGGTCTACTTCCCAGCGGGCGACTACGTTCTATGGTCGGACATTCCCAACAACCGCATTCTTAAATTCGAAGCTGGCTCCGGCGACACAACAGTGTTCCGCGAGCCGTGCAACAACACGAACGGACATTACCGCGATCAACAGGGTCGGCTCGTATCGTGTGAACACGCCGCCAACCGAATTTCACGCACTGAAGCCGATGGCACAGTGAACACTCTTGTCGATAATTGGCAAGGCAGCCGGCTGAATTCTCCGAATGATCTCGTCGTGAAAAAGGATGGCACGATCTGGTTCACAGACCCTCCTTACGGCATCCTCTCCGACCGCGAAGGCAATAAGCGAGCCTCTGAGCTCGACGGCAATTTCACATACCGATTCGATCCAGAAACCAACGAAACTTCAATTGTCGATAGTGTTGGCGATCGACCAAACGGTCTCGCCTTCTCACCTGACGAAAAATTGTTCTACTTAGCCGATACCGGTGAATCTCGTGACATCACAGTCTTCGATGTATCTGACGATGGCAAGACGCTGTCCAACCGTCGACTCTTCGCCGAAGTTCGCCCCGGTGCGTCAGACGGCTTCCGAGTCGATGAACAGGGCAACATTTGGACTAGCGCTCGAGATGGCGTGCAATGTTACTCGGCTGATGGAACGCTTCTTGGAAAGATACTGATTCCCGAACAGGCGACTGCTAATCTCGTATTTGGTGACAAAGACGGCAAGCGCATCTACATTTGCGGCGACACTTCTCTCTACTCGGTTCGAGTCAAAGTATCCGGTTCACACCGTTTTTAGTAAGTGGCAGTGAATTAATAGAAAAACTTAGGCGGATATTCTCGGTGGTTCGGTGGCAATCCCGCACGATTAAACCGAGAATGTTTTACATAAATTACTTGGTGACTACAAACCATTGAACAGGCTGGCTTGATATGAAAGTGGCAATTGGCGCCGACCACGGCGGCTACGAACTGAAATCCGACATTACCAAGGTTCTCGAATCTTTGGGTCATGAGGTTATGGACAAAGGCGCATACGATTACGACGCCGAAGACGATTTCCCCGATTTCGCAGCACCTGTAGCAGCCTCGGTTCAGTCGGGCGAATCCGAACGTGGGATCGTCATCTGCGGCAGCGGAGTTGGTGCCGCTATCGCAGCCAACAAGTACACCGGGGTGCGAGCAGGTCTTTGCCACGACACCTACTCGGCTGGCCAAGGGGTTCGACACGATGACATGAACGTTTTGTGCATGGGTGCACGAGTAGTTGGCGTTGCGCTTGCAGAAGATCTTGTGAAGTCGTTTATGGCTGCAAATCTTGAAGCCTACGAACCACGATTCCAACGTCGTCTCGACAAAGTCACCGCCATCGAAAAAGATCAAATCTCTAAAAGCTAACTCGATGTAATACTGCTCGCCAGCTCTGCAATCTGAACACTTCTCATTCACAGGAAACACATGAACAACATCAAGAAGGCACTGGAAAACGGTCAGTCGATCTGGCTCGATTCGATCAGCCGCGACATGATTCGGTCAGGCGAACTTCAGAAGTTCATCGATTCCGGAATCACTGGAGTCACGTCGAACCCATCGATCTTTGACAAAGCCATCGCTGAAAGTGACATCTACGACAAGTCACTGATCGAGTACGCGAAGGATGGCGTCAACAGCCAAATCGTATTCGAACGATTGGCTGTTGACGATATTCGAGATGCCGCCGACGTTCTACGCGCTGTTTACGACGGTGCAAGCATGCGTGACGGATACGTCAGCATCGAGGTGTCTCCTGCACTCGCCGCAGACACCGCTGGCACGATCACTGAAGCACGCCGGCTTTGGGCTGCCATCGACCGTCCTAACGTGATGATCAAAGTTCCCGGTACTCCTGAAGGCGTTCCAGCAATCAAGACACTCATTTCAGAAGGCATCAATGTAAACGTCACACTGCTGTTCTCTCTCGATGCCTACACAGCCGCCGCGAACGCATATATAGAAGGTCTCGGCGAATTCGCTAAGGCAGCACGCGGCATACCTGCTGGGGTCGCATCTGTCGCATCATTCTTCGTCAGCCGAGTCGATACAGCGGTCGACAATGCCCTACCCGACGGACACGAACTACGTGGGAAGATCGGTATAGCGAATGCCAAGGTTGCGTACGCCACGTTCGCTGAGCTGTTTGATCGCAAGTTAGGTGGCGGAGGTTCGTTCTTCCCACTCCACACAACCGGAGCGCAGGTACAACGTCCTTTGTGGGCATCTACTGGCGTAAAGAACCCCGACTACTCCGACACGATGTACGTTGACAGCTTAATGGGACCCGACACGGTCGATACCATTCCGGAAGCAACGTTGGCGGCATACTCAGATCACGGGAATCCCGGATCTGATCTAACCAATGGCCTAGGTGAAGCTCAGGCGCAGTTGAAATCTCTCGCGGAAGTTGGCATATCGCTCGATTCGATCACTGACGATCTTCTCGCCGCCGGTGTGGCAACGTTCGCTGATTCATATGCATCACTGCTTGGTCGAATTGAAGCAAAGCTAAAGGCGCTCAGAAATTGATTTCGGAGTAACGACGCAATGAATGAAAACCACACTGTTTCAGTAACCCAAGCACTGCAACGATTGGTGGACGAATCATTAGCGTCGAGGCTGTGGAACCGTGACGCTACGTTGTGGCCTAAGCCATCTCATGGTGGCGACCCAGCAAGTAAAACGCTCGGTTGGCTCGACCTACCAATCCGATTGTCGATGTTGGCTGCTCAGTTCTCTGATCTTCACTCACAGCTTCTCAGCGATGGCTTTACGGACGTCGTAGTACTTGGAATGGGCGGTAGCAGCATGACACCGCTGACTCTAAGCAGCATATTCGGGGAATCGAATTCAGCTTCGGATGACCACCCAACGATTCGGCTTCATGCACTCGACACGGTGAACCCCACAACCGTTTCAAATATCACTGCCGAGCTTGATCTTAGTAAAACGCTGTTCTTAGTGTCGAGTAAATCTGGCACTACCGTCGAGCCATTGACGTTAGAGGCACACTTCCGAGCGGTGATGGCCAACACCGTCGGATCATCGATGAATCGTAAAAACTTCGTTGCATTGACAGATCCTGGCACTCCGCTTGCCGACCGAGCTAGAGCAGGAGAATTTGGCACGTGGGTTTCAACCCCGGTTGACGTAGGCGGCAGGTTTTCTGCGCTCAGCACTTTCGGAATGATGCCTGCTGCTGCGATCGGAATAAATATTCGAGCATTTGCTGAATCTGCCGTCAGAATGGCGCACCGATGTCAAGTTGATTCGACAGAAAACCCCGGCTTGGCTCTCGCAGCGTTCTTAGCATCGAACGCACTAGGAGGGCGAGATAAAGTCACGCTTATCACGAGCGATGAGTATTCGGTGTTCGGAATGTGGGTCGATCAACTTCTCGCCGAATCAACGGGAAAAAACGGTAAAGGGTTGATCCCGATTACTGGTGAACCGGTTTTGACTCTCGACGATTTCGCATCAGATCGCCAGTTCGTCGTGTTAAAGTCAAAAAACGATGATAAGCGGGTAAATCACACCATATTTACGCTTCGAAATTCGGATCATCCAGTGTTCGTTATCGAACCACCCACAGATGACATACATGAAATTTCCGGAGAGTTTTTTCGGTGGCAATTTGCAACTACAGCCGCCTCTTCGCTAATGGACATATATCCGTTCGACCAGCCTGACGTCGAATCAGCAAAGTTAAAATCTAGAGAACTAATTTCAGACCCGTCGGTAGCGATCGAAGGCATTTCATTAGATGCGGCTCTCGACCAGATCAAATCAGAATCAAGCCCTCGTTACGTTGCTATAACGGCCTTCTTACCTGAATCCCCCGAAGTAACCGCCGCATTCTCGGAACTGCGCAAGTGGGTATCGACGCAGACCGGTATGGCAACAACATTTGGATACGGCCCTCGCTACCTCCATTCGACTGGTCAGTTGTATAAAGGCGGACCACAAAACGCTCTCGTACTAGGTTTCGTATCAGGGAAATACGATCATCTTGCCGTACCGGATGAGGCATACACTTTCGGTCACCTGATCGAGGCTCAAGCTGGCGGTGACTTTGCGGTTATGGCTGAAGGCGGTCAAACAGTTCTAACGATCAAGATCGAAGGCGACATTATCGATGAACTGATGACGGCGATACGAACGCTTGATAAGAACTAGACCAGACAATATAAGTTAGAACGAACAGAACGGCCCCCAACGATTCGGAGACCTTCATATGACTAGATCGACAATGAATTCACACGCTAATTACTTCATCGCACTCGACGATCGAGTTGATCTAATTTCTGAGGTACTTGCAACTAGCGGGCAGCCAACTGCCGCTGATCGAGAACAAGCAGCGGATCTCAAGCGAGTGGTTTTCGATGGCATAACTACGGCAGTCGAAAACGGTTTGGCAAAATCGAGCATTGGTCTCTGGGCAGATAGCGATCTTGGCGAATCAGTATTGCTGCGAGCCAAAGCGATTGAATTGACCACAGCATCATCCCCTAAAAGTGGAAACCATTCGTTGAGTCGACTCGATGTCGACTACACGGCAGTTCAGCTCACGCTGAATCCAGATGGACCCGAATCAGGTCGTAAGGAACTTCTAGAGAGGCTGAAGATCGTTTCGGATAAGGCTCGTGAGGAGTCGGTTCCACTGATGATTGAACTCGATTCAGTTCCAACATCGACTCAAATCGAAATGTATGGCGGATTTTCGAACGCACGTGCGATGCTTGTAATGATGTCGATTCAACAGTTGCAAGACGCCGGAGTTCAGCCGTCGATATGGGCTTTCGAACCGGCGGACGATGAAAAGCACACCGAGTCAATGACAGCTCAGGTGCACATCGATGATCGCGACAACACTGTGCTTCTCGTTGTTGCCGGAGGACTATCTACAGAGAAGATAGGAAACGGACTATCCGAAAGTGAGAAGAGCGTTATCTCGCTCGCAGCCCGTACGCTGGGTGTTTCGGGCGTGTTGATCGGCCCAGGTGCATATTACCGACACCTAGTTCAGTTAAATGAAGGCATAATCAAACGAAACGAAGCCGTAGACGTAATCGCCGCTCATTTTGGCGATATCAGCAACATTTTCGAAAGATCACGTTCGACTTCCGAAGTTCTGTAACGAGCCCCTAGAAACGATTAATGTCAAATCAGATTGAAACAGACAACAGGATTAGCGCGTTCATTTTCGATCTCGACGGAACCCTCGTAGAAACCGAACGGCTCAAAGCAAAATCGTATGCAACGGTTCTGGGCAGACTCACCGGGGCAAACACCCCAGACCACCGTGCAATCGAACTTTATGAACGTATCGTTGGCTCAACCGACGAAATGGTCAGTCGCCGGATGATCGAAGAGTTCGGACTCGCAGATTCCTTTGAACCCATCGATGGTGAACTTTGGAAGCATCTGCACCAAATCCGAATGGACGAATATCGAGCCACCGACGGCGCACCTGAACAACTGCTCAAAAGCGTCTATCAGCACAACATCGATCTTTTGCGAGGGCAAAAGCGAAACGGGCGAACAGTATCAGTCGCAACATCGTCGTTCAGCGACGAAGCAAAACGTGTGCTAGATGCTCTGGGAGTCAGAGTATTGCTCGACGATATCGTTGGGCGAGAGATGGTCACCAACCCGAAACCTGACCCCGATATATATCTTCTTGCGATGGAGCGACTTGGTGTTGCCCCAGAAGAAGTCGTAATCATTGAAGATTCACCTATCGGCACGAAAGCAGCAATGGCTGCTGGGGCATCTTGGATATGCGTCAGTACCCCATTTTCACGCGCGGCGATAGAAGCAAGTTCATGGTTAGATCCGCAGTGGGTGGTGCACGACACGTCTAAACTCAACCAAACGGTAAATCGCAGAATCAACTCGACAAGCAACATCTGATCTTAGACCTCATAAGAAGTACGGTCGAATTTCCACGGAGAAAATAAATGAAACTCGGTATGATTGGCCTCGGTCGCATGGGTGGAAATATGTCGGAACGACTACTCAATGACGGACACGAAGTTGTCGTGTTTGATCCTGATTCTTCGGCAGTTGATGCTCTTGCGGAAAAAGGCGCTTCGGCAGCAAGCTCACTTGGCGATGTTGTGAGCCAACTTGAAGCCCCACGAACCGTCTGGGTGATGGTTCCATCTGGCGATATTACTGAGATTACTGTCAACAAACTTGTTGAGCTTCTGGAAGAAGGCGACACCCTAATCGACGGCGGAAACTCGAACTACAAAGAATCGCAGCGTCGAGGAGAGCATGCGGCCCAGACCGGTATCGACTTCCTCGATTCAGGAACCAGCGGAGGAGTCTGGGGACTCGCCAACGGATATTGCCTGACGGTTGGTGGCAACCGGGATGCCTACAACCGAAACAGGCCGATTTTCAAAACCCTTGCCCCAGACGATTCCGACGGCAATCTACACGTAGGGCCTACTGGTTCGGGTCACTACGTGAAGATGATTCACAACGGCATCGAATATGGTCTGATGCAGGCCTATGCCGAAGGCTTCGAATTACTTGCGGCCAAAGAAGATTTTAAACTTGATCTCGGAGCCATAGCCGAAAACTGGACTCGGGGTAGCGTGATTCGATCTTGGCTGCTCGATCTCACAGTCGATGAACTCGAAAAAGACCCTCAACTTGAAGAACTCAGTTCATACGTCGATGACTCGGGTGAAGGACGCTGGACGGTGGATGCATCAGTCGAGCTCGCTGTTCCTGCACCTGTAATTACAGCTGCTCTCCAAATGCGATTCCGTTCACGCCAGTCAAACCCGCTAGGCGGTAAGATGCTAGCAGCGATGCGTAACGGTTTCGGTGGTCATGCAGTCAAGAAGGCAGATTAGATCCGTGCCAGAAGAAAACTTCCGACCGCCGCCACACTACCCTTTGCTCAACACGCAAATGATGTCGGCGCGCGAACTTAGAGAAACCCTTGAAGACCTATGGGAGTGGGTTCATGAAGCCGAAATGGCACCTGAAGATATCGCCCCTGCCGATGAACTAATTCAGGACGTTAGGCACCAAATGGGAACCGTTATCGAAGAACGGGTCGATCGACATTCCGACGAACCAAAGGGCTCCCGAAGCGGCTAACTGAGCAGCCTACTGTAGAGTTCGGATTGTCGCTGTCTGCCTTCGGTATAAATTTCAGCGTTAGTCGAGTTTGGTTCATAAGTTTCGGCAATGTCGGCGTGGTGCGTTTCGAGACTGTCCCAAACTCCAAGTGCATTCAATGCCAGTACTGCAGTTCCCCTGCTGGTGTCTTGCTGCTCTGCCGATACGCCTACTGGAACACCCAACACGTCGCACATCGTTTGCAGCCACCAAGGAGAGTTCTGTATCGCGCCACCGCTGGCGATCATCTGGTAGCCCGATTTTACGCCCGGTAACAATAAATCGGCGACCATAGCGAATCGATACGACACCGATTCGAGCATTGCCTGAAGTATTTCGATAGGAGTGGTCGAAATTCTCACGCCTTCCAGAACGCCAGTAGCGGAGGTGGACCAGCCGGTCGCTCGTTCACCAGCGATAAACGGCAAAACGTTAATTCCGTGCTGGGCTGGTTTCAGCTTTGTTAGTTCAGAATTGAGCTGCTCGATTGGTGGTAGTTTCAGATTATCTAGCGCCCACTGCACTACGTTTCCGCCCTCGGAGAATGATCCGCCAAGCAACGTTCGATTACTACCTAGACGATACGCCCAAAGACCCGTGGGTACATCAGGCGCAGGTCCCTCGCTGAGAACCCGCATCGCCCCGGTTGTACCTATCGTAAGCGCCACTTTGGTTTCATCCACACACCCTGTTCCGACGTTTACCGCAGCACCATCACCAACGGCTAACAGGAACGGCAATTCAGCTAATATTGGCCATCGTGCGGCGAATTCGCCGGTTAACCCTCGTTCCGGAGTGCTCCAAGGCGCTAGCTCAGGAAGATTGCTTTCGTCGATTCCGAGTCGACCGAGCAGTCCATGATCCCATTCAAGATCATGTCTGTTCAGCAGACCACTCCACGACGAAACACAGTAGCTCGCTTTTACGTCGCGCCGGCCAAACCATTTCGTAAAAATATAGGTCGATACGTCGACATATCGATCGACTCGATCAGCGAGTTCTGGCTGCGTTCTTCGTAACCATCTAATACGCCCCGGAAGGTACGATGTGTGCTGCATCACCCCGGTGCGGTCGTAGATGATCGGGACGTTCAGTTCGTCACGAAGGCGATCTACATCGGCGGCCGAACGAGTGTCAGCGTAGGTGTAAACGGGGGTGATCGCATTACCTTGTGCGTCTACGCCGAGCACGGTGCTTGACATGCAATCGAATCCGACGCCGATTATTTCGGATGCTAGATTACCTGCTTTATTAAGCACTGAATCGATTGCTTGTTCAGTGGCGATTCGAATCTGATCTGCGTCCTCTTCGGACGTGCCATCAGATGCAACAGTTTGGGCATGAGGGATGGTCTCCTCAACCCCTTTCACGCTCTTCGCACGGGCATCAAAAAATCCAGCCTTAACCGACGAACTGCCGATATCGACTGCCAGAACGAACGGCGATTCGTAATCGCTCAACGCATCACCTCTTTTGGCTCGTATCAGGTTAAGTGACTAGATATTTTTCGACGAGTGACTGATCGATTTCGATGCCGAGTCCTGGTTTGTCGCTCACCTCGAAGTATCCGTTGCTCGGCCCGTACTCTTCAGAAGTGATTGCATTCTTGTAGCTGTTGGCGTGATGACCATGCTCCATAATCATGAAGTTCGAACACGAAGCCGAATATTCAACCGTGGCTGCAACAGATAAAATTCCTCCGCCACCAACGTGGGGCGCGACAGGGATGTTGTACGTATCGGCAATCGTGCCGATCCGGTGACCTTCAGTGATCCCGGTTCGAGCGATGTCGTGCATGACGATATCGTAGGCACGACGTTCGAATGCTTCTCGCATTTCATATCTAGTGCGGCTCCACTCACCAATCGCCACTGCCATATCGAGAGCTTCGGAAAGAGCCACCGCTCCTGGAATATCATCAGGAACTAGGGGCGATTCGAGCCAAGTGAAATCGAGCTTTTCTAAAGCACGACCAAGCTTGATAGCGCTAGTTAAGGACTGACGCATGTGAACGTCGCACATCAGCATGATGTCTGGGCCAACTCGCGTACGAACTGCACTGGCTATTTCTGCAACGCCTTCAACATCAAGTAACAGATGAAGCTTCAGAGCTTTGTAGCCAAGACCAACATGTTCTTCGGCAGCGTCGGCCACTTTCTCGGGATCGGTTCCACCCAAACCAGCGTAAAGCTTGACCTTGTCGCGGTATCGGCCACCAGCGAGCTTATGCACGGGCTTGCCTGTCGCTTTGCCGACAATGTCCCAGAGAGCGATGTCAGTTCCTCCGATAGCATCGATGTAGAAGCCTGTCGGATGGCCTCTTTCCCGCATAGCACCAAAGTTTCGAGTCCAAATCGCTTCGATATCGAACGGATCACGCCCGAGGACGAGAGGTCGCACCAGATCCTCGACAATCACCTGCGTCGTACGAGGTGCCACAGGTGATTGCGCTTCGCCCCAACCGACAATTCCTGTGTCAGTTTCGATTTTTATTACCGTCGTTTCGTGGTGCTTCGAGTAGATCGAAGTAAACGCCGATTCATCGACGAAGTAGTCGCCAAAATCGATAACACTGGGACGATCGTTGCCTTCTTCATCGTCTTCTCGAGAGATTCGGATTGGAAAGGCCGTTATTTCTTTTATCTTCAATTCGAGCGAAGAACTTTCTAAAGGCTGGTGTAGCTATGCGTGTTCAAAACGAATGGTGGCCAAACTGGATCACATGTAGAACGATTAGTCTTTTTGCATCTTGGCAGGAATCATCATTTCAAAGAACTCAATGCGATTGCCGATCACGTGCTCTCGCACTTGAGCACCGATTGCGGAAGCCGCAGGTACCGACGGCACACCCTCGCGGTACGGTGAATCAATGGTTTCTTCAGTCCACTGCATGTATACACGATTTGTGTCACCGGGCAATGTTCCGCCATTGAAAGTAATAGTCACTTCGGAGCGCTGACCGGCTACGGTGTAAGCATCACCCTGCTGCTGAAGTAGAGTCGCAACTTTGCGGGCTGTTCCGGGTTTCACGTCGTAGACACGTCTGATCACGTACATAACTCGCTCCTTTGTTCTTATCTCTAATGCGATTCGAGTGCCTGCAGGGCATGAAAGCTAAGATATTTTTAACAATATTGATCTATCAGTCAATGATATTTTGACCGAGCACGACTAAAATACATCCCAAACCAACTGCCAGTAAATGGATGCACAAGGGTTACATCATAATTTCACGCCGATTCGACGAATATCGGAGATATGATGAAATGGTTGTCACCTAACTACATAGGCCAAACTAACCGTAACGAGCAATCACGCTTGTTCGACTGGAGCAATGGATGAAGATCGGCGCCCCGAGGGAGTCAGATCCCAACGAGAATCGCGTAGCACTTGTACCAGAGACGGTTGAACGCCTCGTCAAAGCTGGCCACCAGTTATTTATTGAAGAAGACGCAGGGACGGCCGCTGGCTTCCCTGACGCCGCGTATGCTGAAGCTGGTGCAAAGACTGCCTCTGCAACCGAGATAGCTGGATCGGTCGATATATTCGTCCATATCCAACCTCCAACTGCCGAAGAAGTCGGTTCCTTGAAAAATGGAAGCATCGTTGTAAGCACGTTGAATGCACGAGCGAATGCAACGGACGTCGCTTCTCTCGCTTCAGCCGGAGCAACCGCTCTTGCAATGGAGTTAGTTCCACGAATCGCCCGAGCGCAGCGAATGGACGTTCTGTCGTCTCAGGCGTCTATCGCAGGGTACAAGGCTGCACTTCTCGCCGCTAACTCTCTCGGGAAATATCTTCCAATGATGATGACCGCTGCTGGGACTATCCCGCCAGCTAAAATTCTAGTGCTCGGAGCCGGTGTTGCCGGCCTTCAAGCAATAGCCACTGCTCGCCGACTAGGTGCGATCGTCGAAGCATTCGACGTTCGAGCCGCTGCGGGCGAACAGGTCGAAAGTCTTGGCGCTAAGTTCATTCAGCCACCAACAGCGGAAGACGCTGAAGGTGCTGGTGGATACGCACGAGCTCAGACTGAAGAAGAACAGGCAGCCCAGCGAGAGTTCCTAAAAGGGCACATCGCAGATGCCGACGCCGTAATCACGACTGCTGCAATTCCTGGACGCCCTGCCCCACTACTAATGACTGAAGACATGGTCGACGTAATGAAGCCGGGTAGTGTTGTTATCGACCTTGCTGCTGAATCGGGCGGAAACGTTGCAGGCACGGTCGCTGGTGAAATCATCAACAAGAATGGTGTAATGATCAACGGACCTATCAACGTTCCAAGCTCAATGCCGTTCCACGCAAGCCAGCTCTACTCTCGGAACGTAATGGCGCTATTAGATCTCATCATCGATCGAAAAGAGGGAACTCTTACCATCGATTTCGAAGATGAAGTGATCGACACCATGTGTGTCGCCCACGAAGGCGAAGCACGACACGGATTAGGTGAATAAATGTTTGACGCTGAAGCGCTAATCATCGCTCTAACAGTATTCGTACTGGCGATTTTCATTGGTTACGAAGTAATCACCAAAGTGCCGCCTACGCTGCACACTCCGCTCATGTCGGGATCGAACGCCATATCTGGAATCGTGATTGTCGGTGCGTTATTGGTTGCAGGACAGGCCGACGGAATCGCAGGTCAGATTCTGGGAGCCATCGCGGTCGGACTCGCCATGGTCAACGTTGTTGGTGGATTCATGGTTACCGACAGAATGCTAAAAATGTTCCGGAAGTCCGGTGACAAACGATGAACACCGAAGCACTTTTCCACTTGAACATTACAAACGCTGCGTACATCGTCGCTGCCATTCTGTTCATTGTCGGACTCAAACAGCTCGGTTCGCCTGCGACAGCTCGAAACGGTAACCGAATGTCGGCTCTAGCGATGTTGGTTGCAGTTGTCGCTACCGTAGTTGGTAACGATATTGCCTCTTGGGAGTTCATTATTGGTGGTGCCATCGTCGGTTCGGCGATCGGAGCGTTCTCAGCCCGTAAGGTCGCAATGACATCGATGCCGCAACTGGTGGCAATATTCAACGGTTTCGGCGGAGCCGCCTCAGCTGCCATTGCTGCTGCGGAGCTTATTCGATTGATCGATGATGGATCCCACATTGCTGAGGACGTTTCGATTACGATCATGGCCTCGGTAATCGTTGGTGGTGTAACCCTTACCGGTAGCTTCATCGCTTTCGGCAAGCTTCAAGGCATTGTTCCGACTCGACCGATTCTCCTGCCGATTCGAAATGTAATCAACGTTGCGTTATTGATCGGAATGATCGCATCGACCGTTTGGTTGGTGATTGATCCTTCGCTCACCGCCTTCATGATCGCTGGTGCAATCGCTCTTGCCCTAGGAATCCTTGTAGTGATTCCAATTGGGGGAGCCGACATGCCAGTCGTCATCGCTCTGTTGAACTCGTATTCGGGCATCGCTGGAGCAGCGACAGGTTTCGTACTTGGGAACACGGTCTTAATCATCGCTGGTTCGCTGGTTGGTGCATCGGGCCTGATTCTCACGAGGATCATGACCAAAGCGATGAACCGATCACTAGCGAACGTGATGCTGGGTGGCTTCGGTGTCGAAGATGGTGCAGCTAGCGCGGGCGGCGAAGACGAACGTCCAGTCACATCAATTCAGCCGGAAGACGCGGCGATGATGCTGGCGTACGCACAGTCGGTGATCTTCGTTCCTGGTTACGGTCTAGCAGTTGCTCAGGCTCAACACCAGGTTCGAGAACTTGCCGACTTGCTCAAGGAGAAAGGCATTAGTGTTCGCTACGCCATTCACCCTGTTGCAGGCCGTATGCCAGGGCACATGAACGTGCTGCTCGCTGAAGCTAACGTGCCTTACGACGAACTGAAGGATCTGGACGAAATCAACGGTGAGTTCCAACGAACCGATGTTGCTGTCGTGATCGGTGCGAACGACGTGACGAACCCGTCGGCACGAACCGACAAGTCGAGTCCGATCTACGGAATGCCCATTCTGAACGTCGATGCCGCTCAGTCGGTCATCATGATGAAGCGTGGAATGTCATCTGGATTCGCCGGGGTACAGAACGAACTGTTCTTCCTCGACAAGACTCAGATGCTGTTCGGTGACGCCAAGGATTCAGTAGAGAAGATCACTGCGGAAGTGAAAGACCTCTAGCTCCTCATAACGACGTACATAATAAAAAGCCTGGAAGAACCAATATTCTTCCGGGCTTTTTGTTTTCTAGAGTGAAGGTTGCAATTTCCTCTTCCCGACGAAGTGGAGGAATCACGATTAAACCGTAATCGGTTCGGCGACTCGGCCAACATGCGACCCTGACCACCAGAAAATGATCTGACGTAGGAGCTTTCTAGAATGCTTCGGTCAGATGACTTTCAGGGTTTCGAGAATCCTTGTTCCATAGACGTTCCACTTGATACCTAGGCCTCCATCCAAGCACTCGGCGTGTCTTCTCGTTGTCGTGCTTGCGATGAGGCAGATCAGGGAAGATGAAGAATGCCTCGTTTTTAGAGGCAAGTCGTTCTTCAGACACTTCAACTGCTGCCCGAACCGCAGTCCCACAATCCTGCCAAGCAGTCGAGAACGGAACCATGTCTTCGTGATATACCACAGGAGCCTCTGGGCCACCCAAGTTCCAAGAATGCTTCATGTTGTAGTACAGCAATGTGATGACCTGAATACCGTGTCGCTCGCTGAACACTCGGCAGATCTCCTGCCCTAACGCCTTCGTGTGTGCGTAGAGCCGAGTACCAGGTGCTGGGGGCATGTCGGGGTTGAGATCGAAATCCCACTCTTCGTACTGCTGCCCAACCATTTGAAAGTGGGGACCTGTCGTGATGACTCGTTTAATTCGGTGCTCACGTGCAGCTACCATCATGGCGTAGTTACCCATCGTATTCACGTCGAATGCAATCTGACGATGTGGTCGTAAAACCGAGAGGTTCACGATCATGTCCATACCTTTGGCAGCCTTCACGACTCCATCAACATCATCGACCGATAGCTTCTGAAATTTACCAGTGTACTCAGGGTACGGATCGTTGATATCCGTCAGCAGAATGTCGTGGCGATCCTGCATGGCTTTCACAGCCCAAGGCCCCAACATTCCGTTTCCACCAAGAATCAGAATCTTCATGATGATAGCCTTCCTGCTAGTTCAGGCAGTAATCTCGCAGCTGTCTTCGTAATAAATCGCTGATGATCCACCGGTGACTGAACGTGAATGTCCTGCCACTGAATCAGGTCTTCGGTCGTAAGAACTGCCGTGATCGATTCACCTATCATGCCGTGAGATATAGCCGCCGTATCGTCTGATCCAGCCAACGAATCACCAATGAAAGGCCAGCCGAGTCGAAGGTTTACCACTTGGATTAGCCTGTCGCGGGCGAACTCTTTGCAGACGTATTCGGCCATATGTGCGACTAACAATTCGATGTCTTCTGCCGGTGGATCGCTGCGCCATTTTTCAGTCACTACGAGATTTTCCTCGTGATCCTGAAATAACTTCAATGTGCTGATGTTAATGTAGCGCTTCACGCCCGCATCAGAAGCAGCCTGAAGTAGGTTGTACATTCGACGAGTATGGTAGTCCATTAGGTGGGTATTCGACCCAGACTGACCTTGATATCCGATGTTAACAATCGCATCGATACCGGTTACAAGTTCGTCGGTTTCCGACTCATGCCCAAGCTCGTTTTTGATGATGTCACCGCTGGTTTTACCAGGAAGATCGGTTAGGCGCAGTGTATGCATACCGCCTAGTGCACCAATAATGATTTGCGCCGTTGCAGAAGCAGCCGAGGTTATCAGCACGTTCAATGTTCAACTCCACTCGTTAGTTATCGAACTGTTAGACCGCATCAACTCAAAATATAGGTCGATTTCGTAAATACTAACGCCATGGAGTCTCAAGAGTTCAATTCTTATCGACTAAATATTTGGTTTCTTGTGTCACTAATAAAGCTAGCAACAGAAATACCCGACTGTAACGACTATAAATTGTTCAATGTGAAAGGAATAATCGATCCGAAAATAGTCCTAACGTCGAAAGGCTAAATTCATATCTATTCGGTGCGCAAGCTCGACCAGCCAGTCGACTAAGCGATTCCAGTCGAAGCTCGCCTACATTTACTGACGGACATCCAGTCTCGTGTCCAACCAGAGCCAGTCGATTCAGCGCGGCAGGACGGTGGTCACTACTAGCTTTTCACCAAGGTTTACCAGTCGATCGATCAGAAATTACTCTAAGAGGGTTTACAATTAATTGAGATCAAGATTGACAGGTTCTTGACTGCGTTGTTTTAAGAATTCGAAAGCAAAAGAATGAGAATCAGGGTGTCTTTGGGACGACTATCAAGCGTTTCAACGAGGCGAGCCAAAGGATTCCCGTGTCTCCGGTTTAACTTATCGAGATTCCTTATTTTGTCTATCTTTCCCGTAACCGGATATCTCGGTAATGGCTTCGACTGCAAATTGACCGTTCGATCTAAACCAGTATCATCCGCTGGTCGCCCATAATCACTGAGGTCCTACTACTTGATATCTAAAACCACGGAAACGCTCTCGGTGCACTACCTAGGGTTATTTATCGCACTACTGACCATTTCGACCATTGTTATCGCCGGTTGCGGATCAGGCGCCAATGAAGACGAAATATTCCCAAAGATCAGTGATCCAGGCAGGATTTTTACTCTGGATGATGTTCTGGCGACGCCATACAAAGAACTAAACAACTACTCGACAGCCGAACTACCTGGTGCCTCAGAAGCTAGCTATGGCTTTATGAGGATCGGTGGAGGAGAACCATACGACTATGAGATTCGGGTCTACGATTCTCATGAGGCAGCAATTGAACGAGGAACTCCTATGGCACTTGAAGGCACTGGTAAAAATGCAATTCTCAGCGAAGATGACGCTATTTTCAAGGAAGGCATTAAAGATCGCCGAACCATCATTGGCGGTGGTGTCGGCGGAGGAGCTCGAAGTGGTATCGGACCGAAATTCGCTGCCTACGCAATTTTTGGAAACATCATAATGCTTTGCCAAGGTTCTGAGCCTGAAACTTCACTTGAACGATGCAGTTTGATGGCGAACGCGCTGGTGCCAAGTGAATAAAACGAATTGCAACAGATTACCGCTGATATTTCTTATAACGATACTCAGCCTGCTGATCACGTTAGTCGGCTGCGGTGCAGATACATCGGATAATTCTGACGAGGCAGATCTCGTAAAAGTGACAGATTTTGAGCGCCTGCTCACTGTCGACGATATTAAAAACGTCGGATGGAAACTTGGCAAAACTTACGACATTGAAGGACTCGACGGTGCTGAGGAAGCTTACGTTGGCTTCTGGACTCCGCCTGGTCTCGGATCGCTCAATTACGAAATTCGTATTTACCCAAGCCATCAAATAGCAGTTGAGAAAGGCACCCCTTTTGCCGAGGACGCATCTGGCGAAGATGCGTCCCTTAACTCCGAAGATGCGATGTGGGATGAGGGCGTACGTGATCGTAGAATAATAGTCGGAGGCGGATCAAGGGGGAGTCAAAACCCTCGTTACTACGATTATATAATTCTTGGTAATATCGTAATTCTTTGCGAAGGACGAACTTCGGAACATTCTCTAGAGCAATGTGCGCCTTTCGTCAATTTACTTCGAGATCAAGGCGCATAATTATCTTTTTAGAGAGTCGAAGATAGTAGTCGCTCACTATTTTAGTTAGGTGAGTGAATGACTATGGAGTTGTTAACAGGTATATTTGGAGCATCCGCCAGCGAACTTATTTTCATCAATTGCAACAGGTGGGATTCGAATAACGATAGGGAGCTATTTTATGAATGAGGCAAACAGCAGCAGGGCACGGCTGCTTATGCTGCTTTTAGCAGTCGCAGCATTATCGATTGCAGCACTAGCTTGCGGGAGCGATAGTGGAGATGGTGTCGGATCGGAATCAGATGAAATAATCGCCAAGATCGACGCCACAGACCGTATCTACACACCGGACGATATTAAAGAAACACCGTTCTTTAAAACTGATGACGATTACGATGTCGAAGGTCTCGATGCAGCAGTAGCAGCCGTTTACGGTTTCTACGGAACAGACCCATACAAGCGCAAAGAATACGAAGCTCGTTTTTACCCTGACCACGCTACAGCGATGGCGCAAGGAGTCGACTACGCAGACGAAGCCACCGGTGCTGAAGCTTCGATTCTTAAGGACATACAGCGCTGGGACGAGGGCCTCAAAGACCGGCGACAGTGCGCTGGTAATGGTGGACACCACTCAGGCAAATGCGACAATCCAAAATACTTTGACTACATTGTTGTCGGAAACATGATTCTTATGTGCCAGGGCAAGGACACCGCAGAGTCTCATCTCGCATGTTCCGAGCTTATGCTGGTAGTGCAATAAATCATGCCATTGAATCATTTGACGATAAGAAATGTCCCAATCGTTGTTGCTTTAGCCATTTTTGTAGCGATGGCTGCAGTCGCTTGCGGTTCCGACGCTGCATCGAACGGCGACGAAGTAGGCGTTGTTCGTATTATCGATAATGACCGTATATATGTAATCGATGATCTAAAGGATGCCCCCGGCGTAAAGGGATTTAAGGATTACGATGTAGAAGAGCTTCCCGGAGCTCTTGAAGCTTGGAAGGTCATCTACAACAAGCTCGACTACGAAGCCCGCTTCTACGCAACTCATGAAGATGCCGTTCAGCAGGGAATACTTTTTGCAGATTCTATAACTGGCGATGATGCAGTGGTAATAGGAGATGAGGTTCTTTGGGAAGAAGGCGAAAAAGACCGCAAAAAATGCAGCAGAGCAAGTGGAACCCCGCATTCAGGCTGTTCATACTCGGCTCGTTATCTTGAATACGTGATTCGAGGCAACATGATTCTTTTCTGTGAGGGAGATGAATCCCAACAAGCATTCACAAACTGTGAAAATCTTATGACGCTTACTGATCCGGTGTAGCCCACACACACACACACACAAAAACAGCCTGGTTACCACGTGTTTCCGGGCTTTTTTTATCTGATTTTCCAAAATGCAGCAGTCCAAGAGATTCAGTTCAGATAATCAGAGCACAAATGAAAATTGTAGAAATAAAGCTCCCAGTATTTGAAATGTCGATTCATCGAGCCGTCACTGAGGTAATCGAATTCGGAGCGCCTCAAAGACGACGATATAAAGCAGCGTTTCCAACCGGTGGAAACGTATCTGTCCACTAAATAAAAACGGGTCGGATTTTACTTGCTCGGCCCGTTATTTGTTAAAACGTCCTTCTGATAGCGAACCAATCCAGTATGAACTACGAATTTATTCTGACCAGGTGAGTTCAGTTGAGAAGGGCATTGAGTATGCGGAGAAGTAACCATAGTAGACGCCCTACTGCGCTCTGTTGACGTACGGTGGAACGAGGGCACAAAGAATCGACGGATGGTTTTGCCCGGGACGGTCTGACTCCCTTATACGGCGATTACGCAGCTGTTGGTAACGTGATAATACTGTGTGAAGGTCGAGATTCGACGCAGTCATTGAGTCGATACGAAGTTTTACTCTTGGCAGTGGGAATTGGTTATTAGTGCTACTAATCTTCTTTGTTATAGCAAGCGTAGCGACACCATTATTTCCGTGAGAACGCCTTAATCCAATTTCAGTTGGAGCGGGAGGCGAGAATCTAACCCGCTAGCCTTTGCTTGGGCAAATAGTCTCTGCGGCTAAAGGTCCGATCAATTCAAATCCATTGGTGACTACTGGAGTACTGTTATCAATGCTTCACAGGTCGCTAATTGCCGCTCACACAGCATGACGGTGTTACCAACGACTGCGTAGGCGGGATACAAGTTCACCACAGGAATAAGTGGGTCCCGCTGTCCTGCCGTACGAGCTATGACAGTTTCAGCGAGCTCTACACCCTTATCGAGTGCTATTGCATGTGACTCGTAGAATCTAACTTCGATATCTTGCTGTTGAAAAAAGCCATACCAAATATCGATAGCGCCCGGAACGGTATCTACATCAAACTGTTTGTTTTTCTTAAAACCTACAGTCTCCAGATCGTCAATCACATACACCGACGCCGGATTCGTAATCAGGCGAACACCTTCTTCATCCGGCACACCAATCACGACACCATCTTTCGAAATCTCGGGGGCAGAACTTGAAGAGCCACATCCGGCGATCATGAGAATTAATGCGAATACAAAAAGTACTGGTACAAGCGCCGCGTAATTTTGAAAGCTAATCAGCGAAATTCGAGGAGAGTTAGTCATTTTGAACTTTCTGATCGGAATCGAAAGCATGCCGCAAGCGATAATCGAATCGTAACGGCTTTCTTGCATAAAAAAAAGTGCCCCCGTCAAAATTGACGGGGGCACTTAATCGCGTCTGTTATCTCAAGTAGTAATAACTAAATGAGTAGTACTACTACTTGGCTGTTAGGCCATGCAGAACCAATGACCACGTGAGGTGCCAAGAGGCCTCGTTCACGTAACCAGAGGTCTGACCACCGAGTGGCCAGTTAGTCCATCGCTTCTCACTCATGATTATTCGGTGGTAGAACTCAAGGACAGGAACGTCAGGGAGTTCAGTGATCCAGATTTCCATGGCTTCGTGCCATAGTTCCTGCATCTTGTCGAGGTCATCAGGGTGAGTCTTAGCGACTTCGTCAGTAAGTTCGTCGAAACGTTCATTCTCCCAGTGGTAGAAGTTAACCTGGTGACCACCTGGAATGTTTACTGATGCTGACTGGTAAAGCTTCATCGTGAAGTAAGGGTCACGGACCGATCCGCCGTGTCCGAACATCAGACATTCGAAGTTACCTTCAGCCATTCGTGAAGAAGCATCTGGCGGCTGCGAGTAAGTGGCGTTGATGCCCTCTCGTCGAAGCTGCTCAGCTGTGATAGGACCAAGGTCCACCCACGGGCTGAAGCCGATGATTTCACAGTTGATGCCGTTGCCCTGAGCGTCAACCCAGTTGCCTTCGCCATCCTTCGAGTAACCAGCACCTTCGAGCAACTCAGCAGCCTTGGCTGGGTTGTGCTCTGTGGTGTCCATTACTGCGAGTAGATCCGCTACTGAGTCAAAGTATTTCTTCAATGGCGGGTAGCCAGGCATAGTCAGCGGATTGAATGCTGCTGCACCGTCGTAGGCCACGTCACTCAGTTCTTGCCTATCAAGTAGGTAACTGAATGCCCATCGAACGTCTTTGTTGTCGTAAGGACCGAACTTACCGGAGTCGTTGAAACCAATCGATACCGGCCACCAGTCAACATATCCGTAAGGAGAGTCTGTTCCAGTGTGAGTGACAAGATCAGAGTTCTTGCCCATTGTCTCGACAATAACCGCAGGTGTGGTCATTGCTGAGTAGTCAACAGTGTCAGAAATCAAAGCCTGCGACCGAACCGTCTGGTCAGGTGTTGGCAGATAGATAACACGTTTTGGTCCAGGCAGCTTGTTGAACTGACCGAGGTCAGCAACGCCTTCACCCCACCACGAATCGCGGCGGTCGATGATTTTCTGCTCAGGGGTACCTGAGACAACTTGCCAAGGACCTGTGGTCAATGGGAAGCCTTGCGCTGGGTCATAGTCCTTGAACGTAGTCCAGTCCTGGCTGCTGTAGTGGTGCTCTGGCACCATGTACACACCAATGTCGAACTTGTATGTAAGAAGGAACATGAATCGTGGGTCTGGTCGGTCCAAGATCACCTTTACGGTGTGGCTATCAACCTTCTCTGCACGGTTCATTGCATTGTCAATGTCGTTACCCCATCGGACTTCTTCTTTAAGGTCCTTAAGAGTGTTCAACGTGTAAACAACGTCGTCTGCGTTGAACTCTTCACCGTCGGACCAGTTAACACCGGTTCGTAGGTTCATCGTCAACTCAGTAAAGTCGCTGTTCCAGTCCCAGCTCTCAGCGAGCCAAGGGATCGTCTTGTCGTCGAATGCACTAAAGAATGCAAGCGGCTCGAAAATGATGTTTGGACCAGATTGGTGGTTTGCACCAATAGCGTATGGGTTCCATAGCTCGTGATCTACGAAACGACCTTCGGCACCACCTAGGTAACCAATGAACGTGTCGTCACGAGCGATGTCTGCAATAGCAACAGTACCTGGCGTATCGTCGGCCGGAGCCTCCGTTGGGTCTGGTGCTGGTGCAGTTGTAGCTGCAGGTGCAGCAGGTGCAGTTGTAGCTGCAGGCTCAGAGCCTTCATCGTCTCCGCCACCACAAGCAATTGCCGCAATTAGCGCAATTGAAAGCATGGCGAGGAAGAGAATTCTCCACCTCTCAGTAAATGTCAAGTTGACCTCCGAATAAATGTCAGACGCGAAATCAGACATGCCGTCAAGCGACGACGTTGATCTGTGGCAAGAATTTATATCTGAATCTGACATGTCAGTCAACATACGGAAACAATATTTTCATGCTTAATCGGCAGTTGTTTTATCGGCGAATAGCCAACCATTGATGGTGAATGTTCGAAAAATAAGAAAACGAAGATAGCCATGAACGTAAACACTTGTTATCGTTGGACGCTACGAATTCCGATATTTAGGTAATCACTAAATTG
>JABHBJ010000008.1 GCA_018673955.1 Chloroflexota bacterium | reverse complement strand
CTGAGACTATCGAAGCGGCGTTGCTTGTTGAGAATCAGAAGAAATGCAATCCGCCCCTTCCAAACCATGAGGTCACTGCTATTGCTACGAGCATCGGAAGTTACCCCGTAACTAATTCTCCGCAAAACTCCAAACTGGTTAATTCGGATAATTCGTTAGTTCGCATAGAGAAAATATCTGAGCAGACATATTCAGACTCCCTGAAATTTCCAGTAGATTCCTTGCCGGAAGTTGTTAGGAATTATTGTGTTGAAGCGGCTAAAGCTATAGGTGTCCCTGTCGAGATGGTCGCTTGCCCGATGCTCGCTTATGCGGGCGCAACAATCGGTAGACACCAACGCATTCAGTTGAAGCGGGGGTTTGTCCAGTATCCCGCGCTGTGGGTTGTAACAGTTGCACCACCCGGTGCTGCTAAGTCCCCTGCGGATGCTGCTGCCCGTATAGGTATCGACCAACTCCAATCCGAAGCGAAGCAAGTTTTTGACTTAGCTGAAGAACGTTTCAAGCGTGATCTTCAGTCGTGGAAAGACTCAACCAGTAACGAAACTCGCGGCTCTGCACCAGAAGCTCCAGTTCTAGAACACTACTACTCGACCGATACAACTATTGAGGGGCTAAGCCGCATCCTCGAAAACTCACCAGGAATCGCCCTTTCCCGAGACGAGATTGTTGGTTGGGTAAATGCGATGGATGCCTATAAAGGTGGCAAGGGTTCAGAACGTCAACAACACCTAAGTGCTTGGGCGTACACGCCTATCAAAGTAGATAGGAAAACAAGCGCAACGTTACTGATCGAACACCCCGTTGTGTCCGTTGTAGGTGGTGTCCAGCCAGACGTAATGAATGAACTCGCAGTGGAAGCGGGTAGGCGTGACGGATTCTTAGAAAGGGTTCTGTGGATTGTTCCTAGTGCGAAACCCACCCGATGGTCGGAAGATGAGACTTCACCCGAAGCTATAGCTACGTTGGTGTCTCTGTTCTGTCGCCTCCGCCACACTGAGTCAACCCCTAAGCCAGTGACCCTGAGTCGAGGTGCTTACAAGCTCTTTACTTCTTGGTATGACGAGAATCAAAATTCGATCATTGAAAGTGCTGGGCTGATGCAAGGTGTCTACGCCAAGATGCCACTTCAACTGGCGCGAATAGCCCTCATCCTTCACTGCTTTGAACACCCTGATACGCCCGATTCGCGAACCGTCTCCGCTGAGTCAATGGCGGCGGCTATCAAGCTAACCGAGTACTTCCGTGGTCAGGCCGGACTTGCACTAATGATGATCGGTGTCGGCAGCAAGTATCGAGGCAGTGGAACCACGGCAAAGCTATTCCAGATTCTTACCAATGCGAAAGGCGAATGGTGCAGTCGATCAAAGCTTCACAAGCAGCTTGGTGGGCATACGCCAGCGGAGGAAATCAATCAGTCGCTCAGAGAGTTGGAGGATTCAGAACTAGCGGAAAAACGGAAGCCAGAATCTAACCCTACTGGTGGTCGGCGTGGTGAGGAATGGCGAATTACTCCTAGCGAACGAACCGAATTATCCGAAGAAACCAGTTGGGAGACGGTCGAACCTACAGAAGGTGAATCGATAACAGAGTTCACGATATGACAGTGACACAGCTTCTGAGTCGGCTCAGCGATCAAGGGATTTCGGTTTCACTGGTCGGGATGGATTTACGGTTTCGCGGCCCAACAGAAGTCATTACGCCCGGACTCAAAGAGGAGCTGCGCCAGCGCAAGACGGAACTTGTTGAATCGCTCATTCCAAAACGTGACGGAACGCCCCTCCAGCGTTTGGCCTACGAAGTTCGGGACAAAAAGCTGATATCAGAACATCGTACCAAGGCGGTCGAGTTGCAAACATTTCTGTCTGACCACGTTGACGAACACATGAACACTGAGCCTTTCGGGTTGCCGGAATGGATAAGTGCCATAGAAGAGTTCAACGTCGTGGAACGTGGACACCTTCGTGAGGTTTTCCATTACACAGGTTGTATTCACGACAGCGGACGGTGTCCTGACGATGCACAAGTCGTTTGTACAACATGTGAAGATCACACCCAACCCTATGACTAACGCTGGCCGCCCCCGAGCCATTCCTGCACGGCTTATTCCTGAACTTTTGCAACGCCATGACAGGGGCGAAGGTTACAGAATGCTCTCACGCTGGTTGAAGCGTTGCGGAATCGACGCTAGCCCTGCTGCGTGTCGGCGAGCGGTGTTGGGACTATCGCCTTACACGGACGATTACAGATAGCGGTGGGTTTTATGTCATAACCATGCTTACCTAGGCGTTGCCGTTCCGATTACGTCAGCCAGTAATCGATCTAGTTCGGCGAGTTTCGATTGGTCGAACAATCCTTACGGACCTGCCGGTGCAACATCTGTGAATGGGGGGTCGTAGAAGCTTTTTCGATCAGCAATTCCATGTTCAGTCAGCTGAGATACGACCATCTCGACTCGCTGCCCACCCATAGTCGTGAATCAATCGCGCCATCGACTCTCTAATAAGTATTTGTTTTGCCCCAGACGAAAAGCGCTGCCAATTGTTACCTGCGACAAACGAAAGTATTTGATGCGAGGCAATTTGCATGCGGTCTAACAATATCGATTCGCTGGAAGATTGGACTAGCAAGTTTGCAATAATTTCGACGTCGAACATGTACTAACCAATCCTCACTCGTTCCTGCGGGAATTTTGTCAGTGATGGATGCTCCCAATCCGCCATAAACAGTGCAATAGTTAACGGCCCGAACCGGCCTACAAACATGGCTACTGCAACCACAATTTGAGCGGCTTCATTTAGTCGTGGTGTTGCGCCCGCAGACCATCCAACTGTGCCGAAGGCTGAGATTATCTCGAACACTCCAGTTTTAAAATCAAGCTCTGGCTGAACTACAAATAGCGCGATAACTAAGAACGAAACGGTCATCACGCCAGCTACTGCGACTGCAAACGCTCGTTGCACGTTCAACCGCGGTATTTCACGTCCGAAAACTGAAACTCTTTGCCGACCGCTGAGAATAGCGTATGAGGCTACGGCAATGACCATCAATGTGTTGACTTTTATACCGGCCGCAGTCGATGCGGATACGCCACCGATGAACATCAAACCTCCGGTCGTCGTGAGATTGGCAGAGGTGAGTTCCGCGTAGTCTACCGTTGAGAATCCGGCGGTTCGGTTCACCGTGTGAAAGACAGCCTGTGTGACCTTATTCGATGCCGGTTCGTTACCGATTGTCGATGGATTCGACCATTCCAATGCCAAAAAGGCCACGAAGCCAATAGCGAGCATGATGCCGATTCCAAGGAGAACTAATTTTGAATCGAGAGTCAGCCTACGCCACCCGCGTACAACTGCCACGTTGGCTAATACTATGTAGCTTGTTGAGCCAGCAAGAATCAACAACCCGATGATTGTTAGGCTGGGAATATCGTTTGACAACCCCACTAGGCTGGCTCCTCCGATTCCTGCGTCGGGAAGTATGTCGAACCCGGCATTGTTGAACGCTGAAATCGAGGTGAATATGCTCTGCCCAACACCTGCTGTGAGAGTCATGTCCGATAAAACCGATGTGTTCCCATACCAATGAACTAATAGTGCGACAGCTCCAACAACCTGTACCGCAACTGCCATCAGAACAATGTTCCGGGCTAGAGATGCGATTATGCCAAGCCTGTTGTCATCGAGGCCAGCCCCGATAATAAGACGGCCTTGCAGACTTGACCTGCGCCCGGTAATAAACAGCAGGAACGCGGCTCCTGTCATAAAACCCAATCCACCGACGAAGATGAGACCTGCAATGACCGACTGACCTGGCCCTGTCCAAGCTTGGTTTGTGTCTGCAATGATTAGGCCAGTTCCCGTCATGGCAGACACCGATGTGAAAAACGTGCTAATGGGTGACACAAAGTGATGTGTTGAGTTCATCATTGGCATCGACAGGAGCAATGCACCGACAACTGCAACAGCGAAAAAGCTGTACACCAAGACCATTGGAGAAGTCGGGCCGCGAACGGACACCTCACGTCGTTTGATGTGGGTGACGATAGGGGACATTTCCGAACTTAGTGGCCGTCTCACGACCTTGTCGCCCGGTTTAGAAGAATAATTTATCTGAGCCATAGCACTCATCCGATTGCAAATCTTTGGTGGGGTAGCTGCGCCGTCTGTTAGGACAAGGCGACATCTAAATCCAAACTCACCTTCGGCTGTCGCGAAGGATCGACCGATTACGAGTAGTAACGGTCGGAAAGGAAAGATCTGCGAGTGCTACGGGGCTCGGGTTCGTATAGACCCAAGACTGTTTCGCCGAGTCGTAGACGGGACTTCCGCGCCGGAACGAGCAGTGAAATGTGCTGCTAACCGGTCGGACTTCGAGTGACGATGATTTTGCTCATCATCGTCCTCGGTTGACTCTTGTCGTTCCTCGCTCTCAAGCGATTCCGCTTCGTTAGCGAGTAATCCGGTGTTCGACTCGACACTGTTAGAGAAATGTGCCGCATTGTCTTTGGCGTGCACAAAAAACGACTGAGTAGCGATTACAGCTACCAGAAAAGCAATTAGTACTGCTGTCGATGTGTGTCTCATTGCGGGTGGTCGTGACTCGGATAGAGCGAGATCAGCACACTAATTATGGCACTGATAACCAATTAGCGTGCATAGCTACGATGCTGTAACTGAGAAGATGTGATTCCGGAGCGAGCCTAGAGGGGTTTCAGCACCGCCACCCCCACATCCCCATATAACAACGGGGCAGGCAGGTCTATCGGCGGTCTCCCTCATACACACGCCCGCGCGAAGACGATGCGACAAAACGCACCATTTAG
>JABHBJ010000011.1 GCA_018673955.1 Chloroflexota bacterium | reverse complement strand
GCCTTACCGCAACGCCTGCCGACTAACAGTTGCACCTACTGGAACAATCTCGATGATCGCAAACGCATCCAGTGGTATCGAGCCAATATTCGCATTGGCGTTCCGAAAGCAGAACATCCTTGAAGGCAAGACTCTGTTCTATGTCGACAAGAACTTCGAACGAATTTCGAAGGAACGAGGGTTCTTCAGCGAAGACCTCTTGGAGCACCTTTCCGATGGTGGCTCGCTGCAGGATCGTGACGATGTCCCAGATGACATCAAGCGACTGTTCCACGTTGCATCCGACATTTCGCCTCGTGACCACGTGATGATGCAGGCTGCTTTCCAAGAAGCTACCGACGCTGGAATTTCCAAGACAGTCAACTTCCCTAACGAAGCAACTGTTGAAGACGTTGAAGATGCTTACTTGCTTGCGTGGGAGACGCACTGCAAGGGAATCACTGTCTACCGAGCTGGTTCTCGTGAGAAGGAAGTTCTAACTACTGGCACAACCGAAAGTCAGCAGTCAGAACCGGCTGCCTCAGTATTCGAATCTCAGGGCATTCCGCAGTACATCACTCCAGCAGAGCGACCTGCAATGCTCAACGGAATTACACGTCGGGTACGTACAGGTCGTGGAAACCTGTTCGTCACGGTCAACATGTCTAGCGACAACCGCCCGTTCGAAGTGTTCGCTACCCACGGCAAAGCCGGCGGTAACGATGCTGCGATGGCAGAAGCCGTTTCGCGTATGGCTTCACTTTCACTTCGATCAGGTATCGACCCTGTCGATGTATCAGAACAGCTTCGTGGCATCACCGATGTTCCTGCATGGGACGAAGGTGAAATGATTCGATCGGTTCCAGACGCTATTGCATCTGTGCTCGACCGTATCAACAATGAAGCCTCCGCTATGCCTACTCAGGAGCAACTCGGCGAAGCAGAGTCGAGTCAGGCAGGAATGTTCAACCGCCCTTCACCAGTCGAGATTGGCTTGCCAACAGCTCATGCGGTTCCAATGATGGGACAGGAGCAAAAGGTTGCCGTTCCAGTTGGTGCGATGACAGGCGAGCTTTGCCCTGAATGCTCATCCACAGTTGCGCATGTTGAAGGCTGCTTGAAGTGCTTCTCGTGCGGCTATAGCAAGTGCTAGGTACTTCGTAAGAATCTTAAAAATGGCCGACCGGAGCAATCTGATCGGCCATTTTTTTGTTTGCGTTTCGACAGCGCGAACAATTCGACATCCCGACGAAGGAGGGATCTAGCGGGGGGACGCGATGTTCGGCAAAAGACTCGATTGTGACCACAGGCGAACACCCCTCCCCAGACCCCTCGGCGGCATTCCGTGGCCATTTTTGTTATTGCTAGGAGGCACGACGTGGCAATGACAATTAAGCTAAGCCGAATCATTCGCTGTACCCTAACTACCCTGCAACCTAATCCCTAATAAGCGAAGAAATCCTCCACCCACCCATGACAGAAAAACCTCTTCTCGCAGTGACCATTGGCGATCCTTCAGGGATCGGACCCGAAGTAGTCGTCAAAGCACTCCAAGACCGATCGATGTACGCCATCATGCGACCCGTACTCGTCGGAACCGTTGGAGTTGTGCAAAAAGCACTCGATACGATCAAATCGACAGACACCGTTGTTGGAGTCGACACAGCAGCCGACGCCAAGTGCGAAGCCGGAACAATCGAAGTCATCTCCCCTGGCGACTGGAAAGACATCGAGTTCCCTGTAGGCAAACACGACGCCGGTTCCGGGGCTGCAAGTCACCTGTGGGTGGAAGAGGCAGCAAAGATGTGCATAGCGGCCGATGTTGAAGGCATGGTCACTGCTCCCGTCAACAAAGAGTCGTGGTTCATCGGTGGCAGTAAAGACACAGGGCACATGGAAGTGTTCAAGCGGCTAACGGGATCGAGTTACGTTGCGACAATGCTCGTTAGTGGCCCAATGCGATGCATGCACCTATCTACTCACAAATCGTTAGGCGATGCGGTGAAGTACGTAACCACCGAGAACATCATGACGGCGACTCGCCTTACTCAAAAGATGTTTAAAGAGTGGGGATTCGATAATCCTCGAATCGCTATCGCTGCTTTGAATCCTCACGCGTCGGATAACGGACTTATCGGCAGCGAGGAAGCTGACGAGATCGCTCCAGCTGTCGCTCAGGCGATAGCGGAAGGAATCGATGCCAGCGGACCGCATCCCGCCGATACCGTGTTCAACAACGCTTCAGCGGGCAAGTACGACGTTGTTGTCGTGATGTACCACGACCAAGGTCACATCCCTATAAAGGTTTACGGCGTTGAAGAGTCGGTCACCGTGAATCTTGGGCTACCGTTCCTTCGAACTTCAGTCGATCATGGGACTGCGTTCGACATCGCTGGAATGGGCATTGCTAACGAAGTCAGCATGATCGAGGCACTGAAGTTGGGCGCCTCACTTACGTCGAAAAAAGGCCTCTCAACATAACGGCTGGATTGGCGAGACACTAAAAGTCAGTACGAACTTCGTGGGTTATCCCCGCAGAGTCGTACGTATAATCGGAACTCAGGTCGTAGAACCCCAGCGTTTAGGGAAACGAACTGAGAGCAAGAGAAAAATTTCGAATATGCGAATTGCATTCATAGGTGGCGGAGTAATGGCACAGGCCATCATCTCCGGAGTTAGAGATGCTGAGCTTGATGCCAGCATAATCGTCGGCGAGCCCTTCGAGGCTCGACGTACGTCGTTGGTCGAGGACTTGGGCGTCGAGGCGACTGCGAGTAACAAGGAAGCCATTTCGGGCGCGGATATCATCGTTCTTGCCGTGAAACCTCAGCAGCTCGATTCGGTTGCGGCTGAACTCAAAGGCGTGCTGAACTCGCAGCAAACTATCCTCTCGATCATGGCAGGTGTGAAGATGCATTCGATCGGGTTGAAGCTCGGTCACACCAAGCTCATTCGAGTCATGCCGAACACACCTGCTCAGATTCGTAAGGGAATCTCGGCATGGCATGCTTCGGATGACGTTGACCAGACAACTCTCGATTTTGTTGCAAGTATGCTCAACGCTATCGGCGATGAGCTGAAGTTCAGCGACGAAAAGAATATCGATATCGCTACCGCGCTAAGCGGAAGTGGCCCCGGTTACGTTTTCGTGATGATCGAAGCTCTTTCTGATGCCGGTGTTGAACTTGGACTCCCCGTTCACGTGGCACAGCATTTAGCTTCCCAAACGGTGCTTGGTAGTGCTGCCCTTCAACGCGAATCGGGCAAGCACCCGGCAGAACTACGCAATATGGTGACCTCGCCGGGCGGCACGACGGCTGCAGGCTTAGCGGCTCTCGAAAACGGTGGCTTTAGGGCGATTATCGCTGAAGCTGTTCGTTCGGCTTACGAACGTGGAGAAGAACTGGCGAGTGGTAAATGAGCGAGGAATTCCTAGCCTACATCGGTTGGCTTCTGCGTATCTTCGGATACCTGATCGTTGCGCGCGCACTAACATCTTGGTTTCCCGACGCTCGACACCACCCGATCGTTCAACTGCTGTACCAGATCACTGATCCAGTGATGGTCCCGGCTTCTCGAATCATCCCTCGAATCGGCATGATCGACATTAGTCCTATGATTGTCATCCTCGTATTGTTCACAGTATCCAGTCAGCTTACGGGTCAATCAAGCGGGTTCTAAGTTCGCCAGTCGTTAGCCGTTCAACTTCAATGATGTTATTACGTGCTGTCGCCCACCAAAACCATCCTGCCGCTACTTTTACGTACGCCGAGCACCTTGGCGAGAAGCACGGGTCTGAATTCACACTGTGATACGGGAAGTGTTTGTACACAAATCGCTAAATAATGTCCTTGATCGTTACTTCACCTGCCGACACTGGCCAGTCCCTCCCACTTTCGTCTCGCACGATCAACCGTCCAGCTGAATCAACGTCATGGGCGATTCCAGTCAGATCTGGTGAACTACTCGTCTTTCCGACAGCTATGGTCACCTGCTTATCTAAAGTCGTAAGTCGCTCTCGCCATTCCGGAAGGACCGTGCCACCTGCAGTGATGGCACGGTAGTGATTATCGAGAGACTCCATGAGTATTTCGAACACTTCACGCCGATCGAGCTGTCGGCCAAGTTCATTTGCGAGACTCGTGGAATTAGGAACATTCGCATTCGTTGATTTTGAGTCGAAATTTACGTTCAGACCAATTCCTATAACAGCAGTGATTCGATCTACTCGAACGATCGGTGAATCGGATTCAGGTCCACCATCCTCACTTACAAGCTCAAGGCCAGTTTTAGATTCAGCAATCACTCCGGCAAGCTTCTTTCCTAAGACTTGGACATCGTTAGGCCACTTGATCCCTACAGCGACTCCAAGATCTTCAGCCACGTTCGCAACAGCTAACGCCGCCAGCATCAGCAATTCTCCAGCCAGCGCAACACGGGGGCGGAGTAAGACGGAACAAAGAATATCTTCCGCCGGCTTCGATACCCAGGAGCGATCATAGCGCCCACGACCTGCCGATTGGTGATCGGAGATTACAACAGTGCCGTCTGGCGCACCTTCATCTGCGAGCGTCCATGCAATATCCATTGTCGACGTCGTTGTTTCGAGGTGAGAAATGCGACTCCCAATGATCGGAAGCGAATTAGCAAAATTTTCGAAATTCTCGTTCATTTTGAGTTTATTTGCCCTACTCGGTAATTCTGCATGAATTTTATTGTTGGCACGTTGCAATTGAGTGTGCACACACGCGCGAACTCGTTGTTAGCAACATGTATCGCTAGTGGACGCAAGGCTACGATAATAAACGTCTGGTGTGAATAACGACCCCAGCATGTAAAGCTCATCCACTTGCTGGTGATAGGCCAGGGCGTCACAAACGTGCCATCAGGGTTGTATGTAAAGACAAACGAGGATAATTATGGCTGAGCGATCTAAAAAAGACTCTCTGCTTACAAGGCTAAGCTCGCTGTCTACCGACAATGCGTCGGCTGAGGCTGGATGGAGACAGACCCTACTGTCTTAAAGAGTTTTCTCGGGACGAACGAGTAACCGCCCTAAAGTGACGCGCAGAAGCAGAATCTGCCGAGAACGATACGATTATCGTCACAAAGCAAATATACGCTGTGCTTCTGGCTCAGCCTCGCATGAAGCCCCAACAGACTTAAGACAATCTCAGTGAAGCCGAACGCGTAAAAGCAATGCCGACTCTTACCAGGCGCGTATTCAAGTAAACATCGACACAGAACTCGCTAACTCAGTGAAGATGCATGGACCTACTCTCAAGAGATTCAGGATAACGCACATGCTGCTGCTGATGCTCCAATGGGCCAGCCCTGAGCCGATGCCGATGAAATGGCTAGCCGAATGTGACAAGAGACTTCGGAAGATATCCGCAAGATTCTTACCAGTGTTGAGGTTCCACGAGCATCTACTGAGAACGAACTCGAAACACAGTGAATCCTTACTGAGACCGCTAGAGTACGAGTCTTCTCACATGGCCTAGTGACAGAGAATGCATCAGGCGAGCTGGCTGGCAAATCTGCTTAGTCTCCAACAAATTGATAAGTAATTCAGACCTGAAAAATTCCTCGGGTTTCACTAGTTGCACCGATGGTTGCCGCAGCTACACTGCCATTCAGTGAATTTTCCATAAGTGAACACGGTGATAACTCGATGCTGAAAGCCACGACCGAAACTCTGTACTACGAACACTCAGCCAGCAACCCAGTCACCATGACTGTGAAGCCGAACGAATGGTTTGAAGTCGAAACTCAGATGAACCGAGGGCCTGACGCCGACAGAGTTCCCGACGATATTCGCGATCTGTACAACCAATATCGATCCGATAGCCAACCTAACGATCGTGGCAACCCCGCATCAGGATCAATCTACGTCCAAGGCGCGAAGCCCGGCGATCTCTTAATTGTCGAAATAGGTGAAATCAAGGTTCACCCTGTTGGTTGGACGCGATACCGAGGATCTACAGGAGCCATGCCCGGTTACCTTGGCCCATCAAACATCGGCGAACAATTTCGTATCTGTCGAATCGAAAACGACGAAATTATCTGGAGCGACAAATTACGCTTCCCGGTTGAACCTATGATGGGCGTGATCGGCGTGGCTCCTGAACGGGAGGCACGTCACAACGGCTGGGCTGGCGAATGGGGTGGCAACTTCGATATTCAGGAAGTGACCAACGGTGCAAAGCTAAGTATTCCAGTCAACCACGAAGGCGCGCTGCTCCACGTTGGAGATATGCACGCACGCCAAGGCGATGGTGAAATCTGCGGCGGTGGTGGGATTGAAACCGGTGGTAATGTAACGCTTAGGGTATCGCTGAGCAAGAAGCCAGCAGAAATGACTTGGCCACGAATTGAGAATGATGATTACATCATGACCACAGCGTGCGAGAAGCCAGCAGAGGATGCTTTCCGTATCGCCCTATCTGAAATGATTCTTTGGCTCGAAGCAAGCTATGGTATGAGCCAGGGCGAAGCGTACATATTCCTGTCTCAGTGTTTAGAAGCTCGCGTGACTCAGTTCGTGAACCCTAGCTATACATACATTGCAAAAGTAGCTAAGAAGTATCTGGTTTAGATTGCCGTATAAGATCAAAGCCGTTCTATTCGATGTCGGTGGACCTCTCGACACCGAAAAAATCATGGATCGAGAGATCGATGAGCAGATCAAGGCGTCGTTTCGTTCGAACGGTCTTGCGATTTCCGATGGCGAATATGATGCCGTAAATCGATGGGCAGTCGATGTATTCGCGGCCAAGACGTATCACTCGATCATATGGAAAATCGCTCAAGGCGATATGAAGCTGATCGAACGAGTCGAGTCGGAGCTAATGGATACGGTGCCTCAACGAGATCAATTGCGGGGAGACTTTGAACTTCGAGAGGGAATGACGGAATTACTCGCTGAGCTTTCGGCAGAGGGGCTATTGCTTGGCCTGGCAGCAAACCAGCCGGCGGGTACTGTTACGAAAATGGAACGTTTCGGCGTCGCACATTACTTCACCTATCGGGAAGTCTCAGGTTCGATAAATCTACGTAAACCGGATCCACGGCTGCTGCTACATTCATGCGCAGGGCTGGGAATCGAACCGCAAGAGGCGATCATGATTGGCGATAGGATCGATAACGATATTGTTCCCGCTCGAATGCTTGGAATGGCTACAATACGCTTTGTAAGCGGTCGGCATTCAAACCAGCAGCCTCGTTCGTGGAACGAAGCGCCTCACGCCGATGTCGATAGCGTTGATGAGCTCAGTGAGGCCATTCACCGCTTCATTGCACACCCGCCAAACGTTACTCGAGACGACGGACCTGAGTAGGGCAAATTTTTCGCTTCGAAACGACTAGGAAAATAGCTAAATAGAAAAGCCCTCGGAAGTTATCCGGGGGCTTTTCTATTTACTCAATTATCATACGAGAAGACGATTAGTCGTCGTCGCGATCGTGGTTTTTAGGCTTCTAGTCTTTCTTGCCTTTGTGATCATAATCATCAACGGCGAATTCAGCTTTGCCCTTCGCGATAGCGGTCGAACCAGAAGTCTTGACGTCGGCGACTGGTCCAGTTCCGATGATTGCGAACTTTATTAGCAATGCACATAAATATCCTCTAAAAGGCGGTCTCATCCGAATCGAGATCAAGCTAGAACAAGAAGATCAGGTCCTTCGGGTTATCGACGAGGGTTCCAGCATCAACGAAAAAGAAGTTGAATCGGTATTCTCGCCCTATTACCGAGGCAAGCTCGCCGATACGTCTCCCGTGTAAGGACCAGGTCTTGGCCTTTCAAGCGCACGGTACCTAACCGAACTTCACGAAGGCACCCTAACTGGCGATACTGATACCGAAGACAGCGGAAGCACGTTTGTGCTCAGACTTCCTGCCTCAAGCCTCGACACGCTCGACGACGAGAATGTGAATGAGCGAGCGTATACATACGGTATCGACGACGAAGCTCTGTGCTCACAGGCTGCCCGGACACCTTCAGATACTGCATTGACTCGTTAAATATTTGGTGTGGGTCATCTAGCTCACCGACTGAGAATTCGCCGGTTAATTAGCTCGCTGCCTATTGGCCGCACAGATACAATTTATGCACTCGGTTCGAGTAAGGTAATTTTCAAAGGTAAAACTTCGATGAATCACGAACGTTCTGCGCGTCTTTTCGAAAAGGCGAAAGAATTAGTCGCTGGTGGCGTATCTAGTCAGATCAGGATCAATGAACCGGCCGATGTGCCGTTGTTTTTCACCCATGCCAAGGGTTCAAAAATGTGGGATGTCGATGGCAATGAGTACATCGACTACATTCAGGGGATGGGGCCAAATCTATTTGGGCACTCTCCTGACTTTATTAACGAGCAAGTTAAAAAAGATATGGAGAAAGGCTACGTTTTCTCCGCCCAATTCGAGCAAGAGCTAGAAGTCGCCGAAATGATTCTGGACATGATCCCAATGCCAGACGCGACAGTTCGTTTTGCGTCGTCGGGAACTGAGATCGATCAGTTGCTATTCCGCACAATGCGCGGTTTTACTGGGCGACCAAAGATTCTCAAGTTCGAAGGCCACTATCACGGCTGGATGGACTCGGTTAACTGGAGCGTCCACCCTCCTCTAGACCAAGCCGGACCGGAAGATGCGCCTGTTGCGGTTGGTGAATCAGAGGGAATGGATCAGGCAACCGCTGATGGTCTGGTGATATCTCAGTGGAACGATCTTGAAAAACTAGAAATCATCTTCAAGAAGCACGGGCATGAAATCGCCGGTGTCATCATGGAACCTATTCTCGCCAACACCAATTGCATCGTGCCTAACGCTGAATTCTTGGAAGGTCTCCAGAAACTTTGCAAGGAAAATGGTTCGCTGCTGGCTTTCGACGAAGTCATTACAGGCTTCCGCATTGCCCGCGGAGGGGCCCAAGAGTACTTAGGCGTAATCCCAGATTTGGCAACTTATGCGAAGTCCATGGCGGGCGGATTTCCCGTAGCCATGATCGCAGGTCGTAAAGACATTATGGCGCTCATCGGAGACGGCACCGTTTACCACGGTGGTAGCTTCAACTCGAACGTAATGTCGATCTCTGCGACGTACGCTTCGTTGAAGTACATCAACGATCAGGGTGACGCTTTCTACGACGATCTGAATGGCAAAGGTCTACGCTTAATGAAAGAACTTAGCGATCTCGCAAAATCGCTAGAGTCTGACTTACATGTACAAGGCGTTGGTTCGGTATTCGCTATATCGTTCACCACGAAACAAGAAATAACGAATTGGCGAGACCATGCAAGAAACTGCGACGACGCTAAGTATTCTCGGTTCGCCAAAGCGATGCTAAAGGAAGGTATTCGACTATCTTCAAATGGTCGGATTCATCTTTCTTCAGCTCATACAGACGAAGACATAGACAAGACTGTCGCTGCGGCTGCCGCCGTACTGCCGAACCTGTAGAGATATCCAAACTCTGCGTCGGCAACACAAGCGGTTTCGACGCAGAGTGACTGGATACCTTCCGGTAGAGCAAATGGCTCGATCCGGGACAGGAGTAGCAAAACTTGCAGTGGAGTTCTGCCGTATCAGACTCGCCTTCCTTCACGGAGGCAGTCACCCAGGCATCTGAGCAAATACTCGCTAATTTGGATGGCAAAAATCCTGATTTAGCTGTGGTATTCATATCGTCCCACCATATGTCCTCGTATGTAGTGGCACCAGAACTACTAGCCGAAACTCTTGGCGCCAAAGTACTTATCGGGTGTTCCGCCGCAGGTGTTATCGGCGGTGGTCAGGAAGTTGAACGAAGACCCGGTATTGCGATTTCAGCAGCCATTCTTCCCAGTGTTGACCTTTCGCCATTTCATCTGAATCAAGACGAGCTTCCTAGTCCTGATGCTGGCCCTGAAGAGTGGCAAGCGCTATTGGGTATCCGAGCGGAAGATTGCCCAGCAATTATGTTACTACCCGATCCGTTCACGCTCCGAAGCGATCACTTGCTTGCAGGTTTAGATTTCGCATATCCCTCGACTGTCAAAATCGGTGGACTCGCCAGCGGTGGTGGTCAGCCCGGTGCGAACGCACTATTTATCAACGACCGTTCAGTTCGATCAGGAGCCGTCGGGGTTGCATTTACTGGTGATCTTGCGGTCGAGACGGTTGTGGCGCAGGGATGCCGACCTATCGGCGAGCCACTCGTTGTAACTGAATCTGAAATCAACGTAATTTCGAAACTTGGTGATCAAACCCCGTTGGAAGTGCTGCGAGATTTATTTGAAGCTGCTGAAACTCGTGAAAAACGTCTCATTCGTCGCTCGCTCCAAATCGGGATCATCATGGATCGATTAGCGCAGAACAGCAGAGAAGGCGAATTCCTGATCAGAAACGTGCTTGGCGCTGATGAAGAAGATGGCACGCTTGCCGTTGGTGAACTAGTTCAAGAGGGACAGGTTGTACAGTTCTTTGTTCGTGACGCTCAGGCAGCTGACGAAGACCTGCGCATGATGCTCGAAGAATACATCGATAATCTTGACGAAGGCGATATTCCGGCTTCAGCTCTGTTGTTCAGTTGTATCGGTCGCGGGCAGTACCTGTACGGCTCGCCAGATCACGACACCTCGATGTTTACCGACATGGTGGCAGATATTCCGATCGCCGGGTTTTTCTCGAACGGCGAGATCGGCCCTCTTGGCGACCAGACGTTTTTACACGGGTATTCTGCAAGCTTTGCGTTGTTCAAGCAGGCGTCGAAACGCTAACTTTGGTCGGATTCAGTAACAGCCCTGTACTACGGCAGGAATTCACGCATCTCAGCGGGATCAGTAAGCGTGAGTGCTTTGATCACTGCATGCGTTGAATCTCCAGAAGACTCGATTAAATCGCCGTCTGGAGATGTTTCGTAGCAGCTGCTGGCGTAGTTGGCGAACGTTGCAACTTGTGCCCGGCGATAGTCCCGCCAACACTCGTCAAACGAGTAGGTGGCAACTTCGTTAACTTTGAGCTGATCCACGTAATGCGCAACCAGATTGCTCTCATATTTAGCAAAAATATCGAATGGCACCGCGGTCATCATGAACTTTGCAAGGTCATTGGTCGCACCAGCAAACGCCGGCATTTGCCAATCGATGAGCACGGGTTGCACACCAGCCGATGTCTGACGCAATAGAACGTTGCCCTGGTGAAAATCATTATGGGTCAGAGTGTTCGGTCGGATCCTCATAGCTTTCTGGAGATCGTTCAGGGACGCGCCTAGATACTCTCCAGCAATCACTAATCCGCCCGATTTCTCGAATCGGTCATCAGCAACAATAACTTTCCAGCCAAGAGCAGAATCTAATGGGTTCTGGTTGAATAAGAACGACCAATCAGCACTGCGAACCCAATTGGCTGAACCGAGCGATTCGTCTTCCCAGAATCGACCGTGGAACGACGCCATTAGATCGAGCGTTGCCTTGGCGATTTTAAGATCGACTTTGGCATACTTCTGCCCAGCTGGCAGTTCTCCAAGATCCTCGAAAACGAAGCAAACAGTGTTCTCGCTGGAATCTTCATCGGCACCGTACATCCGAGCGATCGAACCACCCTGAAAAGTTTCTAGCAAACGATAACTACCCAGTTCACTGGCGTACGGCCCATACGCGGCCTCACGACGTCTAACAACATCATCGACCGGCGGGATTTTAACGATCACAACGTCGGGATGCGCAGCTTCCTTCTTCGAGTAATCGATGCGCACCCGGAACAGCTGAGAGAGATCAGGGTTATACCCTGTCATCTCTTCGAAATCGAGAGCTGTAATCTGGCAATCACCGACGCTCAACAGCATCGAGCTCAACCAGCCCGGGGTTATCTGCTCACGGCGAATCGGGATTGTGGACATACCAGTAGTTTCACACCGGATTCGATTCACGTCCACAGCGAGCGCATTCCATGCGCTGAGTTCCGGTACTATTTCGTTCATAGCGTTGTTTCGCAACAATTTCACAATCACGAAGAGGAAGCATGAGTAGGTTTGAAGATCAGGTCGCAATAATCACCGGTGGTGCTCTGGGAATCGGTGGGGCAACAGCGCGCAAGCTCGCTTGTGAAGGCGCCAAAGTATTCATAGCAGATTTCAACGATGCTGCCGCAGCTGAGAATGTCGAACGAATTAAACAGGCTGGTGGCACTGCGGCGGCAAGTCATATTGATGTTTCAATCAGCGAGGATATCGCTCGAATGGTGAATGAAGCGGCCGATCTGTATGGGCGGCTAGATATTTTGGTTCAGAATGCGTTCGGCGTTATGGCTGGCGAATCTAAGATTCACGGCACTGCCTTGACCGTGGAAGAGGACGATTGGAACTACGGAATCGATGTCCTTCTCAAAGCCCTTTATCTTGGGCCGAAGCAGGCCATTCCTCACATGCGTGCGTCTGGCGGCGGCAACATCATCAACCTCGCATCAGTCCACAGCTTCCTTCAGGAGCCAGGGATGCTCGTGTACGAGGCAGCGAAGGCCGGTGTTGTAGGCATGACCCGTCAGATGGCAACCGACTTCGGACCCGATGGCATCCGGGTGAACGCTATCGCCCCAGGGCACATCGTTGGGGAAGGTCTGGCAAAGATGTGGGAAGATAATCCGACGGGTCACGCATTTTTCACAAATCAGTACCCGCTTCGGCGTACCGGTTTGCCTGAGGACATCGCAAATGGCATTGCGTTCCTGTGTTCAGACGATGCATCGTTCATCACAGGTCACACTCTGGCAATCGATGGCGGTCTGTCGATTCAGCTTCAAGAGCGTTTTGGAACCCGACAAGCGGAATACATTCGGGCGAATCCTGACACCCGTCTGCCGTAGTGCTCGTCGCTATCCCGAGTAACTGCCTTTGAACGCTATTTCACTCACGTCTTTGCGGTCGTTGGCGAAGTTTTGCTTGACCATTCGTTCGTGAATATCGTCATCTGCCCCGCGGTAGCCAACAGCGATAGCACAAATAGTCTCGAACTTGTCACGAGGCACTCCAGCCACGTCGTAAGCCGCATCGAGATCGATACCGCCCATTGCCCTTGTGTTGAGTCCAATTCGATTCGCCTGCAATGCCAACGACATCCACGCAGCCCCTGTATCGAAATGCGCAGTTCGAATCTTTTTACCTTCGTCATCAACAATTCGGGCGAAAACCAGAACCAACATTGCTGCATTTGGAGCGTAACGAGCGTTACCTTCATTCAGTAATGAGTTAAATTTTTCACGATCGGGGCCATCCGTAGCGTACACGAACAACCAAGGTTGGCGATTGCTACCTGACGGTGCCCAGTGAGCGGCTTCGAATAACGATGCGATTTGATCGTCGGAAAGGGCTTTATCGGCAAACGCTTTCGACGACCATCGCTCGACGAACATCGGCTCCACTGATGATGATGCAACTCGGGGGGTCTTTGGATCAGTAACGGTCATATGTAAATTAATTCCCAGATGTGACGCACTCAGGTGTGTTGCGGATAGTTAAAAGTGATTGTTTCGTATTGCCTATGGCATTTAGATGCGCATCGATCGCATAACGATACTACGGGCTACTCGTGACCCGTTTAACGCGTTTATTGGGTTTGATTACGAATTTCTGTCGATGAGAGATCAGACCTGAATTGAGCTTCGGTTAGCTCTATGAACATGCTTCGATACCGAGTCGGAATCTCGAACTCGACATCGTGCAACCGACGAAACTGGCTTTGGTGATCGACCCTACCAGCCACAACGAATCCGCAGCGATTCTCGAAGATAAGGTCGAGCGAGTTCTCGACCGGAGAGTGCTCTCCTGCGACATGATCGGGATAGTAGCGTTTGTCCATCAAGCGGATGTAGGTATCGAATCCTATGACGAACGTTGCGCCCGGGAGAATCGATGATTTCTCCGCGAATCGTGGAGCATTCGTAACAATTATTGAATTACCGTTGGAAGTCACCCGCGCTACACGCCGTTCGAGTTCTGCTTCCGGCAGAACCGGTTTATCGACGTTTGAAATTGAAATTTCATAGTAGGTGGGTCCGTCAACAGCCAGCGAAGCGGCTTCGAGCATTCGTCGATGGCCTTGATGAAGCGGGTTAAACGATCCGGCTAGCACCAACGGATGGCAGGGTAATGATTCGCTTACTTCGCCGTTCGACGAAATTACAATCGCACCTATTTTCCCCGCATAGAGCCGTTCAATCGAATTCATTAAATCGCTCCGTTTCAAGAACGTTCAAATCGAGCCGCTCATCGATATTCAACGCTAAAGCAATCGAGTTCAGCACTATAGCTGAAACCACAGCATCTTCGTTAGCACGTGTTCGAGCCTGCTTGTCGAACCATATCGACGCCCCACCGGAGTGCGTTCCGTTCGTCCAAGCAACGTGCGCTCTGTCTTCACCTCTACGAACCCTGTCTGTTGATACTGCGGCAGTGCACCCGACTCCGAACAGCGGTTCGTTGACTTCCTCGCCCTGTGCGAGGTGTTGCGCTCGTTTTAGTGCTGCCTTCGCCATCATCTTGGCTTCTTCAGATGAAACGTGCTGATCGGCCAGTGCGCCAACGAATTCTTCAAGGGCGAGTCGTGAGTAAGGCACTTGGGCATCGAGGATCGTTCGCGAAGCACCAGGCTCTGAGAATAGATCGCTGATTGCCTGAATTCCAGATCCGGTGACAGCGATGCAGCCTCGACCCGCCACGCTGTGTAGCTTTTTCGCCATTTCTTGCGAGTTCACTATTTACTCTCCCAAGCATCGTAAATCTCGCGTCGGCGGAAATACCTGAAGAACGTTTCTGGAACATGCCGATCCTGTTCGATCATTTCGGATTCGAGCTTCGAGGTTGCGATTTCTTCAGCAGTACCGTCGCTCGATGAAGCCATGAGTTTGCCGGGGGGATCGCAAACGAACGTCACGCCTTCGAAAGAACACCCCGTTTCGTTATCGCCAACCTGATTGCAGATCGCTGTGAATACGGTGTTGTCATAGGCTCTTGCGAGAACGTATCTCTCCCAACGAGCTTGCTTGTCGGCGGCGGGTTCTGCACCGCCCGAAGCGTGTGGCATGAAGATCAGTTCGGCGCCTTTATCCGCAAACGCAGTCGACACTTGAGGAAAGTTGGTGTCGTGGCAAATTTCGATTGCAAACCGGATTTCCGGATGACTAAATATGGGCAGATCGTCGCCGTTCCGCCAAGTTCCGATCTCCCTAGTGGGCACGTGGCTCTTCCCGTACTTACCTACGATGTCGCCCACAACCGACGTCATCTTAATCGCCGTTATCGTCACGTCCCGCAAATTTCGCTCCGGTGTTCATCGTTACTCAGTAATTAGAGTGAATCGTACCTGATATGGGATGAACAAGAATCAATGAAAAGTAAAAAGTATCAAGATCAAATTTCGACATCTCGTTTACGCACCAATGTTTCAGGCGTATCTTGTGCGGCACGCTGATGAAGGGCAGACACGCATCTGTAATGCAATCTGCTTGAGACCGACCAAACGAGGCTCCCGTCCCATGCTCGAACATTTTCATGTTGCTGAAGAAGACGAAGTTCGGATCATGCCCGATGCTCTTCGCAAGACCGTCAACGAACTGTTTGTGAAAATCGGTTTCTCCAAGCAGGACGCTTGGCAGGCGACCGACGTGTTGCTGCTGTCGGATACCCGTGGTGTCGATACCCACGGCGTTTCGAATATGATGCGTCGCTACATAGCTGGCGTCGCTGAAGGGTTCATGAACCCGACTCCGAACTGGACGATCACGCGAGAAACCCCAACGACGGCAAACGTCGATTGCGATCGCGGACTCGGAATTGCCGTAATACCGCAGGTCATGGAACTGGCTATCGAAAAGGCCCGAGACACCGGCATTGGTGCGATCACCATGAGCAACGGTCGACATGCCGGGATGATCGCCTACCACGCAATGATGGCGCTCCCTCACGATATGATCGGCTATGCGATCACGGCTGGCGGTCAAAGTATGCCGCCTACGTTCGGGGCAGAGCCACGTCTTGCCCCCAACCCACACGCTTGGGCAGTTCCGGGCGACAAAGAACCGCCGTTCGTTCTCGATATTTCTTCTTCATCCGTAGCCGCCAACAAGATCGAGCTTCTGCGTCGAATGAAATCGTTGACGATCCCCGGAATCATGGCAGACGCCGAGGGCAATCCGATCATGGACGAACGAGAAATCCCGCCCGATAACATCGTGCTGCCAAACGGAGCGACTCGAGAGCTCGGGTCGCACAAGGGCTACGGCCTAAGCGCTGTTGCACAGATTTTTGGTGGAATTCTTTCCGATGGAGCGTTCGGTCCCTACGAGGGCGGTCACATGTCGCATTTCGTTGCCGCTTACTCGATCGAAGCGTTCACCGATGTCCAGCGATTCAAGGAATCTATGGACGATTTCATGAAGTATTTACGAGAGACTCCCCCGGCTATGGGGAACGATCGCGTTTACTACGCTGGTCTGCCTGAACACGAAGAATCGATCGACCGCCATGAACGTGGCATTCCGCTTCACCACGAAGTAGTCGAATGGTTCGATTCAGCGACCGACGAATTCAATCTCTCACCTTTGGAACGATAGGAAGTACAAAAACTATGCTTGAACACTTTCACGTTCCTGGAGCCGACCGAGTGATGATCCGTCGTGAGGATCTTTTCAAGACCACGGCCGATATTTTCGCGGCGATGGGAATGTCACGCGAAGACGCTGAACTGGCGTCTGACGGTCTGGTCACCGCCGATGTACGAGGCTGCGAGACCCATGGCGTTTCGAACATGCTGCGAAACTACTTGCAGTCTTTCGCCGAGGGGAAGATCAACCCGACTCCAAATTGGAAGATCACAAAAGAAACATCGGCTGTAGCCACTATTGATGCCGACAAAGCGCACGGATTGATTATTTGCCCAAAGGCGATGGACATTGCAATCGAGAAGGCCAAGAAGGTCGGTATCGGTGCTGTGACGATCCACAATAGCAACCACGCAGGAATGATGGCGTACCACGCGATGCGGGCAATGCCGCACGACATGATCGGCTACGCGATCACAGGTGGTGGTGCGGTAATGGTTCCTACCTACGGAGCAGAACCCAGAGTTGGTGCAGTTCCACATGCCTGGGCGGTTCCTGCCGACAAGATGCCACCGTTTGTTCTAGATATCTCTTCTTCGTCAGTTGCTGCCAACAAAATCCAGCTACTCAGGCGCACGGGCGCTAACTTACCTCCCGGACTGATGGCTGACGAAGAGGGCACTCCGATAATGGAGGAGCAGGAAGTTCCCAGTGGGGTTAGGTTGCTTCCGTGGGGATCGACTCGCGAGCTCGGGTCGCACAAGGGTTACGGTATGGCCGTTATCGGACAAGTTTTTTCTGGGATTTTATCCGCCGGGCTTTTTGGAATCAGTGTTCCACCGGGCAATGGATCGCAGTTCGTGGCGGCGTTCAGCATCGATGCATTCCGAGATGTTAACGAGTTCAAAGGCTCGATGGACGAGTTTCTGACTTACTTGGTGGATACGCCACCAGCTAAGGGTCACGACCGAGTCTACTACGCGGGTCTTCCTGAGCACGAGGAAACCGAACTTCGTGAGAAGAACGGAATTCCTCTTCACCGCGAGGTTATCGAATGGTTCGATTCAGAGACCAACCGGCTTGGGCTAGAGTCCATCAGACGGATTTAGCAAGAGTCATCTTTGACTCATGCGAAGGCGCACCGACGAGGTCTCCGACACGCCTGTGTTACCTAAATAGCGGCTCGTTCGAGCTCGATTACGTCGATGTCGTCCGCCTCGAATTCGTCGTCATCGTCTGCGTCATCGAAATCAGGTTCGTCGGTCCCATCGATTTCGTCCAACACAGCAACTGGCTCCAATTGAGGAGTCACTACTACGTCATTTTCAAGACCCGTCGGCTGTTCGATTGAGCCGTTCGACCTGATAGATCGAGAGTTGATCGTGTAGCCGCATGTAAGGCAGCTAAGGAACGACCCGAAGTTATCGGATCCTAATTCGACAGTTCCATTTTTGCATCGCAGGCAAGATTTGAAATAAAGCACCGTTACACCTCCATTTGTCACAGCGGACACCGTGGCCAATTCGCTTCTACTTGCGGCACAAGCACATTGCGAACGGGCGACATCCTATCCGGTAACGGTTATTTAGTCGTAGGTACTTTTTGTACGAGTTTTGGCAAGTTTTGAAAACATCCATTTAATCGCCGATTCGGCTGAATCAAAAACTTCCATATTTAGTTTATGAAGTTAGAAGGCTTCGACGGTGATCAGGAATATGCTTCACTTCAGACTCCGCACAATCTGCGTATCTAAACGCAATCTGTGCGCCAGCAAATCGGTCAAAGAATTCGGAGACAATATCTAATGGCTAAGCTCTACATTCTCGGAGCGGGTACACCGACCCCAACTCCTACTCGATTCGGCTCGGCGTACATTCTCGAAATAGAGGGCGAGAAAATAATGATCGATTGCGGTCCGGCCACGACTCACAAACTCGTGCAATCTGGACTCTGGCCACTGGATATCGACTACATCTTCTTTACTCATCACCACTTCGATCACGACATCGACTATCCATGCTTCCTGCTGACACGATTCGACCAGTCGATTGGCAAAGAGAACCAACTACAGGTGTTTGGGCCAACCCTCACTGAGAAAATCACTGAAGGCGTAATCGGCGAGAATGGCATCTTTTCTCACGACTGGAAGGCTCGAATTTATCATCCTCTGTCACAAAAAGTTTACATCAACCGTGGCGGAGTTCTTCCCCGAAAAGCACCCAAGATTCTCGCTCGCGATGTAGGAGTCGGAACGGTTTACACCGGCAACAATTTCGAAGTGACCTCAGCGAATGCCGAGCACGTCCAGCCTTACTTGGATTCACTCGCATACCGAATCGAAACGAAGTCGGGTAAGTCGGTTGTGTTCACTGGTGACACTCAACCGTGTCAGTCGGTTATCGATTTGGCGAAAGACGCTGACGTACTGCTTTGCATGTGCTGGGACGATCAGGAGTGTATGGATCACGACGGCGAATCGCCGGGTCAGTGCGGTACTTTGGGGGCGGCGCGCATGGCAGAAGAGGCTGGCGTAAAGAAGCTTATCCTCGTTCACATGGGCCCGAACATCTCGCAGCACGGTGTGCTTGAAAAGGGCATTGGCGACATTCGAGAGGTCTACAGCGGACAGGTCATATATTCCGAAGAGCTAATGGCAATCGACATCTAAGAGTTGGACGATCGTTTTTGTCTGTTCGTCGTCATCTAATGAATCACAATCAAACAGCCTCAACGCAAACGAAGGAATCGAGGATGTTTGATTGTTGAGCAAGAGTTTGAATCCGGCGCACGGTCGGGGGTTAGCCGTGACTTCAGGTACCGTGGCCATGGAGTTGTGCTCTGACGGACAACCATTTAAAGAATAGGAACTTCTTTTGTTCGATCAGGACAGCAGCGGCTTTCGAGGCAAGGTTCTTTGAGACAAGAATCTCGACGCCTTTCTCTTTCACCGTTTGGTAAGCCGTTTTGTTGGCTTTCTTAGCGTAGGTATCGACCGATACCGAGGCGTGACCGCCTCAGCCGAGTCCGGCGAGATAGTCGAGAGCAACAGGCCGTTCACGGCGGTCTAGGTACTCTCGGGCTGCATCTGTTATCAGAAGTTCCAAATTATTCCTCGTCGAGTCGATTATCGGCCGCTTGTTGCCAACGCTGGCAACCATGGTGTTCCACAGAATGGATTCGGTGGTTCGATGCTATCGGCTGCCCAATCGATTCATCTTCGCCGGTTGCCGTGACTATGTGAGCTCCCGTTTCATCTGATCGAGTCCCATCGGCCCGAGTTTCAGCGCTCTATTGTGCCAATCCTTTAGATCGAAAGCGGCGCCAGTTTTTTGCTTTGCTGACTCACGGGCTTCGAGCCAAACGCGCTCTCCTACTTTGTAGCTGATCGCCTGACCAGGAATTCCCAAATAGCGATCAACTTCTGAAGCTACGAAATCAGCCGGGAAGTGAACTCGCTCTTTCATGAACTCCAAAGCTAGATCACCCGTCCAGACTTCACCGGGGTGAAACTCTGAATACCTAGGAATCTTCAACCCAAGATGCATTCCGATATCGACAATCACTCGCACGCAGCGAAGTGCTTGCGCGTCGAGCATGCCCATGTAGTAGTCGGGGTTTTCGAGGTATCCGAGTTCACCCATAAGCCGCTCGGCATATAGAGCCCAGCCTTCAGCATGACCAGATGTACCGGCGAGCAGTCGTTGGAACCTCGATAGATCATCAGTCATCGCTACGTTAGTGGCGATCTGGAAGTGGTGACCGGGGACGCCCTCGTGATACGCAATCGACACTTCGCGCCAGATAGGAAACTCGGTTTTGCCACCGGTCGGATACCACGTCCGACCCGGTCGAGAGAAATCTTCTGAAGGCCCGGTGTAGTACATTGCAAGGGCACCGCCGGGAGGCGAAATCAGCGCTTCGATCTTGCGGACAGGATCAAGAATATCGAAGTGAACACCGTTCATCTCTTCTATTGTTTTGTCTTGAAGATCTTGCATCCACTGGCGAAAGTTGTCTTCGCCTTGGATCATTTTTGCAGGGTCGGTTTCGAGCAGTTCAACCACCTCACCTATCGACGCGCCCGGTTTTATACGTTCGGCTGTTTTGGTCATTTCTGACCGCACCCACTCAAGCTGTTCCCAGCCCCATTCGTAGGTTTCTCGGGGATCGATCTCGGCTCCAAGATATCCCTTTGCGAAAAGCACGTATCGGTCGCGCCCTACTCCGTCGACAGAAGTTGCATGCGGTAGGTACGACTCACGCAGATACACAGCCATTTTGTCGTACGCCTCCGTAGCAGACGCCGAGGCATATTCGATTCGTGTACTGAGAGAATCGTTGTTGATATCAGAAGTAGCGAGAGCATTAACAAGCGAGTCAAAGAATGGCGAGTTGTCGCCACCACCTGCCCATGCCTCGCACTGCTCGGCGGTTCCAGTGACTTGACGTTCGGACGTAACCAATCCCTCGGCACGACCTATGTCGAGGGTTTCTCGGTACCCGGCAAGGGCACCGCCTATTTTCTCCATTCGAGAAGCGATATTCTCCCACGCCTCGACAGAATCCTGCGGCATGAGGTCGAACACCGATCGAATGCTCTGTACAGGCGAGAACAGAACGTTCATATCACGCAGATGCTCGCGTGATTCGAATTGTTCGTGCGAAAGCGAAGCTTCGTCGATGAACGTGTCTTTGCAAATCCGTTCACGCTCGTTGGTCGGCTCGACGGCCTCCATCGCTTTGAGCGCTGACAAACTTTCAGCGTGGAACACCTCGGCCCCTTCGGGAGAATAGTCGTTCATCAAATGATCGTGCCCGCTCACGCCCATGTAGGTTGCCGACGTCGGGTGATGTTTCGCCACGGTGTCAATGAACCCATCGGCGATCTCGAAAACTCCAGCCATGATCGTATTTTTCTCCGTACCCGGTGCTATCGACTAAATAGAGATTAGTCGACCTGTTTGTATAGAAATCCGCCAAGCCTGAATGACTCTGCTCTGCCATTCGAATCAAGTGAGAATTCGGCGAGCTCACCTGCGCCTCGACCACCAACAGTTCGGAACGAATTTGTGTCGCTCACCGCAGGATCAGAAGCCAGTCCAGCTGGTCCATGAAGCGTGTAGTCACCATCACGTGGACCTCCAAGTGCGAAGCCCGATTCGCCGTAAACGACATCGACGTACGCACCAGGTTCCGCCCAGTACCTACCGGTGTAAGTTGCCGCATGGCTTTCAGAAACTTCAGTGAACGAGGTTTCGTTGAGTTCGGGCAATGGCCCCAACTCTCGAATCACAAGTTCGGCAATGTCTTCGGCAAGGGTGTATGGAGTTGGTGCCGGCCAGATATTCGCCAATATAACTACCCCTGTCTGAGCAGAAACACTGAACACCATATTAGATGCGTAGCCCTGAATGCCACCGCCATGGTTGTGAAGAACCAGATCGTCACGTCGATTCATGCGCCATGAAATTGCTTGACCGTTCGACCAGTCGTTCGAGAGATAGACCACACGATGCATTTCGGCAAGCGTTGAAGCCGACAACACTTTAGACGGGTGGGTTTGACGACCTGACGTGAACTGGAACGACATCCACTTTGCGAGGTCTTCGACGTTTGAGTGAAGCTGGCCTGCTGCAGATATTCCTTGAAGCGAAGCGTAAGGGGCATCACGAAGATCCGAATCGCCGGGAAGCGGATGGCTGTACCCGTTGGTTTTCAATTCAGTCTGATCAGAATCCAAATCGAATCTAGTGTTCCCTAGTCCAAGCGGACCCGTGATTTCTTCGTAAATGTACTGTTCGTACGGCAGCCCAGTGATTGCCTCTATGACATGCCCGAGAAGCCCTACAGCTAGGTTCGAGTACTTCCACTGACTGTCCTGCGGAATGACAATATCGATATCTGAGAGATTATCTAGCAGCTCTTCACCTGTTGGGAACGACGGAGCGTCCCAGTCGGTAAGCGGATGTTCGGTCCGCAACCCAGAATAGTGCGTCATTAATCTGCGCAGAGTCACCCCTTCTAGGGTTCCACGAAGTGCATTGGCGATTGTGAAATCGGGCATGTGAACGAGCAGAGGATCGTCGAGTTCGAGCTGACCCAGATCTCGTAATTGCAATATCGCAGTGCCGGTGAACGTTTTCGTTATCGAAGCGATCCGAGAGATCGTTTGAGCAGTTGGCGGCTTGTCCTCGCCTACTGTTTGCGTACCAAACGAATGGTAGCTGACGAGAGAATCGCCGCGTACGACTCCTATCGAGAGCCCAGGAACACAGTCTTGAGTCATTGACGTTGAAGCGAGTTCAGCGATTTTTGATTCCAATGCAGATAGATCGTTACCGCTAGCCAACAGAGCCTCCGAGCGAAGATTAAATAAAACGAAACCTAATAATAAGTGTCGCTAGCTTACTGCCACAGCAAGCGATATGGGAGCGTTGTGAACTCTTAGAACCGTTGCCGTTATGCTGATTTTTAACTGCTTTATCCTGTGCAGCTTTCACAAGTTGTTCAATAAGCTTGAATACTTTCTTCCCGTACATTTTCATACGATCTTCGATACCACGCTCCGTTGTACGTTTTGCACGGATCGTCTGCTTGATCTCCTCTACGCTTTGAAGAGCAGTTTGATAATCATTTTCGAGGTCAACTAACGCCCTTTTCAAATATGCATTGAAAGCAGTACCAACAGCGTTCGGGTTCTGATGGAGGAATTGATATCTACATTTTCGATAATTAATGTGCTCCTCGTCACTGTGTGGGTTCCAACATAACTAGGAGAAATGTCTTATTACAGTATTCCTACTGCAACTAGGAGAATCTCCCATGTACCATCCACTCTGGTCTATCTCATGACACGCATAAGTACTTTCGCACAGCAGAGCTGATCTAATTTTCGAACAGGGCTGCAAATAGTTTCGGGGACATTAGGAAGAATATGAAAATCACCGACATCACAATCGATGTGATCAAACGAAATACGGCATCCGTGCGGGTTCAAGACGAGAGAAGCGATCTCGGCGGCACAACAATCCAAGGCGTACTCAGGGTTCAGACTGACGCTGGTATTGAAGGGCACGCGTTCGTAGGCGATCAAGCCGCAGATGCGTCACAGCGCATGGAATCGATCATCAAAATCCTAAAGCCGGCGATGATGGGGCGCGAACCATCGGATAGAGAATGGCTATGGAACCAACTATCGGTGATAGCTGGACACGGTTCGGTAATCGAACCAGTATGGGCTCCTCTCGACGTCGCACTGTGGGATATCGAGGGTAAGTCTGCAGGTCAGCCAATTCACAAGCTGCTGGGCACTGCGCGTACAGAAGTTCCTATGTACGCCACTTATCCGCCTCGACATGAAACTGTTGAAGGCTTCGTCGATGAGGCTCTTCAGTTGAAGGATGAAGGATTCATGGCGTACAAGATCCACCCTGGCCCTCTGTACTACAAAGAGGCCGCTCTTGCTGCAGCAAGAGTGAGAGAAGCTGTAGGCGGTGATATGGCGCTAATGCTCGACCGCAACCATGGTTACACGTTCAGAGAGGCTCTGTACGTTGGGCAAGCTCTCGATGAGAACGACTACTTTTGGTACGAAGACCCAATTCCAGCAAACGACATAGAGTCGATCACCGAGCTATCGAATCGGCTCGATACTCCATTGAACATGAGCGATACGACTGGCTTCTTATTCCACGAAGCAGCAAGCTTCCTTCAGAACAGCACAACACGGCTAATACGTGGGACAGTTCGCAAGATCGGAATCACCGGGCTTAAAAAGCAGATGTCGATGGTAGAAGGATTCCACAAGATTTGCGAAGTTGGACTAGCAGGTAATTCGGCTCTGAATGCAGCCAACCTCCACGTAATCATGTCGTCGATCAACTGCACTTATTTCGAATACTGGCTCCCCAAGGAAGTTCACCAGTGGGGTGTGAAAGAACAACTGAAGATAAACAAGAACGGAAATCTTGACGCTCCGACAGGACCCGGTCTAGGAATCGATCTCGACGAAGAGTGGATTACTGCGCACAAAGTAACGACTCTTTCTTGAAACAAAACATACGGGTACGGCGTATGATTTCGCAATGAAATCAACAGTGAGCAATCAAGTAGTCGAGATCACGCCACCAAACTTAGACGGATTCGAGATAAAACGTCGTCCAATTATGGGTTTCGGATTACTGATGTCGTCGGTCTTTGGCACGCTTGCCGTATTAATTTATTTTGGTGCTTGGGCATCGTCCGACCGCATCGAAAATCGTGCGCTCGCAGCCGGTATTTACGAAGCTCAAGCAGAGAATGAATGGTGGGAAGACGGACTGGTATTCGCTTGTCCGCTTCACTAGCAATTAACTATGCGAAACTTAGCACTCTGGTTTGATAGACGCTTCGGCCTCGAAGAACACACAATCTCTCACTATGCATGGGTGATCGTTGCTATAGCGGGCGTTGTTCAAATGGTAGGTGCTGCGATTCGCATGGCGTTCGGGGTACTCGTTGATCCGCTTGTAGAAACGTTTGGCTGGACTCCCGGTTCTATCGGACTCGCCTACGCCCTAATGTCTATTGTTACAGCTCTGGCTTCCCCAATGGCCGGATATTTGGGCAACCGATTCGGAGCACGCCGCACGATGATGGCAGGTACGGTACTTTTCTTCACCGGAATGATGTGGACTTCACAGACTCAACAGATCTGGGAGTTATACGGTGCCTACGGAATCGTTTTTGGTGTTTCTCAAGCATTCCTTCTAGTCCCAGTAGTACCTGCCGTCGCATCGTGGTTTAGACGCCATCTCGGTCTTGGTACAGGAATCATGATGGTGTCGTGGAGTTTAGGTCCCGCACTTGTGGTTCAAGTATTGGCGGTGCTTTTCGAAAACGTAGGATGGAGCCAGGCTTTCATAATCGTTGGAGTGGCCGGGACCGGCACGCTGATATTCATATTGTTCTTCTTCAAGAACACCCCGGAAGATGCAGGGAAGGTCGCTTACGGTACACATGAAACCGATAATCCGCTAATGACCAGCGGCAACATATTCGTATCAACTCAGAAGGAATTTCAAGGGTTTGTCTACAAGACAAACGCATTCTGGAATTTGATCAATATCCATTTCCTAGGGTGCGTTGGCCACGCCGTAATACTGGTGGGGATCATCCCGCTCGGGATTTCAAAAGGGCTTGGACCTCTGACGGCTGCGGGCGTACTGACGACTATTTCGATAGTGAGTGTTGCGACTAGATTTGGCGCGCCAGTTTTGGCCGAACGCATGAGCCCGAAAATGGTTATGTTCGTTTCCTTTTTCGGTCAGGGCGTCGGCGTATTCCTCCTACTCACAGCCAATACGACACTCGATTTCTACATTTTCGCTGTGGTTTGGGCGATTCCTTACGGCGGTGAAGGCACGGCGTTCCCAGTGATGATCCGAAAATACTTCGGTCACACTCCGATGGGCACGACCTACGGATGGCAACTGCTCGGCGCTGGGCTCGGGATGGCTCTGGGCGGTGTAATCCCTGGCATGGTGTTCGACATCACAGGTACATATACATGGGCGATTATTCTGTCGGCTGTATTCAGTCTTGCTGGTTCGATCGCAATTCTCCTTCTCGAAAACACCAAAAAGCAGTTAATACCAAACTGGCCTGAAATCGAAAAAAACCTGCGGACGGTGAAGTGACTTCCACAACAATTGGTAGTCCCAAACGCGGCATAGCAGGTCTCGACTGAGTTTTTGTTGGCACAAAACGGGCTGCGCTCATCTAAAAATAACAGTGGTTTATCGATAATCGATGACCTTCGAGTCATTCCGATCATCAACACTGACGGAACCAACAACTACGGGGCACAGATGAGTTTCGTCGTCAACCAGATTGCAGAAACTTCCTGAATAACTGTCAATGTCAAACACAATTATGGTCACTACATCCCGCATGCAGTGGTAACGTTCACCGAAAACTGGAAAGGGATCAGCTACACAGAGATCGCCGATCGGATGAAGGTCGTAGCCCCACGCGTATACGTGGCGGTTGACGACCGTGTTCTGGCAAGCAAAATATGGATTGACGATGCTTCAGGCAAATAGAGCCAAAGCGTAAAAAGTAAACAACTAGTGAAACGATAAGGAACTAAGGTTTTGGTACGCATAGCAGGAAAGCACGCACTTCTCAAAATGTTCGAAGCGGAAGGTATCGAATACATGTTCGGTAACCCGGGCACGAGTGAAGCACCGATGATGGCAGTGATGGATCAATATCCATCGATCGAATATGTGCTAGTGCTGCAAGAAGGTGTAGCTGTTGGATTAGCAGAGGGTTATGCACGTTCAACCGGCAAAGTGCCGCTTGTAAGCCTTCACATAGACAACGGAATGTCCAACGGCTTGTCATTAATGATCGACCAGCTCTACGGCGGAACCCCAATGGTTATGACCGCCGGCAACAAGGACATCAGGAAGCTCGCTCCGGGTCGATCAGACCTCGCCGATATGGCACGGCCGTATTCCAAGTGGAGTACCGAGATTACCCACGCCGAGCAAGTTCCTTCAGTAATACGCCGCGCTTTTCAGGAAGCACGAACGGCTCCGACTGGACCTACCTTTGTCGCTATGTCGGCAAACGCGTTTGACGATGTCGCTGAAATGGATCTGATCCCATCCGCCCAGGTAGATATTTCGCCATCAGCCGATCCCGAACTTATTGACCAGATCTGCGGACTGATAGCTGGAGCAAATCGCCCCATCCTTATCGTTGGTGATCGCGTTTCTGATACCAACGGCACAGCGGCAGCAGTTGCAGTGGCTGAAGCAGGGGGAATGAGAGCTTACGGACACGGATCGAACGAAATCAACTTCCCTGCTGACCACCCTCTGTGGCAGGGCAATTTGAATATGCGAACTATCGAATCTGTATCAGCGGTTAAAGCAGCCGATGTTGTTATAGCGGTCGGCTGCCCCGTATTTGAGGATTTCTTTTATCAGCCAGGCCAGTTCGTAGCAGCCAACTCAAAGTTGGTTCACATCGATATCAATTCGGGCGCAATCGGAAAATCCGAACCGACCGATCTCGGTATTATCGCCTCGCCAGGTAAGGCACTTAGTCAACTAGCGGAAGCGCTTCAAGTTAGCTTTAACGGATCACAGTCAGAAGCAGCGGCAGGTCGAAAGCAAGAAGCAGCAGCAGAAAGCGCCGCACGGATCGAGGCGTTTAGACAGTTAGCGGGTATCACGGCTAAGGGTCGACCGATGTCACCGGCCATGATGGCTGACCATCTTGCGAAGGCTCTGCCCGACAATTCAGCAGTATTCAACGATTCAGTAAGTACAGGCGGTCATATTTTCGATGCACTGTCGCCGTCGGATCAAGGAACCTACTACGGCTGTCGTGGACAGGCTATCGGCTGGGGTATGGGCGCCGTAATGGGTGTGAAGCTCGGTAGCCCCGACCGACCGGCAGTCGGCGTGATCGGAGATGGAAGTGCAATTATGACTGTCCAAGCGTTGTGGACAGCGGTGAATTCCGAAATCCCCGCCGTATTCGTTATTTGCAACAACGCTTCGTACCGGGTGTTGAAGGTGAATATGAATCACTATCACCGTCTGAACGAATTAGAACAACCTGATTCGTATTTTGCGATGGACTTCCCAAACCCGATCGACTTCGCTGCACAGGCTCAAGCTTACGGAATGCAAAGTATTCGAGTCGAAGACCCTGCCGATATCGATTCAGCTGTGAATTCAGCAATAGACTCTGGCAAGCCAGCGGTAATAGACATGATCATCGACGGTGCTCTATAAGAGCGTACTTTCAGAATTCATCCTAATACGGTCGCGCCGCAGATCCAATTTCCGGCGTGTACGTGGGAATCATGAATCTTAATGAAATGGGATTCGGTTGGTTATCAATTACTCTCACAAGCTATGATACTGGGCCTAAGGTTTGATTCCGATCTGATCAGCATCGCAAACAAAACATCGAAGTCGAGTCTTAAATAGTCCAGTCCGATGTGCTCAGAACTTGGAGAAATTATGTGCGACTTATTACTCATCGATCTCTAAGTTGAACTTAGGCCCAGTCGACTACAATCTGTCCTCATGTCTAATACGCTATTGATCCTGTTACCCCCTTCCGAAGGCAAATCATCGGGAGGACATGGGCCTTCGATCGATCTTCCATCTCTATCATTCGATCAACTCAACCCAACCCGGCTGTTGATGATGAAGGCGCTCGTTCAGCTTAGTGGTAAGCCTCAGGTAGCTCAAAAGATGCTGGGAGTGAAAGGAAGCGCCCTTGAAAAAGCACGTACAGATAATGCGGCCGTTTCGAGCTCTCCAACGGCTTTGGCGATCGAACGCTACACCGGAGTGATGTACGACTCTATCAACCACGTATCTCTCGACGATTCTGCGAAAAAAGTATTCGGGGAAAGTACAATCATCATGTCGGGACTTTTCGGGGTGCTTCGACCATTTGATTTTATTCCGGCATATAAGTTGAAAATGGGTGCAAAACTTCGACGCAATAAGGCTTGTTCGACGATTTGGCAACCACTTGTCACCAAGGTTTTAACTCCGATTGCTGAAGACCGTGTCGTTTGGGATTTGCTGCCCAGAGAACACATGGCAGCCTGGGAACCTTCAAAAGTAAAGATTCGGAATCGGTTCACGGTTAAGTTTCTGGAAGCGAATGTGGATGGGCAACTTCGGACGGTTAATCACTGGTCGAAATTACTGAAAGGAGCGCTTATTCGCCATCTCGTATCGAACCCCGAAGCAGCTGGGTCAACTGAGTTGGCACCTGAACTTCTAGCTAATTTTTCGCACCCTGAAGGTTACGAATATCGCCCAGATATATCAACCGAAATCGAAGGTGTAACTGAGATTACCTTCGTGAAAAACACTATTAGTCAGTGAGTTCAAGTCCTCAACCGTCTGTAACCTAACTAGAGTGAGATGTCGTCGGATAAGCTCTGAAACCTCACTGCATCACAATTATCTTCCAAATGACCTAGTTCGCCGGGTCGATTTATATCAGGCTCTATCTAACTTTTTATGAGTAAAATCCGCACGTACAGGCAATTACGCGCAGAGTCGGCTTTGGTGGCGCTGTGGTCAGATAATCTGAAACAGAGATATCAAAAGAACTTCATCACCCAAGATGAACTGAACAAAAAACTCGATGCATTTTAAGACTTCAAATTCGTTTACATATTGAGCGAGTGGGCGTTTCAGGCAATGATCGAACCAGTTCAGAAGTAGTATCGTTGAGTTTAATACATCTCCATCGAACGACAACAAATCATAATTTCGTTCTGCATAATTCATCACTTCGACTTTCACACGCCTGCACCATTCATCTTCAGTAATTCAAAACCTTAAATTCAAAGACCCAGCACTTGGCTGGGTCCTTGTTGGGATTCTATGTTGGTCGGGGTGGCAGGGATCGAACCTGCGACCCCTCGCTCCCAAAGCGAGTGCGCTACCGCTGCGCCACACCCCGACAAAGTCGTTTATTC
>JABHBJ010000094.1 GCA_018673955.1 Chloroflexota bacterium | reverse complement strand
TGGAGTCGATCGCCTGTTGGTGAAGATCTTCCTTCTTTGGGAATTGACGAAGGCAGGCACGGTTGGCAGGACATGAACAGATCTCCTCAGCAAATGAGGAATGATGCTATTCTGCCCCGACACTGAGTTCTGACAGAACCGGGGGGGGGCAGGTTCGAGTCCTGCCCCTCCGACCAGTAAGAATCCCAACAAAGAGCCAGGCAAGTGCTGGGTCTTTTTCGTAGTCAGATTTGAACTATGGCTAATTAATCGAGCAGCGGTGTTCCGTCGGGTCGAAGGCCACGTGCCGCCATGCGCTTGGCACGATTGCCGAAATCAGCACAGTCTTCACAGACGCTTTCGGGTATGACACCAATTTTCATCAGAATACCGAAAACTTGGCAACCGAGACAAAAGCCAACCAGGGCTTCAAGCCCTGCGGCGAAAATTAGCCCACCAAGAACGATGTAGGCAATTCCGTTTAGGCCGAATCCAAGCGAAAGAATAGCTGCCGAAACACTAAATGCAATTCCGATAGCAGCGGCGAACCGCTTCGGTGGCCCAGCTACGGGGCGATATGGCAGTCCTAATTTTGGAACGATCAACTTAGAAGCGATAATCGCTAGAGGGCTGACTCGTGGGCCGGTTGTAACACGAGCGATGAATCCAAATGCCAGCACGAGGGTGATCCATGGCTGGTCGAAAAGAATCGTTGCGACGGCCATGATTACCACTCCACCGGCCACTACGCGAGCGACGCTCGAATTCATGGGGTGTGGGAAGCTAAAGAACGAAGGTTTTTTTTGCGGAACTGATGTCATTGATGATCTTGATTTGTGTGGGCCGTTTCTAAACGAGACACCTAATTTGAATTTCAACAGCACACTTCTCCACTTCACATAATTCTTGGTATTCGTCGAGCCCTTCGTTCGCTCAATTGAAGCTCTCAAAGTTCCTGTCTAACAGGAAATAGAATGAACGTTTTTGCGTTTCCAATAATTATGATGCAAGAATGGGAGTTAACGATGTGAAATATTCCACGATGTTCGTGAGAAAATCGGAATTTATTGGTCTAGGAGTATTTGGGATCGATAAATCAAAAACAAATTGACCGGCACCCTCCAAACCGTTCTAACAAAAATCATCGCTCAACAGAAAATCCTTTGATTCTCTTAACCAGAATTCGAACCTACTTCGAACGCTATGGCATCCAACAATCGGAACTGCCCCAAACGGTGAGTCAGTTTAGTTTTTCGACCCGACGCTGTGCCTTCAATCTTCCGATGAACGAGTATTAGTCAGAAATAGAGCAACATGGTAAGACTTACGGATTTGCCCGAGGAGTACGCAGCCCATCTCTTGAGCCTACCCATGCCGGATTATGGTCCGACGCCGTGGGCTGAAGCACCCGATTTGAAGGACGCCCGTGTCGCGATCATTTCGACTGCGGGCTTGCATCGATCAAGCGACGCTAAGTTCTATGGTGGAGCCGGTGACTACCGTCTATTACCAGGCGATCTTGATTACTCAGATTTGACCATGAGCCATGTGAGTGTCAATTTCGACCGAAGCGGATATCAGCAAGACACCAATGTGGTTTTTCCGCTGGAACGCCTGAGACAGCTCGAATCTGATGGCGAGATCGGCTCAGTCGCCAAATGGCACTACTCATTCATGGGAGCCACAGATCCAACTCGAATGATTGAGACAGGACCTCAGGTTGCGAAGTTGCTGAAAGAGGATAACGTCACTGCGGCAATTCTGATTCCAATCTGACCGAATTGCACGCGCGCCGTTGGCGGGCTACAGCACTACATTGAGGCCGAAGGCATTCCGACCGCCGGAATCAGTCTGATTCGTGAACATACTGAAAAGATAGGTCCTTCCCGTGCCCTGTGGGTACCATTCGAATTGGGTCGGCCCTTAGGCGTACCCAACGATCCTGAGTTTCAAATGGATGTGCTCCGCTCACTCCTCGCGCTCTTCGCCGCTGAGTCAGGTCCGGTTATTGAGGACTACCCTCACGATCCGCCGGCAACGGCCGAGAGTGACTCAGTTTGGAGCTGTGTCCTGCCACTTCCACCGCTCGATCCCGGATCCAGCCCAATTGAATCACTGAAACAATCACTGTTGTCCGAAGTTGGATCGCTGGCTCCATGGTACGAGGAAGCGCTGCGACAGTCGGAGCGTACGACATTCGGACTGAGCGGTGTTACCGCTGATTCGATGCCAGAAATTGCAGCTTTCCTTGCTGGCGTGGCCTCTGGAGAAAACCCGGAGATGCCGTTCGGATTGTCAGATACGTCGCCTGGAATGATCCGCTACCTTACCGAAGATGTGAAAGCTTATTACATGGAGGCAGCGACCGAGCAACCCGGTTCTCATCCGCCGGGAGGAACTCGTATGTGGACTTGGTTCTACCACGAAACTCGAATGGGCAAAGTTCTTTACGACATCCGTGACCGCTTCACTGCCGAGTACGCGAAACGGACAGCGGCTAATGGTGGTCAGACACCACTAGAGGCACGACCAATCAACCCGATTCCGACGCTTTTCACGAAGCGACCCGAATGAACGGCGCTCAAGAAAAACGGCAAATTTAATTAACTGTTCGGCAATTGAGCTATACCAAGCTTGTCGGCAGTATGGAGATAATTGTGAACGGCTCAATGTCGTGGATAGACAAACTGATTGGACGGGACGAGAAACACTCGCCTGACGATTGGATTGATCGACGACGCAGCAAAAGCTTGCGACGAAGCCGCAGCCGGCATTTTGAGATCGTTCGCTAAATAGCGACAATGCTTAACGTATCTGGCTGCCTACTGACTAGCAGGCAGCCAGATACGTATCCGTTTGACTATCCCTGAAGCTTGCTCACCAGTTCGTCGGTGGTCTGTACCGAGCTGGCGATCATCCGGAAGTTCAGCAGTGCAGCCTCGTATGCGTCGCCCTTAGGCAATACAGCACCGGCCGTTGCGTCTTTGGCGATCGCAACTTCAAACCCATCTTCGATAAGGTCACGCATGTGAGCTTCAACACACAGATTCGCCGACATACCGGCAAGAATTATCTTGTTAATGCCGTGCTTACGAAGCTGAAGAGAAAGATCGTTAGTCTTTGGACTGTAGACCTTGTGAGGACTAGCAATCACAACGCCTTCTTTTTCGATCAATGGCTTGAGAGTCTCTTCCCAATCGGCGCCCGAGCCGTCGAAGCCATCGACGTCGAGTGCCCCTTTGCGATCGAACATGTTGATGGCATGCATCATCGTCTCGACTGCGCCTTCAAACTTCCAGCCGTGGTCGGTTGGGTAGTAGTAGTGGGGTGATACGAAAACTGGCGTGCCAGAACTCTGGGCAGCTTCGATTAGCTTCTTAAGATTCGCCACCGTGCCGTTTTTCTCGACACTCGGACCAACGATTCCCCAAGTAACGCCGTCCTTCGAAAGGAAGTCGACCTGAGGATCGGTGATCACTACGGCTGTCGAACCCGGTGTTATTTCAAATCCGGGATTCGGCAACACTTCATCGTAGTGTTGTGGTTCTGTAGTCATTTAAAGCCCCCTGCAAACATTTGTATTTGATTTGTACGTATGGCTCCGTTCAGCCCGACATATCAACTCAGATGCAGGTTTTGAGGGAACGATTCAGCAAACGCGAAGACAGCGCTCAGAAATAGAGCGCTGTTTCGTTACGAGGTCTTGAAACTACAGGGCGGCTACTTCTTAGCCATGTTCTTCATGAGTTTCAGCGTAGTCACCTGCCATAGGCAGTTTGTAACGCTTGCCTTGAACCGCCTGAAACATCAGGAATAGCCAGAGGGATGAGAGTAGTTAGCTGAACGATCACTACGAGGAATCCACCCGTAATTGGCACGAAGGGAACAACAAACGAGGCGATCGTTAGAGGAACAAATACAACGATCGATTGCGTTTGCGTGGAATCGAACGAAATCGTTCTCTTTTTCTACCAAAAGGAAAATTATTCCGGTCGGCAAGATTACAATGGCTTATATGTCATCAATGCCGATGGTTCCAACGTAACTAAAGTGGCTGGGGGATCGTTTTCTGCCGGATGCTCTCCACAACCTTGTGGTGGTTTCTCCATCCATTCAAGGCTCGACTGGGGTCCATAAGCACCTTAACCACAACACGGAGCGCCGATAGTCGCTCCGCACTAATACGAATAGGGAGGTGGGTGTAACGGTGCTGAACGAACTTGTGCCAATTTCTGCCCCTCCCTATGTGCGTGCGTGTCCAGTGACCACAACCACAAACACAACCCGTTCAGCATCAGTTAAATCGTAAATTAGTGTGATTTGTGGCAGACATCGTGCGCGCGGGCGAGGAGCTTGGTGGTTATGTCAATTTGGAAGAGCGGGGTAGGCTGTCGAATGTGGAGGAATGGGTAGTAGTGGGACTCCCGTGACAATTTATTTTGCTCAGAGTTGCTCACGCATGCGCACGCGAGGCACAGCAACGACCCAACATCGTCAGTATTGAACTGGTTAGCAGCCTGAACGGTGCATTCAGTTGACCTCCCCCGATAGCGCTCCCACTTATTATCTCGGATTCACGACCAGTTGAAGCCTGTGAATAGACCAAACGGTTCTGTTAGAACCGCCGAGCCTAGTTGGCTTTGGAGAGCTCGGCGACGTAGGATTCAAGTGAGTCGCGGAGGGCAATTCGCCCTCGGTGGAGCCGGGCTTTGAGGGCAGAGAGAGATACGTCGAGGGTATCGGCTGCCTCTTGATTCGAAAGACCTTGAACATCGCGAAGAATCACTACGACTTTCAGGCCTTCAGGAAGGGCGTCTATCGCTGCATCGATCCGACCACCAAGCTCGCTGTTCATGGTCGCTGCGACAGGAGATTCTGCCCAGTTGTTTGAAGCGACGTCTGGGCGATTGTCTTCAGAGACGGTCATCTCTTTGCCGCGTTTGTCTTTTCGGATGCGCATTAGCGCTGCATTTACTGTGATGCGATACAGCCAAGTTGTTGGCTGGGCATCACCACGAAATCGATCACGTGCTTTGTACGCCGAAACGAAAGTGTCCTGCGCCACTTCCTCAGCGTCGTGAGGATTGCCCATCATTCGGTATGCAACGTTGTACACGAAACCTGAGTGCTTCTCAGCTATGTCCGTGAATTCTTGTGCGTCCATGTGCCGTCGTGTGAATCGTGCAGGGTAGCGTGGCTGGGCTGAACGATCTCCGCAATCGTGGTCTGCAACCGGAGATCAATGCAAACACTGTACCAGAATCGCCCATTTTTCCAGCGTGTATCTACCGACTGTTACGTTCAAAGTTACTACCCGGTTTGCGTGCCATTGTTCATGGGTTCGATATGATTGATGTAAGAATGTAGAGGCATCTGAATTCGATATGAGTGATCTTTGTATCGATTCGGAATACACTGCATCTTATTAACTGTTCGGCAATTGAGCTATACCAAGCTTGTCGACAGTATGGAGATCATTGTGAACGGCTCAATGTCGTGGATAGACAAACTGATTGGACGGGACGAGAAACACTCGCCTGACGATCCCTGTGCAGATGACATGGGCGATTGCGGTGAAGTTCGAGACAACGCGTCTGATTTCATTGATGGCGAGGTTCCGGCTTCTTTGACGTCGAGAATTCGTCACCATTTGGGCTTATGCAATGATTGTGATGGCTGGATGACTAGCCTCGCTCAGACGGTTGGTCTTGTGAGACAGACTCCCCAGCACAGCGTGCCTGACTCTCTCAAAGAGAAGTTGAAAAAGCTTACCGACGACTAATTCTCGTGTTCTGCTCGAATGTTAAATGAAAAAACGGCGATTTGTTCGCCGTTTTTTTTGTCTGTTTTTCTCGTCGTGCAGAACTAAATAATAATGTAGCCGAAGATTCCGCCCAAAAGGCTTGGATGAGCCAATTTTCGGTTTAGCGAAATCGCTAGTGTCGTTCCGATCACAGCCGATACGAAGGTTCTGTCAGAACTCAGCGCCCACCACAAATTTTAATCCGCAGGTTGTGGGTTCGATCCCCACAGGGGCCACCAAGTTCAGGAAGTTCTCTGTGGAGTGACCGGCATGTCAGATTGGCTTACAGACGACTAGAGCCGGATGTTTACAGCAGCTGATTCGTGAGTTTCCGCTTGGTGTGCCGATAGTGGAAGCTTAGCGCTTAGGTGGGGATACTTAACAGTCAGCACGTGTTGAAAATGCGAGCTAACCAGTGAGAATCCGAGTTAAGCGAATTACGGCAACGGTTTGAAAGCAGCTGATTTGCTAATGGAAATCAGCAACTAGATCGGATCAATACTTAATCGCTGAACCAAAATCGAGTTTGGTGGGCCCTGTGGGGATCGAACCCACGACCTGCGGATAAAAGGCTTGTGTTGCTCTCAGGGACCGACAATTAACCTATAACCGACACCTGGCTCGGTCAGTATCCGCTTTGGACGAGAAGGGTCGTCTTCCAATTTCCGACGGAGTTGCTTCACAAACGTCCTCAGGTACTCTGTTTCCTCCCCGTATTCGGGACCCCAGACAGCCTGCAGCAACTGGCGATGGGTCAAGACCTTCCCTGCGTTGATCGCCAGTGTCCTCAGCAGATCGTATTCCGTGCGCGTCAACCGGACCTCATCGCCATCCCTATAGACGAGCCGAGCCCCGAGATCAATTTTGACTGATCCTATCTCGACGATCGAGTCATAACTCTCCTCGGGTTTCGACAAACGGTCAACCCGCCGGATGGCAGCGCGAATCCTTGCCGCGAGCTCTTCAGAACCGATCGGCTTGGTCACGTAGTCGTCCGCTCCGAGATCCAGGGCCCTGACCTTTTCGCTCTCCTGATCGGTGGCAGAGAGAATGATTACGGGGTCGGTGTACCACTCCCGTAGTCGCGTCAGAGTCTCGAAGCCGTCAATTCCCGGCATGGCAATATCCAACACCACGGCCTGCGGTTGATGCAGCGAAGCCTTGTGGATGGCTTCTTCCCCGGTCGATGCAAGTTGCACTTCGAACCCGACCCGTCCCAAATGGGTCGCAACCAATCGACGAATCTTTGGATCGTCGTCAACTACCAAAACACTGAGCCGTTCATAGTTAGTATTCATAATTTTCATTGTCCTGATTCCGCAGACTGTCGCTCCCGCGATCAAGCCTGTTCACGATCTCTCGGAATCTCAAACCAAAAAGTCGATCCACTGCCATGATTGTTGACCACACCAATATCGCCACCATGAGCCCCGACAATGGATTTGCAGATGGCGAGTCCCAATCCCGAACCTTCCCGCTCCACCCTCTTATCTGCTGACAAACGGAAAAACTTCTCGAATATCTCATTGTGCATAGGTTCGGGGATGCCTTCGCCGATGTCGATGACCTCTGTACGGATGAGGTCACCATCTGCTCCGTAAATGCAAGCGACTCTGACATCACCGGTGGTGTACTTCATCGCGTTGCCGAGCAAGTTGTCCAACACCCTGCCTAGTTGAACGGGATCCGCGTACATTTCAGGCAAGTCAGTTGGTATGTCAACATTTATCCGGCGATTGCTGCCAAAACGAGATGCGGAGGTCCGGCGAACGGCATCGTGGAGAATGTCCGCCATGTGACACATCTCATGATCGGAACCTCGTGTGCCGGACTCAATCCGGGACATGTCCAAGAGATTTGAGACAAGTCCGGTCATATGGTCGACTTCTTCGTCTATTGAGCCGAGATCCGCACTCAACTCTTCCGATAATTCCCGTTCGATGTTCATCGCCCTTACGATGCCCTTTATGGTAGCCAACGGAGATCGTAAATCATGGGTGACCATCGACAGGAACTCGTTTTTTGCGTCTTCTGCCTCGTAGACCTGGGACAGATCCTGCAGAACCAGGACTGCGGACTCGATTGTTCCATCTGGGGTTGTGATTGGTGCAGACGCAACCAGAATCGGGATCCGCGAACCATCGGCCCGCTGAAGAAGAAATTCGGAAGGCTGGGTGGTTGCGCCAGTGGCCAAAGCCCGTTCCAATGGGAGCTCCCAATTGCCCAGCAGTCGTCCATTGAGATCGAAGAAATCGACCTTTCTGTCGATGTCCGCTAGCGACGTGCCACGTGTGATCTCACTGTCCAGTAGGCGACTGGCTTCTTCGCTGGCCCCCCGAAGTGCTCGACTTGCGGCGTCGACAACCACGATGCCGATCATGGAGCCGTCCATGACAGCTTGCAGCCGACTCTCTGCGGATTCCGCCGCAATTCGGCTCTCCCGCTCAAGGTCGTAAGACCGAGCAAAATCGAGTGCGAGCTGGGCAAAATTGGTCAACTGAATCAACTGATATTCATCTTCAATCGTGAATTCAGGCTTTCCAGGCGAGTTCGCTAGATAAAGGTTTGCTTTCATGCCCGAACTGTTCACAACACCTACTCCGAGAAGGGCCTTCATTTCTGGATGCCATTCCGGGAATCCGAATGAATCTGGATGACTGGATATGTCCGCCAAACGTAACGGAGAGTCGGCCTCTCCCAATCGTCCGAGAACTCCCACGCCCTTTGGAAGCTCCTGTGCTCGCCAATTGACGTCGTCGCTGAAACCGGCGTGGTAGATCTGCACTGGATCGCCCGCGGATTGTTGAACTGTCACGGCCGCATAGTCAGCACCTGTTAGCTCCCTGGCAAGCCGCGGTAGTTCAGCCAAGGCATGATCGACTGCTCGGGGTCCTACCGCAGAACCCGGTGTCTCGGTTTCTCCGAATTCATTGCGGGTGTTTTCAACATCAGATTGCATGTATTTGTTCCGTCTGCTGGGCGTTTTTGGACGCAGGTTTGTTCGGGTCTTTCGACCGCCCATACAGCGGTAGAACGATGAATGCCAGCTGGCCTCCTTAATATCTTGAGAGCAATCGCCAGTTGGAGAAAAATATCATTAAATAGTACCGGGTCGACTGCATGATCCGGAAGCTCTCAGGCGGCTGGTCCTTCGTTAGGAATGCTCGCAAGGTCAGTATCAATGCCAAAAAAAGCATCTCGACGAAAGATTCGCCGGAGCGCCTGTCTGGATCGGTTACATCTATTTGGCGTGCGGGATAACCAGCACTGGAACGTTTCCTGATCGGATCACCTTATCGGCAACACTCCCGATAACCCACCGCTTGAGACCGCTCGCCCCACTCGTCGCCATGACAACGATGCTGCCTGAGTCGGTGATCGATTCACTTGCAATTTGCAATGAAGCGTTGCCAATGCGAACCGTCGCATGTGCCTTGATCCCCATAAGCCCTGCCTCCTCGACGAGGCCCTTCAAATAGGCCATCGCACCCTCCTCCTGGGTTCCCATTTCGATCTCCCGGTCATAGAGCAAGGCCCCAGCTCCGAGAACTCCCGAATCAAATGCGTAAAGCGGAGTGTTCACGACCCGGAGGAAAGTGACATCAGCCTTTGAGGCGCGAGCAATTTCCAGCGCGGGCCGAACTGCAGTTTCGGAGAGTTCGGAACCGTCGAGTGGAATCACTATCTTTCGGATCAATCCGTTCGATTCCATAGCGTTCCCGATTTGGTTGGGATGCAAGGTTAGTACCGGCACCGAGGTCGAGTGTAATACTCGGTCCGTAACGCTGCCGAGAATACCCCTCGCAAGGGCCGAACCTCGTCGTGTCGTCATCGCAATCATGTCGACATTCTGGGTCTTGGCTTCTGCGACGATCACCTCTGCAGGTGAGCCGTATTCGATCTTCACCTCGGCCTTGATCCCGGCCTTGCCGAGGGCTTTGGCTTTTGCTTCCAACTCGATCCTGAACTGAATGCCCAGTGCATCGATGATATCGGTTGGAGTCTTCGCAGCAGTCTCAACTGGTCCACCAAACACGGAGAGATTTTCGTGTTCGAACACACTGTTGTTAACCGCCTCGAAGACTTCAAAATCTTTCGGGTCGATTACAGTGAGTAGTCTGAGTTCCCCGTCCATAGCCCGGGCGAGTTCACCGGCCCAACTGACGATACTTTGCGATATCGTCGATCCATCCAGCGGTACGAGAATTTTCTTGGTCATGATTATTGTCCTATCTTGTTGCCCCGAGGTTTCTCGGGCGGTAATTCGGGCTGCTGCTGTCATTCTTTTTTTCGTTCGGGGTCGTATCGCAATGCCCTCAATGATTCCAGTACTAAGGGATTGACTACAACCGGGTGTGATTACTCTGCAGTGCCGCTTGGAACTGGAAGTGATTGATCAGGAATGGTTGCTGCCATTTGCACAATCGTTTCTTCTTCTTTTTCTTGCCTGCGATTCAACTGAACTCCGCCAGCAATGACGAACGTACCTGATACTGCAAACATCAGTCCGAATCCCGCAAAAATGCTCCATGAGAGGAAGTGAGCCATACCGGCCTGCAGGTCGGAGTTCACTCCACCAATCAGTGCACTGTTCAGGCTCAGAGCGAGTGGGCTCCACGCCATCGTGCGGGCTGGTCCTTCGAGCGGGTGCTTGCGGTCGTAGTCTGAGTAGTACTTTCCTTCTCCCGCAACTTCGTATGTTCCCGCTTCGTAGGCAACTCCCTGGTACTCAACGGCTTCATCGAGTACCACCGTCTGCGTACCGTGCAGGGTGTGGTAGTTGATGATTCCGTACTGGACCATCAATTCGTCTGGAGTGTTTACCAGCGTGTCGTTAGGGTCCAAGTTGGCCTTGTTGAGCTGGAAGTCCCAGTCGTTTTCCAGAAGCGACAGGATTTTTGCGCCACCTTCGGCAGTGCCACGGTCGGTGAAGTTGCCTTCATCGTCGTAGGTCATGTAGCGACCCTGCGTCGCGTAAATCGCCTCGAGCGACTGTAAACCCGCATCGGCCTTCAGGTAGAGATATCCCCCCATGGCCATTCCGATGATCCCGCCGATGACTAACACCAGCCCGGCAACGGATACAAAATTCAAACGATTCAGCGTGGTCATTGTCTCTCTCCTGCTCTTTCGGATTTTTAGAAGCTATCGCTAGAGACAAATCTAATTCGATCAGTGTGAGGAACCCGTGATAACGGGATCAGTGGCGTGAATTATCCATGAGGATTTGTTCAAGATTATTTTGGACGTAGATCAGATGAGCCATCTCTGTTGCCTCTATTGGCTGAACTTTGAGTTCAGGAAGAAACGTTCGCCGACAAGTGTTCGACTCCAGCGACAGGATGGCTGATTGGAACGGAAGTTGAGCGTGGTCTGGTTTGCCTCACGTGCGTTCAGGGCCCCGAACTCTGGCCATTCCTACCGGACACCGTCATCATCACCCATTTGCGAAATTACTCACAGAAAAGACATGTCCCTTGATTGAGGTTTCACTCACCCGCGAAATAGTCTGAGAAAGACGAAGGTTATTTCGATCTTGGTTCCCCCTGGCGAGCCGGCAATAACCTTCTCAGTTCAGGTGATTACGGCATGCAAAGAGAAACCATTCTCACGCAATGCCAGAGCTAAAAAGAGGATTGTTATGACTATTAACGACAGGTCTGAAGTGTCTAGTACTATGGCGAGCGCTACCCGACTCGCCAGCCTGCTCAATCTGTTACGAAAGTCGACACCACTTGTCGCATTGTTCGTACTGGGAATTGCAATCACAGTGGTCCAGGTCGGCTGTAGCTCATCTGATCGATCACCGAACGCAACGGCACAACCAACGGTCGAACTCATACGAACGGCCACGATAAACACCGCTACTCCGAGTAAAAGCTCTCAAAACTCGGGTCTAAACCAAGGCAACGCAGGCACATGGATGCCCGGATCTGAAGACTCCACTGACCCCAACGACATGCAGCGCGTGACCCAAACACTGGTAGCCCCACCGTTCCTGCCCGAACACGAGCAGGTTGCAACCGGCGCTCCTAAGGTGGTTGAGGTACGGCTCGAGGTCGAAGAGAAGGTGATGGAGATCGGACCCGATCGGGCCGAGATCTGGGGCTTGACCTTCAACGGCACGATTCCAGCTCCGATGATAGTCGTTCATCAGAACGACTACATCGAACTGACCCTCGTGAATCCGTTGACCAACTCGTTGCAACACAACATCGACCTCCATGCAGCGACCGGAGCCATGGGAGGTGGCGAGCTCACTCTCGTCAACCCTGGACAGGAAGTTACGTTCAGGTTCAAAGCAGTTAAGCCCGGTGTGTTCGTTTATCACTGCGCACCCGGCGGTCCGATGATTCCGTTCCACGTCGTTTCCGGCATGAATGGCGCCATCATGGTCCTTCCACGTGAAGGTCTGGCCGACGCTCAGGGCAATCTGGTCGAGTACGACATGGCCTACTTTGTCGGCGAGCAGGACTTCTACATTCCTCAAGACGATGAAGGCAACTGGATGTCTTATGACACCCCGGCTGCGGGTCTTGGCGACATGATCGACGTGATGAAGACTCTCACGCCGACACACGTTGTGTTCAACGGCGCGGTTGGAGCCTTGACAGGCGAGAACGCTCTAAAGGCTGAGGTGGGCGAGAAGGTTCTGATCATTCACGCACAGGCGAACCGGGACTCTCGACCTCATTTGATCGGTGGACACGCTGATCTGGTCTGGCAAGGCGGGTCGTTCTCAGATTTGCCCGACACAAACTACGAGACGTGGTTCGTGCCTGGTGGTTCAGCGGTTGCTGCACTTTACGAGTTTAGGCAGCCCGGGGTTTATGCCTACGTCAGTCACAACCTGATCGAGGCGATCCTGCTGGGAGCAGCAGCTCACTTCGTAATCGATGGGGAGTGGAACGACAACTTGATGACGCAAACGAACGCTCCAGCAGCGATCACAGCTACATCGAGTGATTCTGGCAGTGCTGGTTCCGTCGGCATTGTGCCAGTTGATGGTCACACCGACCATGCGCATGGGTCCACCACTGTCGACTCCGGAGCCGAGAAACTTGAAATCACCGCAACCGAGTTCAAGTACGAAGCGGCAATCCTGGCAGTTGCCGCCAACGATCCGTTCACGATCAGCTTGCACAACGATGGCATGGTCGAGCACGACATCGTGATCGAGGGCTTCGAGGATGAGGGGGGCATTCATGCCGGATCCGGAGAAGGCGGCGAAGCGACCTACACGCTGCCTGAGCCGGGCGAGTACAAGCTGTACTGCACCATTCCCGGGCACCGAGATGCAGGCATGGAAGTTACGTTGACTGTATCGAACGAAAAATCGTAGTGATTTTTCTGCACTTAACACGATAGTCGCCGGAGGTACCCGGCGACTATCGTGTTAAGTGTCCCCCCAAAACGTGTCCATCTGAAAGATCAGATAATGGACAAATTGAAGGGAGGCAAAAATGCCAAGAAAAGGTCATGGCCCGGAACAAGTACTCAATAAGCTCAGACAAGTCGAAGTTGCCGTTGCGGGTGGCAAGAGTGTTGGGAAGGCAGTCCGAGAGATCGGTGTCACCGACCACACTTATTATCGGTGGCGACGGGATTACGGTGGAATCAACCTCGATCAGGCAAAAAGGCTCAAGAAGCTCGAGCAGGAGAACGCACGGCTGAAGCGAACAGGTGGACCAGTGACCATCTGGCTCTTTCACCTTCCTGCCCGGGAATACCAGCCTCTCGGGCGAGCAGAAGC
>JABHBJ010000009.1 GCA_018673955.1 Chloroflexota bacterium | reverse complement strand
GTCATATCCACCTTTCAATTCAAAGTTCAACATCGCACCGGAACCTCGCAGCGTGTATTTGCTGGCGAGTTCGTTGTAAGGGCTGGACTTTAGACCCGGGTAGCTCACGGCTTTCACGCTAGGGTGTGATTCGAGCCATGTCGCGAGTTCGAGAGCGTTAGCCGTGTGTCGCTCCACACGCAAACTAAGGGTTTCAAGTCCCTGAATCAACAGGAACGAGTTGAATGGCGACTGCGATGGTCCCCAGTCACGTAAACCTTCGAGTCGGGCTCTCATCGCGAATGCCACGTTTCGTCCCTCAGGAACACCGAGCATATTGCAGATGTCACTACCGAATCCGAACGCATCCCAGTGCACAAGCCCATGGTAGGCATCACTCGGCTCTGAGAATAGTGGGAACTTACCATTGCCCCAATCGAATGTACCTGCATCGATGATCACGCCGCCGATGGTAGTTCCATGCCCGCCAATCCACTTGGTGGCGCTCTGTACAACAACGTCAGCTCCGTGGTCGATAGGTCGAATCAGAGCGCCGCAGGCTCCGAGCGTGTTGTCGACTACAAAAGGAATGTTGTGCTTCTTGGCAACAGCTGCGACCTTTTCGAAATCTGGAATGTTGAACCGAGGGTTGCCCATCGATTCGAGGTAGATCGCTTTGGTGTTTTCATCGATGAGTTTTTCGAATTCTTCAGCAGTATCGTCGGCAGCGAATTTTGCGGTTATGCCAAGTCGAGGAAACTGAACCTTGAACTGGTTCCATGTTCCGCCGTAGAGGTAAGGAGACGAAACTAGATTATCGCCAGCCTGCATCATATTCGTGATGGCAATGAACTGAGCCGACTGCCCGGAAGCTGTCGCTAAAGCTGCCATACCGCCTTCAAGTGCCGCCGCACGTTTTTCGAATACATCGGTGGTTGGATTCATTATTCGGGTATAGATATTCCCGAACTCCTCTAATCCAAAGAGTTTCGCACCGTGCTCGGCACTGTTGAACACGAACGAAGTTGTTTGATAAATAGGAACAGCCCGAGCATTCGTGGCTGAATCTGCATCGTGACCTGCATGCAGTTGTAGAGTCTCAAATCTGTAATCACTCATAGTTTTTCTCCCTAAAAAAACCCTGCCTAATTACTTTGGCAGGGTTGAAATTTTGACGCACAAAAAAGACCGAGCAGCTTAGCAACCGGTACAAGAGCAAATGTTTAACGAATAAATATTCATAATTACGAATCGATCATAGCACTTATTTATTCCGTAAGTGCGAGACGCGAACAGACCTCATCCTTTCGACAGAGGGTGATCATGTATTCAGGTTGGCCAAATCACCAAGTGAGCCCTGACTCCTTACAGAAGATAGCCCGTGATATTAACTTGAATCTTGCAAAGAACACCGGTTTAGGCGAAGACTGACCTATGGCGAACATGTACCCGGATATTCTGCCGCAGGCGGTTACCTCGAATATGGGACGTTCTGCTGAAGTACAAGTATTCAATGAATTAAGAGACGGCCTCTCCGACGACTGTGACGTGTTCTATTCAGTTGGTTCGCACGGTCTAAGGTCAGCCACAATGGATGGAGAGGCCGACTTTGTCATCGTTGACCGTAATCGCGGAATAATGATCATTGAAGTAAAAGGTGGGATTCGAGTCGGACGAGGACCGAGTCTGAATGAATGGTTTACAGAGACTCATGGTGGACAGACCCACAAGATTGAAAATCCAATCGAACCGGCAAGAAATAACAAGTACGCCCTATTAGAAAAGATCAAAACCCTGCCCAGTATGGACAAATATCGTGTTCCCATGGTTCACGCGGTTGTTCTGCCGGCGATCGCAGATCCCGGAGAAGTGATGGGGCCTGATTCTCCTACGGGAATAGCTGAAATTCTCACACATAGCTTTGCCAGTGCTCGGGAACGATCGGTATTGCATTGGGGCCGATTAGTTTTTGCGTCAGCCACTTCTCGGCGAACAGCCCGTCCTTGAAACTTGATTGCTCTGATTCATGGACGGCCACATTTCCAGAAATATTTTTTTCGAGATTGGCGAGTACCTTAGGACTGTAGATACCGCCTTCGTGATTTGCTCTCAAAAGTGTCTCAGTATTTATCGACGATGCATGCCATCGCAAGTTGTACATCGCTAATGTCGCTTTTACCTCGTCTGTTCGTTCCGGGTACAGCCGTAGATAGTCGCTGAATTCAGCTAGAGGATACGATGAGGTTTTTACCGCATGTTCCACGGTGTCGAGCAGATATGCGGGCGTCGACACGACATGCGTAATTTCGCTTCGTCGTGCGGCAGCGAGTAGTGCATTATCATTGCCCCACGCCACGATTCTGGACTTGTCTACTTCTGGTCTGGTTACGAGGTACTCAAGCCCCCGCAAAGCGTCGGCGGCGATTCCTCGATAGACGTACGAGTCGGAAGTTTCGAGGCCATCAGTTAACTGTCCAGGAAACATTGCTGCATAAGGCCGATCTGAATTTCTCATACCGCGGCTAGCGATTGAAAAGGTCAGGTATCGTTCACGAATTCCGGTAGCGGTTCCTTGCGGAATAATTTCGTGAACACTGCCGTTCTTGGGAACGTAGTAGATCACTGGAAACGGCCCCGGTCCTTTAGGGATGCTCAGATACGCGAATAGTCGATAAGGACCAACGCTCGTAAGGTGTACCCCGTACAGGTCTACGGCTTCAGTTGAGCGCATCGGAATGTGCTCAACTTCAGGTGCGATAGGGGTACTTGCCAGGTCTTTGTCGATATCGTTCCAAAACTGTTCAAAACCGATGGGTGATTGGTTCGACATATTTCAGTTTTCCTTTTTCAAATGGGTTGCAAAAAATTCATCGACGATGGCACTGTGGATGTATTTTCCAGCGTCGTGACCGTGCCCGTCATACTCATAGAATTTCTTGTTATCGCTCGATATTGCAGCGAACACGGCGTAGCCCGTTTCTGGTGGAACGACGTTGTCTTGAAGCCCGATATTGACTATGACAGGGCACTTGATTTTGTCGGCGAATGAGATGCCGTCGAAGTAAGCGATTGTGTGCTCGACGTCAGCTCTACGTTCCGGGTATGTATGCAGATAATCATTGATTTCATGGAACGGGTATGCGTGGGTTAATTCGATAGCGTCCATGTAGCCGCAGAGATAAGGCGCGCTGATAGACGCTGCAGTTATTTCTTTCCGCATTGCCGCAATTGTTATCGCTAATCCGCCACCCTGACTGCCTCCGACTGCTCCGATCCGGTCGCCATCGACTTCAGGTCGTCCAAGAAGAAAATCAACCGCTCGCCAAGCGTCTACGTAAAACCCTCGATACGTGTACGAATTACGATCTACTATTCCATACGTGAGCAGGCCGGGGTAGCCGGGATCGAATTGCGATCTGCTTCGGACTTTTCCACGCGGGTTAACAGAAATGCAGGCGTACCCCTTGGTAGCCCATTCACGGGCTATTGGTGGGTCACTTTGATAGCCGGGCAGCTGGATCATCGCTGGTAATCTGCCAGTCACACCTTTGGGCAGTGAATACCATGCGGAGATTCGCACGTGATCCAGACTGTTGTAGAACACCTGGTAAACGTCGACTTCGTCGTTCGAACGAAGTGGGTCGATTTCCATGCAGGGGTCTAAGTCGATGGAATTTACGTCTTCCATCACACCGTTCCAAAACTCGTCGAAATCATCTGGCTTGGTGACACTACAGCGGTAATTTCTGTCTACGACCATCACTATTCCTCAATATCGCTCTGTGTTGGGTTTTGCTAACGCTACGGTTGGACTTCTTTTTCTAGATTATGTGAACTGCTTACGAAGTGTTTCGGCGACTAGTTCTGCCTCCCCCGGTTCGAGAGCTACTGGACTGATGTACAACTCGTCTCCGTAGCTTCCAACGCCCACGTGGATAGACGGGTCGCCTGCCGACAGCGCATCCTGAATTTCCTTTGATGAAGGTCCGTCCCAGCCTTCTTCAAAATAGAAAACGGCAGTGGGACCTTGTCGATTAGGGTCGCCGTCTTCGATTACTGGGCGCAAGCCTTTGATTCCCTTACCAACCGCGGTAATAGATTCTGACCAGCCTCGCCATGTCGCCCATTCAGCCTCGTGATCCATCGACACGAATCGATTCAACGCCGCAAGAACCGCGGCAATTTCCTCTTTAGCAACTTTCGATCCTCTGCCAACTGAGGCGTGAGGAGACATGTTCAATCGAGAGGCTTCAACGAGATCGGCCCTACCGGCAAGAATGCCTGTGGACTGTGGCCCGCGAAGACCCTTCCCACCTGAGAAAGTTACGAGATCCGCGCCGTCGGCAATGTATCGAGTTAGATTATCGGCCGGCGGTAGCATTGCAGCGCCATCGACGATTACCGGAACATCACGCGCATGGGCAATGTCAACGACTTCTCTTAGCGATAAATCGCACGACATCCACGGGCTGAACACGTAAGCGATTGCTGCAGTTTTTTCATTGATAGCCGCGGTTAGTTGCTCGGCAAGAGAGCCTTCGCCTTTGCCCCATTCTATTAACGTCGCTCCAGCGGTTCGGTAGCAAATCTCGAATCCGAAACGATGATTTTCGAATATAAGAATTTCATCTTTCATACCGGTCGTGTCTGGCAGCTGCAAAATCCGTTCTGGGTCTGAACCTGCCATTACGGCCGCCGCTTGGACTAGAAGTCCAGCTGACGCCCCCGCGACGACAAGTCCGGCCTCTGCTCCGGTGTACTGCGCTATTACTTCACCAGCGCGCTTATTTAACTCGTGGAAATCAATGAACGTATTGGCCGCTTCAGCCATCGCCTTCTGAACTTCCTCAGGCATACGGCTGCCGCCAAGTATCGTCACCCAGCTTCTGCCGTTTATGACCCTCTTTAGACCGAGTCCGTCGAACTGTGCAGAACCGGTAGATTTAGCTGGGGTCATTGGTAATTCCTTTTAAGGATTCAAGTGATGTTTGCGTGGAACGAAACTGGTTTGACGATCACGAGCGGGCGGGTAAGGCTGACGTAAATGCTTCGACGATTTCATCGTTCGACCGACGTTGTATCGAGCTATTGACGTGGAGTAGCGGAAGCGGCCATTCGCTTTTAAGCCAAGGAATAACAATTTTGAAATCAAGTAGTGATTCAACAAACTGATCGGTATCGATTTCGTCGTCGAGTCGTAATTCGAAAACGTTGGAACCATGTTCGAACTGGTGAATCTTTATGCCGGGCAGTTTGTTCAAATTTGTGAAGAGTTCTTTCGCCTTGGCTAGCGACTCACTAAATCGATCGACAAATCCATCCATACCGTTCATGGAAAGTGCGGTTGCGAGGTATCCCGACGGTAAGCCGCCACCGAACATCCTGCGTTCGTGGAACATGCCTTCAATAAATTCACTGGCTCCAGCGAGAATAGCGCCGAATGGTGATCCGAAATACTTCCAAGTCGAAACGTAAACGCTGTCGAATAGATTCGAATATTCCTTAATGCCGATACCAGTCGAAGCCGACATCATATAGAGCCTCGCTCCGTCCAAATGAACTGGAATACCCGCTTGTCTACATAAGCGAGTTATCGACTGCATTTCTTCCCACGGAACGACCTGACCTGCCTGTCTTCGAACGGGGCTTTCGATCGAAACCGCGCCTACTGGGTTCAAAACTCTGCCGGTTACCGAGCTTTGCAAGGATTCTTGTAGTTCCGCAGCTGTGAAGTAAGGCTTGCCCTTCGCTAGCGGAATGGCATTTAGTCCGCTCAACCGCGCGAGTGCGTCGCCCTCGTCTTGGTAAATGTGGCTTTGTTCCTGCAAAACTACTCGGGCGTTGGTCCCGCTGTGACGCCGCAGTGCAAGATGATTCGCCAGTGTGCCTGTTGGCATCCAAATGGCGGCTTTTTTTCCTAATTCATCCGCCATTCGATGTTCGAATGCTTCGACGCTTCCGCCCAATGAATATGTGTCTGGGCGAAGGTCCCCTGATGCAAGCATCGAGTTGAGTCGCCAGACTATCGATTCCGGTGACTGGGGTTCTCCGTCACCTGAAAACAAGATCGATTCCGGGGCACGGACTAGTTCCAAGCGACGTTTCGCTGAGTCGGTCTGATTTGTTGTATTGATCATCTACGCGCCATGTTTTTGTTGTTTGTGGCTTTGGCTAATAGC
>JABHBJ010000060.1 GCA_018673955.1 Chloroflexota bacterium | reverse complement strand
CGTCGAGCTCAGTGATCAGATCCACGCGCAAGTCCCCGGTCGGCTCGCCGGCCCCCCACGGTTCCTGACAGTCGACCAGAACGTCAGCCAGCAGATCCTCAACCGTGGGCCAATGCCGATACATCGTGGCCCGCCCAACACCGGCTTCTTCGGCCACCCGAAGATGGGTCACCGCATGCCATCCATCGGTGAACAACAGCCGTGCCCCGGCCTCGAGCACCACCGCCCGAGTCCGAACTACCCGGGCATCGATCGACGGCATCCCGCCGGTATGCTCGACAGTGCTAACAGCCATCTACCCACGGTACATCACCCATCGGCCATGAGACAGGTTGACTCACATCCGAATTTGGGGCAGAATGTCTCACAACATGATTTGAGACATGACGTCTCATAACGGATGACTAGAACGCCCACATTTCGGATCAACCGGAAACAGCTCGCCACGGCTTTGATCGCCTGGAGCGTTTTTGACATCGTGCTGTGGGTCGTGGTCGGTATGCTGTGGGCGACAGGTGTTTTACAGTTTTGATCACCCTTTTTGCCCGTTGGGTCGATCCCGATGGCAATGTAGAGCGCCAGTCAGAGCAAACGTGACTTGCGTGGCATCGCCCTCCTCGGCGCCACCGGAAACGTCGGCGGACACTATGCCCGCCTCGCACTCGACGCCGGCCACTTGCTCTTCTATGGAGCCAGCGAGATGAAAACTCCCGTTCACGAAAGCGAGAAAGATTGAATAATGAAAGTTGCAGTGTTCGGAGCAACCGGTGCAGTTGGCAAACTCTTCTGCGCACAGGCTCTCGAAGCAGGACACGGTCTTACCGTTTTCGTCCGGGACCGGAAAAAATTCGAGCACTCCGAACGTCCGGAAATCACCGTGATCGAGGGCAACGCCACGAACCTCGAGGACGTTACCCGGGCAGTCGAAAGTGCGGATGTGGTTGTGAGCTGTCTTGGCAACGTGGCCAAGGCGAGAATAATGGCAAGTTCATTCGACAACATCCTCACCGCCGCAGCCGCTCAGCCAGCCATACCGAGATGCCTGATGATCACCAGCCTCGGGTGTGGTGGCTCGTCTCGGATCGTAAAGATCTTACTGGCCCTCATCAATGGCAGGGCCAGTTGGGGCGACTATGAAAAGGCCGACAGCCGCGTCCGTTCTGAGACGAATGTGCCCTGCGTGCTCATACGCCCGTCAGCATTACGCAACAAGCCCGGAACCGGTAATTACAGCGCCACAAATGGAAAAATCGGTCTCTTTGCGAAGCCCATTCCTAGATCGGATCTAGCAAGATTTCTTTTAGACGCCGCGACAGACGATCAGTGGGACGGGACAGGCGGAGTCCAGCTCAGCGGCACATGAACCGCCGCCCACGGGGAGGACGAGATCTTCTGAAAGTCCTCACCACCCGCCGCGCCGAATATCGCGCTGACCTCTTTTCGACGTAATTAGAAAATTAAAGAAAGCTGCCGTGGGTAAGACCACCGGCATGTCCCTGGAAGAAACCCGCGACCACCTCGGCGTTAGCTGAGGCCTGTGGATTGCCCTCAACTGGTGCGATCATTTATGGCCGCAAGGCCGCGGAGGCTGTTCCAGCGACTGGCTGCCCCTCGCCCGCCGCCATGACTATCAGTCGAACCCGAATCACTCGGAGAGAGGAGAACCTTGCCAGCGGACTAAGCCCCGAGGTTGCGATCGAGTTGGATAGGTTCAAGACAGATATGCAGAGGCTGAGCCAGCGCACAAAAGGACTGGAGAAACAACAAGAGGAGATGCAGTTCCGTATGGTTCAGGAGGAGTCAGGGCAATCGGCCCTTGAGCACCTGGAGCGGTTTTGTAGCAAGGTTTCGGCCGGATTGGGCTTGCTGGCTTTCGAAGAGCGCCAGAAGTTACTTCGGCTGGTTATTGAACGGGTCATCGTCAAGGAAACTTCAGTCAGAGTTGAGACGGTCATCCCATCAGATGGACATCATTCCAGTCTATTGAGTACACGTCATCCTGAGCTCGATTCAGGATCTCGGCGGAGTACGAAGTATCTCTACGCCTAACGCGCTCCCCGCCCACCAGATCCCTCGGATGCACTCGGGAAATCAACTGGTTGTGGATGATCAATACCGGTGGCAATGACCATATATAAGCCACCAGCACCCGTCATTCACCCGTCCAACGACGCTAGCCAGTCGTCGACAATCGTCGGTAGTTCGATAGCGGAATCGACCGAGTAGTTCGGCTCTACAGTGGTTTCGACCGGCGAGTTTGTTCCACCGCGTACCCAAACAGTCGACATCCCGACTGCGGCAGCTCCCGCTACATCGGTGTGCATGTTGTCGCCAACATGAAGCGATCTACTCGCATCTATGCCAAGATTCGTAAGCGTGACCTCGAATATCGCAGCATCAGGTTTCGCTACAGACTGTCCGTTCGAGAACGCAAGAAAATCAAAGCCGTCCAGAATTCCGTGTTCAGAGAACCATTCGCTGTACGTCTGCGGGCTAGTAAGACCGGTATTTGAGATCAATCCAATCTTCAAACCACGGTTCTTGAGTTCGCCCAATAGCTCTTTCGTTCCATCGAGCAATTGAGGCGGTGTGTCGAGGAAAGTCTGATCGACGAGCTTGCCGATATGTGCGATTTCCGTGGAGTCGATTTTTCCAGCCAATTCTGGTGCAAGCCTTTCGATCAGAATTGCTATCCACTCTTCGTAGGGAGCATCGAATCCATCGTCGTGCCCAGCAGTAATTTCGCTGGAGAGAGAATTAAAGCTCTCCCTGACCACCGATAGCTCAAGTTCCACGCCCAGTTGCGAAAGCCTCTGAACCGTCTGTTTCGAGCGGGCGTCTCGACGCACCGTCGAAGTTGCCGTGCCGTCGGCCTCAAACACCAACGTCTGCCACAAATCGAAAGTGACAGCGGCGTTCGTCGAATCGTCTGATGCGCCCAAATCTAGTACTTCACCATGCTGAACACATCGATACCGGTTGGCAGTACAGATCTGCCGTTCAAGAACTCGAGTTCAACCAAAAATGCTATCGAAACGACTTCCGCACCTAGTTCGGTTACCAGCTTCACCCCAGCACCAGCCGAGCCGCCGGTGGCAAGCAGATCGTCTACGACCGCCACTCGTTGTCCTTTTCCGACCGCTGTGGTCGTCATTTCCAATCGAGCACTTCCGTATTCGAGCGAATAATCAACGCCGACAACGGGAGGCGGAAGTTTTCCTGCCTTACGAATCGGCACGAACGGAATATCGAGGGCGGCAGCGACCGGGGCGCCGAAAATGAACCCACGCGAGTCGATCGCAGCAAGCGCTTCTACGTTCAATGAACGTAAACGCTCCGACAGGGTCTCGGTGATGTGCAGCATCGCCTTCGGATCGGCCATAACAGGCGTCAGATCGCGAAAAAGTATGCCCTCGGAAGGGTAGTCAGGAACGTCACGAATCAGCGCTTTGAGATCCAATTAACACCGCCAGAAATTCTTATAAGCAGATAACTCAAACCATTCTAGCCGTGCACTATGGGCTAGTTCGGTGATTTCAGCTAACCGACTCCCCAAATTGCAGTTTCTGGATAGAAATCGTTCCAAGCGAACCAGAACACGTTGATCGCGTGAAGTCGTTCCAGCGCGCTTCCTGCCAGTTCGCCTTCAACTGCCTGCCCCGTAAACGGCACCCACAGTGTTTTCGTCTGAATGTCTTGAAACCACTCACGACCATCTCGTTCTACCAACTCGAAATCCAACTCCTTGCCATCAACTACCGCGCTGTAAGCGAGGGCAGTGTCGGACGCAGTATCAAAATAAACCACAGTTGACTGACCCGAATGAGAAAGCTGAACAAGTTGCTCGGTTCGTAGTTCGGAATGCGGAAACGCTACCGGTTCTGAATCAAAACCTAGTCCTAGAACCAACTCCTTCGTCGGCAGTCGATCATCACGATTCGATTCGCCAATCACCCCCGCCGAGCGACCAGAGTAGTACCCGTCGTACGGATCAGCCCCGCGACTACCTTTTCGCAAGGCGACTGTCGAAGGATGCGTATCTTTCCACTTATCCCACGTGGTGAGAGTGAGTGGAACCGTTTCTAGTTTGGTTCCAGCAAGCTCACCTTGAACTGATTGCGACAAGAACTGGCTCCATAGCGACCCAGTCTCGCGATCGTACATAACCAGAGCGTTCATGATCAACTTGCCCGAAACGCCAAACTCGTGAACAACGCCGCTAATTTCTCTGGAATACCCGATTCCAGTAAAGCAAAGAGGTCACCAAGTGACCGCGATCGGTTTTCCTCCGACCACATCGTTCACAATCTCATGTCGACTCAACAGCGGTACCGAATATGCGCGTGCATCACCGTCGATCTCGACACCAAGCACCAACTCGCCTGGATCGTATGTTTCGTCTGCCGTGGATTGATCGACGAACCTAGGATTTTCAATCGAAACAATAGCGTCGAAGCCGAGCAATGTCACAATATCCAGAGTTTGCTCTTCTGAAGCGTTACGAGCGGTATCTGAATTCACCACAACCGTCTCCGCCGCAGGAACCGTCGTGCCAGCCGTCGCGATCCACAACACGTATCCAATTAATAGAGCCATCAGCCCTAACCCAACAACCTTATGCATCACTGCCTCACTGCTCGATAAATCACTGTTTGCTGCGAAAGAACACACGACTCGCAGCTGATCGACCCGTGCTTGGTAATACGTTGGATGCCACGTATTAGTCTTTCGGATACAACACGATGCTAAAATTCTGCGTCATTGAACTAGAATCTCAACTGCACGTTCCAGCTACCTTCGTTTAGCTATAAAGCAAAGGGCACTCCGATCTATCTGTCTCGGCTATCGCTAACTGGTTTTCGAAACCACACAAATACCGAGCTAGAGTTGCGACCCGGATTAACGCTGTTTCAGGGTCAAAACGGTCACGGCAAAAGCAATCTGCTCGAAGCCGCCTACATGCTGGCAATTGCAAAATCTTCCCGGTCGTCTCACGAACGAGAGCTCGTAAACTGGTCACTTGCGGAAACTGGCGGGCACATGCAGGTGCTCGGGGTAGGCCGAGAAGGCGACACGACCACGCAGGCACAAATCGATGTCGATGTAACTGCGGCTACGACCACCAACGGCAACGTTGGCTTCCGTAAGGGACTGCGAGTGAACGGAATCAAACGTTCAGCAATCGATTTCGTTGGCAACCTGAATATCGTATTTTTCGAAGCAGACGATCTCGAAATAATTCACGGATCGCCCGGTCGACGCCGTCGATACCTCGACATTCTAATCTCACAATCCGATCCCGCCTATCTGAAATCGCTCCAGCGATACGGGCAAGTCGTTACCCAGCGAAACCAACTGCTGCGTCGGGTTCGTGACGGTCTATCTGAGCCTGACGAACTAACTTTTTGGGATGATCGGCTGGCGTACGAAGGCGCACGAGTAACCGATTCCCGCAGGCGATCTATCGATGGACTCAACGAACACGCAGTTCCCGCCCATAGCGATCTAACCAACGGCGATAAGCTCGAACTCGAGTATCGCCCTCGGATCACGGCATCATCTGACGATCGACCGAACGTTGGCGCCATGACCGCCGAAATGATCGAGCAAGAGATGAAGAAAGCTCTACCCGGGTTACGCCGACGCGAAATTGCGCAGGGCGTGACGGTGATGGGGCCGCATAGAGACGACCTAGAAATTCGCCTAAACGACAAACCTGCCCAGAACCTTGCTTCACGTGGGCAATCTCGCACTATTGCCCTTTCACTAAAGCTGGCTGAAGCGATATTCGTTACTCGCTCGACAGGTCGAACGCCCGTCCTTGCCCTCGACGATATTCTCTCTGAGCTTGATCCCGAAAGACGCTTATTGGTGATCGAAGCTGCAACCAAGCACGAGCAAGTCCTGCTCACATCTACCGAACCGGGCATCGTTCCGCAGGAATATCTCGAAACCGCCGATATCTACACAGTCATGAACGGACGAGTCACTCAAGACGCCATCGCCACCCCTCTTTCGAATGACTAATATCCAAGCAAGCGGTTCACCAAATTCCGAACTGAACAACGGCATCGAACAAATTGCCGAGATCGTCAGAGAATCCAGCTACGTCGTTGGAATGACCGGAGCGGGCATGTCGGTCGAAAGCGGAATACCACCGTTTCGAGGAGTCGACGGTCTTTGGACCAAGTACGGCGCTCCAAAAATGGACGGCTATTCGCAGTTCAAAAAAGATCCTACTGGCTGGTGGAATCGTCGAACGAACGAAAAGATCGACGATCACATAATCGAACTACGAGACGCGCTCGCAACTGCTGAACCGCACGCTGGTCATTACGCCCTCGCAGAATTAGAGAAAATCGGCTCGATTCGATCACTAGTAACGCAAAATATCGATGCACTCGATGAAAAAGCCGGACTCGAAAATCTAATCGAAATCCACGGTAATCGAACAAAGCTCCGCTGTATCGAATGTGGAGATCGCGAGTCGCTAGGCGATTTCGTTCCGTTGTTCGCTCCCGACCCGTGCAAAAAGTGCGATGGACTAGTCAAGTTCGACACCGTGATGTTTGGCGAACCTATACCTAGCGACGTGATGGCCTCTGCCCGAGCGGAAATCGACAAAGCCGACTGCGTACTGGCAATCGGCACCTCTGCCACCGTTCGACCTGCTAGCGGGCTGCTGTGGATCGCTGAGGCATCGGGCGCAACTATTATCGAGATCAACCCCACCGAAACGAAACTTACGTCGATTTGTAAGGTATCTTTGCGCTCGACCGCGGGAGAAGCACTGCCAATGCTGCTTCAATCGCTCTCAGCCTGATCTAAAAACAGCCTGTTAGAAACGAATCAAGAATTTCGAAATGACCACTTCGCTCGACAACGCGCTTAAAAATGAAATCGCCAACTACACGGCGGCCAATCCTAAATCGGCAGAGTTGCACGAAAAAGCAACACAGTTCATGCCCGGCGGCGACACTCGAAATTCGATCTACTGGGATCCGTTCCCGCTCTACATCACCGACGGAACAGGCACGACCCTGATCGACGCCGATGACAACAAACGAACCGACTTTGTAAACAACATGACGACGCTGATACTTGGGCACCGACCGCCAGAGGTCATTAGCGCCGTCGCCGAGCAGATCAACCACGGGCTATCGTTCCCAGCACCAAGCCCTTCAGTCGTAAAGTGGGCTGAACTACTTTGCGAACGTGTTCCTTCACTCAATAAGGTCAGATTCGTCAACACCGGCACTGAAGCGACTCTCAATGCCATTCGTGCTGCACGGGCGTTTACGGGGAAGGAGAAATTGGTGAAGTGCGAAGGCGCCTACCACGGCAACCATGATGCGATTCAGATCAGCGTTGTGCCGCCGCTCGACCAAGCCGGCGATGCCGAATCGCCCGAGGCGATAAAGGCTTTCCCGGGTATTTCTAGAACCTCGATCGACGATATTTTTATTGCACCGTTCAACAACATCGTTTCGGCTGAACGAATAATTCGCGAACATGCGGATGAGCTAGCAGCAGTAATCGTTGAGCCTGTAAACGGTCAATGCGGAATGGTGCCCGGCACCCCAGAATTTCTTGAAGGCCTTCGCCGAGTAACTAAAGAGCTCGGAATCGTACTGATATTCGACGAAGTGATCGCGTTCCGAATCGCCTATGGCGGTGCGCAAGATTATTACGGAATCACGCCCGACCTAACCTGCTTCGGCAAAGTAATTGGCGGGGGAATGCCAGTAGGTGCATTCGGTGGCAGAGAAGACATCATGTCGATGTGGGATCCAACAAACGGCGGTGCGACTGTTCAACACGCCGGGACGTTTAACGGAAACCCGATGACCGCTGCTGCAGGAGTTGCAACTTTAGAAAATTTAACTCCAGATAAGTTTGAATATCTAGATAATTTGGGGGAATCGCTTCGTTCGAAGCTACGTGCATTATTCACTGAATTAGAAGTGCCAATGGGTGTGACTGGCGTTGCGTCGTTATTCGCCCTTCAATTCACTTCGACGGAAGTAACCGACTACAGATCATTCGCTACCAACGACAAGAAGCTGCTTAACATGATGTTCATCGGCCTACTTAACGAAGGATTCTTGATGTCGAATCGTTGCGCCGGAAACGTTTCGACTGTGCATACCGAAGACGATGTCGATGCACTCGTTACCGCTGTTCGAAACGTGATCGCCAGAATCGGTTACGCCTAGTCTAGTACCGCAGGCTGGAATCCTCAGCCGAATCTATGTCGTCTTCCATGCGAAGTTCGTCGTTGATCTCAATTGGATCATCGAGATCTAAATCACCGATTTTCTTCCGAAGATACGAAGCGAAGGAAGCGATTCGAGCCTGATCTGGCGAACGCTTCGTTTCTCTCACCAGCACTACAACTTCTGAATCAGTCAACTTGGCAGCGAACACTTCGTATTTGTTACCACCAGTGATCGTTTTAGTAAGTCGGGTGGCTATACGAACCTAAGGGGTTCCAACGTATTCGCTAGTATGAGTAGCAACTGAAACGATTGTAGAGTCGATCACCAACTTTAACTTGTCACCGGGAGAAACGGCTGCAAGAACTTCTGGTGAAGCAACTTTTTTCAATTACGAAACGGTTGCGACTGCAGGGTCTGAAATGAACAATACAGAACTGATTGCAGCCTCTCCTGATGTCCGTCGGAAGATTCAATTTGAGTTGAGATTCGACAAACGTTCGAGCTGTCTCGTAACTACTCGATTATGCAGATCTATCGCAAGAGCTCTTTCAAGCGACACTCGGGGGTCTTTGTACTTGCTAAGTTCTAGATAAGCCTTACCAAGTCGATTCCAACAGCGCTGGTTGTTGGAATCGATATCTACGCCGCGGATGTTCACATCGATTGCGTCGTCCCAGCGTCCAGCTAGAGGTTGCCCGATAGCTTCTTCTTCAATGGTCTTGAATAAGCATGGGCTTGCAAATGATTGGCTTTGAATAACTTGTGCCCATGGTGTGGAGCGTACAGCCATCACTAAACCGGCATTCCAGTCGAGCTATCTATGACAAGTCATACAAAACGGCTTTAATTAGCCGCGAATGCGCATCCAGGAAAGCGCAAAAAAAGCTTCGACGACGATACCTAAGGACATTTTGGATTTACCTGCCGTTCGCTCCATAAAGACATACGGCTGCTCAATAACATCCATGCCAGCCTGCTGACATCGGTAAGCAACTTCCGCTTGGAACCCAAATCCTGAGAGAGTAAGTCGATCAATACCAATCAATTCAAGGGTTTTTCGTTGAAACCCCTTGAATCCTGATGTAGTGTCTTTCACTTTCAACCCAAGTATCGTGCGAATACCGATATTACCCCAGTAGCTGATCTGCCTACGCCCCCAGCTCCATTCAGGATCGACACCACCGCCGCTCACATAGCGAGAAGCAATTACCACATCTGCGTTGCCGAGTTCTCCGATAAGCCCATCTAAGACTTCGGGTGGATGTGAAAGATCCGCGTCCATCTGGACGATTCGATCTGCACCGGCATCGAGCGCAATCTGGAACCCAGCCGTATAGGCAGTACCAAGCCCTTGCTTACCTTCACGATGCAGAACGATGAACACTCCATCGAACTCGTCGGCGAGTCGATCGGCAATATCGCCGGTTCCATCAGGAGATCCATCATCGACGACAACAAAACCGAGCCCAGTGATGTTCTGATTGATGACCTTTTCGATCAAAACTGGCAATGTTTCCGCTTCGTTGTAGGTCGGAACAACAATGGCAACCTTCAGTGGATTTTTAGAACTATCGTTCATTTGCACGTCTCTACGGTCACCCTGAAAAATCCAACTTCATTGATTTGTGCTCAACCATAATGCAGGAATCCATTATCACTTTGATCCCAGCATCAGATACGATTTCTGCCGCTTCTTCGTCGACTATCCCTTGCTGAAGCCACATTACCTTCACTCCGGCTTCCACTACATCACCCGCTAGGGGTAGAACTTGCGACGATCTCCTGAAAACATCCACAATATCGACCTTTTCGGGAAGATCGGCGACTGAGTCGTAAACCTTCAAGCCGTTCCAAGTATCGAGGCTGGGATTCACTGGGTAGATCGTGTAACCCTCGCGCTGCAGGTATTCAGAAACATACTTACTCGCCCGTGTCTCACGTTGGGAAATACCTACCACGGCGATAGTTTTTGAATCTCGAAGTATGCCGCGTATTTCGTTTCTCGAAGGGTTTGAAAAAATATTCATGCCTCTCGCTTCTTCTCAACGACTCGGTACTTCCTCATCAAGTTATTTACTCCCACACGCGCCACATCCAAAACGGCGATAATTCCCTTTGAGAAAGTCATTTTCGAACCTTCACCGTAGTACCAATCGATAGGGACTTCACCTACTGAGAACTTTGCGTTCTTCGCCATCACAAGCAGTTCGACATCGAACGCCCAACCATCGAGTGATTGATGCGGGAATAGCTTCTGTGCCGATTCAGCAGAGAACAGCTTGAAACCGCACTGAGTGTCTTCTATACCTCGAATCGCAAGACCCTTGACAGCGAAGTTGAATAGCCTGCCTTTGATGTGTCGACTTCGGGGTTCATCGAACCGCCGAGCGCCAGGAGCTTCACGAGAGCCAATTGCGACATCGAACGGTGGATGCCCACCGCTATCGCCAAAGAAACGACCCAAATTATCGACAGGCATCGAAAGATCTGCATCGCAAAGGAACCGCCAATCGCCTGTCGCCTCGTCCATTCCACGGCGAACTGCAGCGCCTTTACCACCGTGAGGAGCGTCGATAAGACGAACGTGACTGTCAGAATTCGATATTTGAGAAACAATCTTGGCAGTCGAATCAGTTGAGCCATCGCTCACCACGATTAGCTCCCATGCACGATCTTTCACTTCAGCCGACCATATCGCCAGATACTCGACCAACGCCTTTACCGTCGACGCGATCCGAGCTTCCTCGTTGTAGGCGGGAATCACAACGCTCAAGTACGGGTGGGTCAAATTACGAATTCGTGGAAATATTGCTTCTGGTGTCTAATCGGAAGAGAGTCTACTCGGATTTTTCGAGTTCAAATGCATCGTGCAACGCTTTAACTGCTTTCTGAACCTGATCTCGATCAATGATCGTAGTGATCCGGATTTCAGATGTTGTGATCATATCGATATTCACACCAACTTCGGAAAGCGTCGAGAACATCCTTGCTGCGTATCCGGGGGCATTTTCCATACCCGTGCCAACAATACTCACTTTGGCGAGATCGGAACCAGTAACGACTTCGGCGTATTGGACAGTTGAATCGCGTCCAATCACTTCAGCCGCCCTGTCGACGCTTGCCTGAGCGACTGTGAATGTGAAATCGGTCGTGCCATCCGAACTGGCATTCTGAACGATAACGTCAACGCTTACGCCAGCATCGGCGAGTGGTTGCAGCAAGCCGGCAGCGACTCCGGGTCGATCAATAACCCCCCGAACGGTGATCTTGCCAACATTTCGGTCGATTGCGATTCCAGTTACCGCCTTGCGGACTTCCATTGTGTGCTCTCCTCCGTGTATAAGCGTTCCGGGTTCGTTCGAGAATGATGACGCCACGTAAACCGGCATATCGTAAACAGCGCCAAGTTCAATCGAACGCGGATTCATTTTGGCCCCAAGCACAGCCATTTCCAGCATTTCTTGAAAACCGATTTCAGAAAGTTTTCGCGCCCTATCGGTTAGTCGTGGGTCCGTTGTATATATGCCATCAACGTCAGTATAAATCTCACAGCGTTCCGCTTCAGAAGCAACCGCGAGAGCGACAGCTGTTGTGTCTGATCCACCTCTACCAAGAGTCGTTATATCGCCCGACTCCGCCAAGCCTTGAAAACCGGCAACAATGACGATTCTGTCGTTATCGAGCTCTCGTCGTAGGCGATCAGTGTTGATATCTGCGATTCGAGCGGATCCATGAACCATATCGGTCTTGATACCTGCCTGAATACCGCTCAGGCTAATTGCATCGTATCCGCGTGCTTTCAAGGCCATTGCCATCAGAGTCGAACTAACGAGCTCGCCTGTAGAGAGTAGGGTGTCCATCTCGCGGGCATCAGGAGTTTGACCGTTCGTAACGGCATCAGAAAGCGCAATGAGATCATCCGTAGAATCACCCATTGCTGAAACGACAACTATTACGTCAACGCCTTCGTCTTTACGAGCCTGAATACGAGCAGCTACGTTGTGAATATGTTCGGATGTGGCGAGCGAGCTCCCTCCATATTTTTGAACAATGACGGGACGTCGTTGAGATTCTTGAAAGATCGTCATGAACTCGAAACCACTGATGCGCCTTCGTGCGCAACACTAACGATCATCGGTTTGCCTTCGACACCCAATATACGGGCAGACTCAGCCATTTCGTAACTAATCGTCACTTCACGTCCGGTCGCCAATGCCAAAACAGTAGGCCCTGCACCCGAAAGGAAAGCACCATGAGCGCCCCCCTTCATTGCTGCCTCAATAAGCTGTGGCATGGCGGTAAACGCCTGCGCACGGTGAGGCTGGTGGAGTCGATCGTCAGTAGCGTACTTCAGCAACTCCAAACGACCTGATGAAAGTGCATTCACCAAAAGTGCAGCTCGGCCAATGTTGTAAACAGCATCGGTTCGGCTTATCTGATCTGGTAGTCGAGCTCTCGATTCGTGAGTGTTCATCTTCATTTCAGGAATAAACAGCACTGCGTACAGCTCTTCAGGAAGCTTAACCTGATCAACAATCCATTTATCAACCCCGTTCCGAACGCCAACAGTGCATCCACCGTAAATTGCTGGCGCAACGTTGTCGGGGTGGCCTTCGATATCGGCTGCCAAAACGGTTAGCTCTTCCTTCGAAAGATCAGCACCCGAAATAGCCGATCCGGCAACCAAGCCGCTCACGATCGCTGATGAACTACTACCCATCCCGCGTGAAAACGGAACCCGGTTGTGTTGTTCATATTTCAAGCCCGGAACAGGTTCGCCGATGTGGTTGAACACAGCCTCAACACCTGTAACTGCGAGGTTACGGGTATCTTTCGGTGCTAAATCCGCACCCTCTCCTGTCGATGAAACACTAAACTCTCCTCGGGTGATAGTGAGATCATTCCACACATCGAGAGCCATGCCGATGCTATCGAAACCGGGCCCGAGATTAGCTGTTGTTGCTGGAGCGCTTACTGTTACTGAGTTCAAATGCGTGATTACAAGAAAAGACTAAATATGTTGAATTATTGACCGTTGCCAGCGATCACACCTCGGCAGCGGATTCGCCAGTTCGAAAATCTACTTGTATTTCGAACCAATCTTGTAAGTATAATCTGCCGTCGTACATACCGACGCTATTTTAGTAATCCGTTTTTACCAACTAGCTCGCACATATCCAAAAAGCCAAAGTAAAGCAGCCCATCAACATGTCGAACATCGCAGTCATCCTCGGCCCTGATAATGAAGGAACTCAAATCCGATTCAAAGAAACATCGGAAGCTGCCGAAAAAGTTGGAGGGATCGATCTTCGATTCGTTGATAGCACACAGCCGTTCGACGATATTGTGGCGCAATGCAAAGGTGCGGTTGTACTACTGCCAACAGGTCACCTGAAGGGCATGGCGGAACTCGCTGAGAAGGTCGGAACGGTAAAACTGGTTCAGACATTCAGTGCCGGCACAGACTACATCGACAAGGCAGGACTCGCCGAGATGGGAGTCAATGTATCCAACAACGGTGGAGCGAACGCTGTAGCCGTTGCCGAGCACGCCATTGGCCTAATGTTCTCGACGAACCGCAAGCTCGACGTTCAGATCCAAAGCGTAAAGGACGGCACGTGGATGGCGGGCGTCGAAGGCGATCGAGCAGAATTCCACACACTCGTCGGTAAAAAAATCGGAATTGTGGGTCTAGGTCGCATCGGTTCACGGGTTGCCAAGCGACTCGCTGGGTGGGAGTGCGAGCTCGTCTATCATGATGTTGTTGAGCATGATGCAGAGTACGTTGCCGCAACCGGAGCGAAGAGAGTCGATTTCGACGAGCTAGTTTCAACCTGCGACATCATCACCCTCCACGTTCCGCTCGATCGGGTGACAGAGCACATCATGTCGGATCGTGAATTCGAAATGATGAAACCGACCGCTATCCTCATCAACACGTGCCGTGGCCCTGTAGTCGACGAATCAGCTCTAATTCGGGCACTCGAATCGAACAAGATATTCGCCGCAGGACTCGACGTTACAGAAATCGAACCGATCGAAGCCGACAACCCACTGCCAACCATGAGGAACGTCGTGGTCACACCGCACTTGGCGACTCGCGCAATTGAATCCGAATGGAACGCAGCTCAGTTTACAATGGAAAACGTAGGACGAGTAGTCGGAGGCGAAGACGCCGACTGGATCGTAAAACCAGTTTAGAGTGCTAGGTCTGCTAATTCGATGGTTCTCCCTCCGCCGAGAGCGAGCCAGGGGGAGGGTAGATTGCCGCTAAGAGCCGAGCCATATGATGACGAGCGCGGCTAACACGACACAGCTCAAGATTTCCTCTACTATCCAACCCCTCGGCACCAGACCCCTCGGCTGCCGCTCGGGACACGCATTCACACAGCAACCTCACTCCAACCGTCGCTATAATTTAAAATCCCGACATGTCGGGGTGTGGCGCAGCTCGGTAGCGCGCTTCGTTCGGGACGAAGAGGTCCTCGGTTCAAATCCGAGCACCCCGACCACATATCGCAAACAAAAGTCTCAGTTGGACGAATTCCATGTGGGGCTTTTTTTGTTCCAGTTCATAAAACGAAATTAACCGTGTGTACAGATATAATGCTGTCGAAAATTACTTTGAAGAACTTCGGAATTATTAGTCCTTTGCACTCCACACGTCGCATACTTCCACTTACCGCACTAGCCCTCTTCGCCGTCGCGCTAACCGCTTGTGGATCTGGCGACGATTCCGAGTCACAAATCAATGATTTTGCAAAGATAACCCCCACAGAAAAAATATTCTCAATAGAGGATTTTCAGAAGATCAGATTCAAAACCTCGAATGAATACGATGTTGAAGAACTAACCGGGGTCATAAGCGCGTGGAACGGTTTCTGGACACCATCGGGAACGGTTGCAAAAGAATTCGAAATGCGCTTCTATCCCTCGCACACCGATGCGATAGAGCTGGGCACGAGCTTGGCACTCGAAGCCTCGGGCGAAACGGCACTACTCGATGAAGAAGACGCCACATGGCTTGAAGGCTTGAAGGATCGTCGAGCATATTTTTCTGCTCCCTCGTCTCACGGCAGCGGCACCATCCAGCCGATGTACGGCAGTTACGCCATCTACGGGAATATGGTCCTACTCTGCGAAGGAGCCAACGAAGAGCAAGCACTCGAACACTGCGCAGCGATCATGGCCGCAGTCGATCCGATAGTAGCCGAATGACAAATTTACAGATATCAACATCTGCCGAAAAATACTTCACCGAACCCCCAAACATGGTTCTTGCGACGATACGTAGCGACCGCCGACCGCAACTTTCACCGGTCTGGTTTATTCAGCAAGACAACGAGTTTTTGATCTAGACCACACCATCGACAGCCAAGTGGAAGAACCTTATTCGTGACCCACGATGCATAGGAGTGGTCGATGCCCCGAACGGACGGTACTTACCTGTCATCGGCGTCGTTGATATGTGGACCGAAAACGCTCCTCACGAGGTCACAACAGAAATCGTTCGGAAGTACAAATTGGGCAATGAATTTGAGCCTTATATGAAAACCGTCAGGAACGATCGACCTGGACGCGGCATCATTCGCCTCAAGCCCGAAAGCATCGTCACCAGCGGATTAGACTAATCAGTCACTCCCACAATCGGTGAAGACCAACGAGGTGAAGCCCCCAAATAAGGCGAAGCCACGACCTACCGAACGAATCGATCGAATATCCACAATATGATCAACATCATCATCGCGAATGCCATCAGCGAAACACTCACCGCTTCGAGTCCAATCGAAGCAGCGAGAATCCCAACTCCCGCTGGAAGTAGTCCACCGCCAATAGCCGATGCTCCCATCTGAATTCCCATCGAATTCTGCGTATGACGCTTGCCCACGTAGCGAGGAGTCGCCGAAACCAATGTCGGAAATATCGGACCCAATCCGAACCCCAAAAGAACCAAACCAATGAAGCTCAATTCGACCACAGTGAACTGCCAGAACAGCAGCGTGCCTAGCAACGAAAGCACCCCAGCGAGTCGAAACAATGTAATCAACGACAATTTATCGGCGAACGTTCCGAGTGCGATTCGACCCGCAACCAGTCCACCAAAATAAGCAGTAACCCAAACTCCCGCCGAACCGACCGATAAGCCACGAGATTCAGTGAGTAACGTGAACGACCACACAGCCGCAGCTACTTCCAGTGCCGTGTGCAAAACGAAAGCCGCAATACCCATCCAAACACCGGGAACCATCAGAGTTTCGAACGTTCCGGCCAGAGCAACTTCGAGTGATTCATCTTCTTCGTGAATCTCTGTGGTCGACCAGCGAGATCGCGTTGCGGTAAATCCGAAGATCAAAACAATGAACGGCGTAGCGACGATTCCGTAGCCCCATTCCCAACCTATCCCGACTAATAGAATGCCGGTCATCATACTTGAGCCACCGAGCGATCCGAGTCCGAAGAAAGCATGAATCCAGTTGGTAGCACGAGCGCTCAACCGTGTAGCGGCATAGAGATTGATTCCGGTGTCGAGATAGCCGTGTCCAGCTCCAGCCATTGCCGATACAGCCAACAGAAACCACCAACTAGGAGCGAAGGCAAACGCCACGTATCCCAATCCCGAAACGGCAGCACCAAAAGTTAAGAACAACCCAAAGCTGGTAATACGAAGAAGCCATCCGCTCGAAAAACTCGAAATGATGTAGCCAACTGTGTACGAGGCAACCACGGTTCCGAGGGAGGTTATAGCCACACCGAACGTATCACTCATCGATGGCCAAGCAACCGACAGCACGCCCGTGGGCATACCGAATCCGATCATTGCCAGCGCGGCAAGAGCAATCAAAATACTCAAATTAAATTGCGATCCGTGGGTAGCTAAGGGGCTGCAGCGAAATCGTTATACGCTCGATATTGTCACTAACCAACTAGCAACTACTACTGTTAAAGTGTCGCTTGTCGGCGCATTCGGCTGAGTTCACACCTCCGCCGAAACAACGGTTCACACTGTGAATTACGGGTATACACTCCCGCCAAACTACAATCCACAGTGGGAAAACTTCGCAATAATGGGCAGTAAACGAGATCTTCGAGGGTAACGATTTGAAAGTCACTGGCGTCAAAACAACAGTTGTTGAAAACGAAGCTCCGTACATAGGCGGAAAATACTTTCTTTTTCTGGAAGTCGAAACCGATGAAGGAATCACAGGACTTGGTGAGAAGGTAACCGGTAGCTCTTTCAACCAGAGCGGTTGGCAAGAGTTCACATCTCAAATTCAGCTGATTCACGAAACCTGTGAAGCGTTCCTCATCGGGCAAGATCCTTTCAATATCGAGAAGATCTGGTCAGACGCCTACGGCAGTCGCCACGACTACCGACACCCAAGCCTGCACTACACATCAGTTCTAGCCGCAATCGATATGGCGTGCTGGGACATCGTCGGCAAGGCAGCGAATCAGCCCATTTACAAACTTCTGGGTGGGCAGTTCCACGAAAAACTTCGTGCCTACGCCTATATGCCTTCGGGATGGCAGGATAGCCCTCAAAGAGCTGGTGAAATCGCTCGACAACTGCTCGAAGAAGGCAACACCGCCTGCAAGCTCGATCCGTTCACCCCACTTCATCCTGGGCCACGCGACATCTCTCTTCCAGAAATTCGAAATGCCGCAAATATATTCGAGGCAATTCGTAAAGAAGTCGGTGACGATCTCGAAGTTGGAATCGGCACTCATGGCCAGTTAACGACCTACTCTGCCATTCGAGTTGCAAACATTCTTGAGGAGTACAACCCGTTCTGGTTCGAAGAGCCAGTCCCACCCGAAAACTACGATGAAATGGCGCGTGTTGCCGCTCATACAAGCATCCCAATCGCTTCTGGCGAACGACTAGCAACCAAATACGAATTCTCGCAGCTAATCGAAAAAGGAGCCGCATCGATCATCCAGATCGACGTCGGGCAAGCTGGCGGAATTCTTGAAGCGAAGAAAGTCGCCGCTATCGCCGAAGCCCACTACGCAATGATCGCACCGCACATGTACTGTGGCCCTATTGCTGCAGCGGCTGCCATTCAGATAGATACCTGCTCGCCGAACTTCCTCATTCAAGAGGCCAACCAAGGTTCACTGCACAAAACCATATTCAAAGAATCCTTGGCTTTCGAAGATGGGTTCATCACCCCACCAACAGGTCCCGGCCTGGGCATAGAGCTCGATATGGACGTAGTGAGAAGCCGCACAGTGAGCTAAATTCTCAACACAATTCAATCGTTTAACTCAAGTACGGCACGAAATAATATGGCTCAGGGGCAAGATGGCAGACTCAAGAATATGGGTAATAAAGGATGGCGAATAATCGGCTTTGGCGAGTTCTATCAGCAGGGTACGACGTGATCGAAACTGTGGACGGGACAACCGTTCTCAAGTGGGCGATCTCTGAACAACCCGATGTAATCATGCTCGACTTGATCATGCTTGGCTCCGATGGGTGTACGACCCTAGGCGATCTAAAAATCCACGAGACGACACTGGGTATACCTTTGATCCGATCATCATATCTGAGCAGCGATGATGATCGGATCAAAGCCCACAAGATGGGTGCGAGCGACTTCTTGCCTAAGCCTTGGGGCGCGACGATCTCGTAAAACGAACCCGCAGGGCAGGATTGCCCGCGCAGCCGCCGCGTAGTAGCGTTCTCACTTGCTTGGCTAATGTTGTTGTTGTCAGTCCTCGTTAAATGTGCGTGCCCCGTGCTTTCATTAGCGAAGGGCACCATGATTTGTATGGGCAAAGCGAGCAATCGATTGAAAGATCACCCTGTCGCACTTGTTTAAACTGACCAGTCAGTCATTGTTATACGCCACCCTCGCAAATCGTGCAGTCGATATTCAGTGAACAGCAGTAACCGCCCGTTCGTTTCGGCACACACTACGAGCATGTTCTTTAGAATCGTTCGCTGAACTTCACCAACTGTACGAACCCTAATCGGCGGTGCAGAGTATCGACGAACTAGGAAAAACTTTGCAGCACCACAGTGTGATTATTGCGGGAGGCGGCCCCGGTGGCCTTGGTGTTGCGGCAACTCTCGAAGGCTGGCATCCACGATTTGAGGGCGACTACGAGTTTCCTTCACCCGAAGTTCAAAATTTTGCAAGAACACACGAGCAAAACCCGTTAGCGTTTGATCTGCACGAACTGCTCGAACGTGGACACCGTCCGATCGAGTTCTATCGAATGCGTCATCATCCGATTCAGGACGCGCTTCCTCTCGACGAGTGGACTCTAAAATTCACGAAGAACGACCGCGCCGACTGGCTAATGCTTACTACTGATGGTCCCGGTGGACTTTGGAACAAGACACCCAAAGAGCAGATGACGCTCGGACCTGCTCACTGGATGGAGCTTGCGCAATACCCGATTGCAAAGTTCTACGAACAGACTGGCCGAGATCGTGACACCAACGCTTTAGTTCATAGAAACGATCTCGTCTCTTATTATCAGGCATTCGCTGAAGAACTCGGGCTTAACGACCACATACTCTCTGGCGTAAAGGTCACTAACGTTTCACCTGCCGATGAACACATCAACGCACGGTTCACCGTTGAAGCGGTCGATCAGGCAACCGGTGAAGAGACGAAATATTCCTGTGACTATGTCGTTTTCGGTGTCGGACCACGCTCTGCCATCCGAAAGCTAGAAGCCAACGGATCGGACCAAAACTATGTTTCGCTCGCATACAAGCACCCTGAAGACTACCCCGGGGAGCGCGTGATGGTCGTTGGTGGTGGAAGATCTGCAGACTGGGCGGCCCAGGAACTACACGACGCCGGAAAAATCGTTGTGTACGTGATGCGGCAAAATCCAGAATCCCACCTGAAGCTCATCAATGATTCACAGTTCCTTCCGTACTACCAACGCTGGGGCGAAATCCTAGCTGGTGAGCAAGAACGAATGGGTCTGCTGTATGAATCGAATGTCACAGCATTCGAACCCGGCGGCCTAACGACAATCAACACCAGAGAAGGCCTGATACAGCTTCAGATCGATCACGCCGTAGTCGAGATCGGTGGCGATCCCGACTACGAAATTCTCAGATCGTACAGAGACCTTACGTTCCACGCTAAACACGACAATTTCCGGTTCCAGTTGAACCAACTAGTAGTCGATCAAGCAACGTTCGAATCTGTCGATATTCAAGGTCTATACCCGGCCGGATACTCGGCCCAGGGCACGGGTCTGAGCGTAATAGGATTCCACGCCGGTTGCTTCTTGATTGCGGGCGATATTCTTCGCAAAACTGGCGCTATTTAGTCAGGAGCGAACGAACTTTTCCGCCTGAATTATGAAGCTCGTATTCAGCGTCAATCCTCGCTTACTCTCTCCGTAATCCAACCCAACCTCACTCCAAAGACGTCATAGGACCGTGCAGTGTGAAATAACAACTTGCACCCCAGTTAGCGGAGAGTACCAATACAAGTGCAAATTCAGAGCGTCATTAAAATCCCAACCGATTCCAGTTATCTTAGCGCCGAAGGGTTGGTCACTTTCGCCGTGATCGCTATCGCTTGTGTCCTACCAGTCGCAATCGAAAAATACGTTCTGTTGAGCCCGGAAAATTATTGAGGCTGTCGGAATCTCAGCGATCATAATTCTAGGGTTTCTCTGAAGTGTCACTGTAACGATTCCTGTGCCGGTGCTTTCGTTGGTATGCACAGGGGCGGGTATTCTGAATCCGGTTTTTCTAGTGATAGCCGCCGATATAGGAATTACAGCCGTAATGGCGGTTTGCTACGTACTCGGCAAGAAAGAACATTCGAAGGAAGTCGCCGTTGCTGAACGCTCGCATCAGCAAATGGCGGATTAAACCCGCACTTGTCGCACTACAGTCGAAGCTCTTCGCTATTGTCTCGAATCGGGTGAGGCTCAACACCACAAACAAGACATTTCGTAAATTTCGGCTCTTTCACCAGTTTCATCACCTTGGTTACGTGAGACTTCGCACAGCTTCAGATTAACCACGATATACCGGAAGCATAATCAACTTCCCGTGCAAGCGATACGAACTGCTGCGGGCAACCACGAATCTTTATGCGAGCGAACACCGAGTAGAAAAGTGCATGAGCAACGAAACACGCTGAAACTGAGAGCGATCTAATCGTTTAGTCGCCGGAAACGCCAGCAGGCGTCGACGTTGCAGCTTCTTGCCAGCCCGACTTCACTTCCAGCACATGCTGGTAGGCAGAAAGGGCGGCTATCGCTCCTTGAGACGCAGCCGTGATCGTCTGTTTGAGTTCTGTACCGTCTGTGAGATCACCCGCAGCGTAGATACCCTGAACCGAAGTGTTCAGGCCCTTATCGACATGAACTTCGCCTGTGTCCGGGTTTATTTCCAAGCCCAACTGATCAGGGATTTCTAATCGTGGATCGGCACCCGCTTCAACAAACAGGCCGTCGATCGTCAGTTCATCATGTCCTTCCCAAGGCTGGCTAATACGAATTCCCGTAAGGCCAGCATCGTCGGAACCGAGAAGTTCGGCGACTTCCGTGGAATACAGAACCTTAACGTTGTCGGTCTGAGCAAGAACCTTCAATAAAATGGGCTCTGGTCGAGTCAGCTTGTCGCGTCGATAAATTAGGTAGACAGTCTCTGCGTACTTCGCCAAAAGCACTGCACCTTCAACAGCGGCATTACCACCACCAACAACAGCTGCAGATTTTTTGTTTCGATAGAGAGGGGCATCGCAAGTAGAACAGTAAGAAACGCCGTTTCCTGTCCACTCTTCTTCTTTGGGTAGAGAGAGTTTCCGACGCTCACGCCCAACAGCTAATATGATCGATATTGCATCGACCTGAGTACCGTTTTCGAGGGTTGCTCGGTACACGTCGCCGTTCTTTTCGACAGCTGTGACGTTAGAGTACTCGGTAGGAGTTTCAAGCTTGTCGACCTGCTCCTTGAACTTCATCATAAGATCAAAACCGTCGATATCAGGCTGGCCCGGATAGTTTTCTATCATTCCACCAATCGCTGTTTCGCCACCAAACTGCTCACCAGCAATCAGTGTTTCCATTTGATACCGGGACGAGTATAGGCCGGCAGAGAACGCTGCTGCGCCCTGCCCAACAATCAATACATCAACCTGCTTGATTTCGCTCATGTTCCCTCACAACGCCTGTATGGACTTGATTTTGACGCAGTTCACTTATGGCTAGCTTAGAAGCACCATGCATTTGTGTCGATAGGCGTCACGCCTAATAAGACCCAGCATTAACCAAATCTAAGTGTTTTGAAACATTGATTTGCTGTACGGCGAATGAACGAAGTCTCGGACGTCGATTCCGCAGCCTAATTTCTGAGGAAATCGCCTGACTCTCTGCTGTATACTCCCTATTCGATTTGAACTGCTAAAGTTCGTTTATTTGATCATCCCATTCGATAGCCATCGATTTCGATCCGATCATATGAACCAGGTTCGTACTAAATCCAATGGGTTCTCTAATTTCACTCCCACAAACGTAGGTATTCGCTAGTTTGTGATTACAGTCAAGTGCTGTGCTCGCTCGCAGTCAACCTTACGAGTCACCTCAATAATCGCCATGACACTCCCTATCGCATCAGTTCCAAACGGCACAATCACGTCGCCAAAAGGCTTCTCAGCTGGCGGAATATTCGCCGGAATCAAAACACCCGGTGTCGATAAAAAAGACATCGGACTTCTCTACTCTGAGCAAGCCTGTGCAATCGCCGGAACCTTCTCCCAGAACAGCATTATCTCGCCCACTGTCACTCTTGATAGACAGCGCGTAGGCACCGACAAGAAGATTCACGCCGTTGTAGTAAACAGCGGCTGTGCTAACACCGCCGTTGGCGATCAGGGAATGATCGATGCCAAAGAGATGACCGACATCACAGGTGCTCATCTCGGTGTAGCCAGCGAAAAGACCCTTGTAAGTTCGACCGGAGTAATCGGTGTCGAAATTCCAATGGCGCTCATGCGCGAATTCATCCCGCAGATTGAAGTCAGCGCAGACGGTGGTGGAGAGTTCGCCAAAGCGATACTCACTACAGACAAACGCACCAAAGAAATCGCAGTTTCGTTCGATGTCGATGACGTGACTCATACAGTTGGCGGAGTTTCGAAGGGTTCAGGAATGATTCACCCGAACATGGCGACAATGCTGGCGTACGTAACAACCGATGCCGATGTAGACCCTGCGTTCTTGCAGGAGACACTCTCGGAATCAGTAAAACTATCTTTCAATCAGATCGATGTTGATGGCGACCAGAGTACGAACGACACCGTACTGCTCATGGCAAACGGTGCGGCTGGTGGCCCTGTAATCTCCGGTGGTAACGATGCTTCAACAGCATTTGTTGAAGCCGTTCGTAAAGTAACTCAATACCTAGCTATCGAAATAGCACGCGATGGCGAAGGTGCTACGAAGCTGATCGAAGTTACCGTCAATGGTGCACACTCGGCCGACGACGCCCTGAGCGCTTCGCGCTCATGTGCGGCTTCAATGCTCGTAAAAACCGCCGTCTACGGACGTGACCCGAATTGGGGTCGAATTTTCATGGCGGTCGGCAAGTCGCAGATTCCACTCGACGAATCGAAAATCGATTGCTTCGTTAACGATATACAGATTGTCCATGCAGGCAAGGCGATTTCCTATAACGTCCAAAGCGTAGTTAGTGCGCTAGCAGGCGACGAGGTGCGGCTGCGGGTCGATCTCAACGTTGGCGACGAAACGGGCGTTGCGTGGGGATGTGACCTCACGGAAGAGTACGTGGTCTTTAACTCGGCTTACACGACGTAACCGTCATCAAAGGGACATCGTTGTGACAGGCGCAAGTCATTCTGATTTGACTCATTGGGGAGAGCTATTGCTCACTAAACCCACCTATTCGTTTTCAAGCAACTTCAATAATTGCTTCTTCAAAGTAGCGTCATCATGACTACTTCGAACAAACGCGACCTTTCGGGCAAGACGATCGTAATCAAAATCGGTGGCAGTACTCTTGGCGAAGGCGATAGCACTGTTCCGGACATTGTTGATCTATGGAAACAGGGTGCCCGTCCAGTCGTTGTTCACGGCGGCGGTAAGGTCATTAGCGACTGGGTCAAAAAACAAGGCATACATCCAGAGTTTGTTCGCGGTCTAAGACGCACCGATGAAGCAACGCTCGAAGTAGCGATCGCCGTTCTAGCCGGACTAGTAAACTCACAGCTTGTTGCTGAATTTCAAGCAAATGGAGCCGACGCAACAGGAGTATCGGGAGTATCTGGCGGACTCCTGCAAGCTGAAGTACTTGATCCCGATCTCGGCTACGTAGGCAAAATCGTAAAAGCCAACGCAAAGCCCATCGAAACCATTCTCAACTGTGGCAGCATTCCAGTGATTGCTCCCACAGCGCTTCATCTATTCCCTTCGGTGTCGGGTGAAGACCGCATACTGAACGTAAATGCCGATACTTCAGCGGGGCACATTGCAAAAGCAGTCGGTGCCGACCAGTTGGTTTTCCAAACCGACGTTGAAGGCGTTCTCGACGCCCGCAGAAGGCTTATCCCAAGGATGACTCGCAGTCAGGCACGAGATTTAATCTCCGGTGGAATCGCAGCCGGAGGGATGATTCCCAAGATCGAAGCGTGTGCCGACGCTGTATCAGTCGTCGGTTCAGGTCACATCATTGACGGTCGACTCGCCGGGGCACTGCTAGCCTGTGCACTTGGCGAGGACATCGGAACTCGCATTATCTAATCGACAGTTCTGGTCGTCAGCACCAGATCAGAACTCAGGAAATTTAGTCATGGACACAGCCGGTCTCGTCGTTGCGATGTTGATACTCGGCTATTTGCTGGGATCGATTTCCTTTGCCAAGCTCTTAACGATGCGGACAGGTGTCGATCTATTCGAAACCGGAACCGGCAACCCCGGTGCCGCAAACGTATTTCGCAAAGTCGACAAACGAATTGGTGCCTTGGTCTTCATCGCTGATGGTCTCAAAGGCGCGCTTCCCATCTCGGTCGCTTGGGCAATTGGCGTGTCGGAAGATTTCTGGTTTGTCGGCGGATACGCAGCAGTATTGGGTCACTGGTACCCGGTGTTCAATCGATTCAAAGGTGGAGCAGGACTCGCCAGTGGAGCCGGTGTAGCCATCGCACTACTGCCCTTGCCAGGATTAATAGGTGTGACGCTAGGAATGCTCGTAATCGCCAAGCTGAAAAGCAGTGGTCACGGAGCACTCACCGGCTTGATAACAATCCTAATCGCCGCCGCACTAATCGATGCCGACTGGCCGCTAGACGCTGAATGGCCGGCAATGGCTGCCACAGTCGTACTCGCGTTAATCCTCTTCGGACGAGCCGCAGCACGAGGCTGGAAACCCGGACGAAAAGATCAAGATTAGCCAAATTCCTGTCACTGCGAACAGCCAGTCCTGATGCGATGCGGCAATGACAGGCAACAAAACCCCGTTTGCTCGGCCCCTGCGATATAGTTCTCCTTCTGCAAATCGCGGTTTGTGATTCGCAGTGCTCGCCACTATTAGGCGGCAGTGTTCGTAATTGCGAACGTTCGGGAGAGTCATTCCGAGCGTCGACCCGCAATATAGAAAAAAGAGAAGAACAATGACTACCTCGGATGACTATAAAGCCCTCGAATCCAAGTACTACATGCAAGTGGTGAACCGAATGCCACCTGTACTAGTTCGAGGCGAAGGCACCCGAGTGTTCGACAACGATGGCAAGAGCTATCTAGATTTCACCGCAGGCTGGGCAGTCCTAAACATCGGACACAACCACCCTGCCGTTACAGAAGCCATACGCGACCAAGCAGGAAAAATCCTGCAGATGTCGAATTTGTTCTACACAACCCCGCAGCTTCCGCTAGCGAAGATTCTCATCGACAACTCAGACGTCGACCGCGTCTTCTTCTGCAACTCAGGCGCAGAAGCAAACGAAGGCGCCTGCAAAGTCGCTCGTAAATGGGGCAAAACTAAGCTCGACGGCGCGTACGAAATCATCACCACGTTCGATTCGTTCCACGGCCGTACTCAGGCAATGATGGCAGCAACTGGCCAGCCTGCGTATCAGGAAAAGTGGACCCCGCTTATGCCGGGATTCGTAAATGTGGATTACAACAATTTACAAGCGATCAAAGATGCTTATGTTGAAGGTCGGACTTGTGCAGTAATGCTCGAACCTGTTCAGGGCGAAGGCGGAGTAAACATTCCTTCCGACACATACCTGAAGGACGTTATGGATTTCTGCCACGAGAAGAACATTTTGTTCATTCTCGACGAAGTTCAGACCGGAATGGGCCGACTCGGAACCATGTTCGGTTACCAGCAGTTCGAAGGTGTTGAGCCTGACGTAATGACGCTGGCGAAGGCACTTGGTTCAGGCGCTCCACTTGGCGCATTCCTGACAAAGGAATTCTGCTCAGTTCTAGAGCCAGGCGACCACGGTTCCACGTTCGGCGGAAACGCTTTGACAACTGCGGCCGGTGCTGCAGCAGCCAAAGTTATCGTCGATGAGAATATTCCTGAGCTCGCAAATGAAACCGGTGCTTACTTCCAAGGCAAATTGAACTCGCTCGCTGAGAAGTACGATTTCATCACCGAAGTTCGTGGAATGGGCATGCTCATCGCACTTCAGATGAACGTCGATATTGCTGGTGCAACGGTTACCGCCGCACTGCCAGAGGGGCTCCTCATCAACGCAGTTCGACCGAACATGATTCGCTTCATGCCACCACTGAATGTAACCCGAGACGAAATCGACGAAGCAGTAGCCATACTCGACAAGGTTCTGGCAGTTACTGGCGCTTAGTCGGTTACTTATCGCTGAAACGAAACAGCCCCTATCGAACGAGTCGATAGGGGCTGTTTTTTTGTATTTCACGCAAACCGGTCTACTGAGAGACCGGGGTCAAGTTCTCTACCGCTATCTCTAGGCCTTCAAGGACATCGGAAAGGGACTTTGCGACCATTTCATCGATGATCTCACCGCCAACAGCGACTCGATCAGGAGCGTTACCAACAGTCAATTTACGATTGATCACAGTTGCACTCATTGCTTCCAAAATAGTGTAAGTCATCGCAACTGCACGAGAAGCGCCGTACTCACTGGGACTCGCCCCAATCACGGCGACAGGCTTACCACTGAAAGCACCTTTACCCCACGGGCGTGATCCCCAATCAAGAAGATTTTTCAATCCACCCGGAATTGCTCCATTGTACTCAGGAGTTGATATCAACACAGCGTCAGCCTCAGAAACTGATCTGCCAAGTTCGGCCACAAAATCTGGGATGTTCTCGCCTTCAAGATCCTGATTGAATATTGGCAATTCAGCCAAATGTTCGTATATCTCAACGATAAAATTGTCCGACGACACGTTTTTCAGAGTCTCTAATAGGGCCGTATTCACAGAGTCACTACGTACTGATCCGGAGATCGCTAACACTTTCAATTTCCGATCGGACATCGTTTTTCTCTCCACACCTGTTGGTATTTGACACTAAAGTAATAATACCTTCTAACTAATATATAGCAACTATAATTACGTAACACCCTAACAGTTACGATTATCAGATTAGTGAAATTCATTCGCACGCTTACTAACTTTTGTTTAGTTACTTCCTAATAACGTAAATTGGTGTAGGGTTGAAGTTATGACTGAGCAGACTGCTACACACGAATCGCCCGCGGGAATGTGCCCGCACTACAAAGCGGCGATGGAACTACTCGCCCGACGCTGGACAGGCCTGATCCTGACCGCACTACAAGAACGCCCTACGAGATTTTCTGAAATCAGTAGCGCAGTAGAAGGTGTTAGCGATCGCATGCTTTCGCAGCGACTCGTAGAACTCGAAGAAATCGGCATGATCGAACGAAAAGTCGACGCCGCCCAGCGCCCTGTACTAGTCGAATATTCCTCTACCGAAATGGCATGTGAATTCTCGCCAGTATTCGAAGCGTTACAAAACTGGGCCGAAAAGTGGATGCCAGCTAACCGAGACTAGAGCTAGTTATCTCTACCTCTGTCAAATCGAAGTCCACTGTACATAGAAATCTGGATTGTTCGACATCACGGTAATTGTGAATCAGGTTCAATCAGGAACTTGTCGATTTCAAAATCAATGTGACACCCGAAGATGACAATACTCCCAACTAGCGAGAGAATAGTCAGGTTGTCCTTTCAATCAAGACTAGGCAACAATCGGGAAGCGGCATTCCTATATCGGCGTAATAACAGCCGCAATCAAAAAGGACACGAACGAAAACATGGCAAGGGAAAAGTGCGTCCTCGCTTACAGTGGGGGCATGGACTCAACAATCTCAACCGTCTGGATCCAAGAGAACTACAACATGGACGTTGTAACTCTTACGGTCGATCTAGGCGCAGGACCCGAAATCGTCGGAGTGAAGGAACGGGCGGCTCAAGCAGGCGCCATTCAGTCACTCGTTTGGGACGTTCGGGACGAGTTCGTAAACGAATATGTATTCCCTGGCCTAAAAGCCGGAGCCATGTACGAAGGCGTTTACGCCCTTTCGACTGCACTTGGACGTCCGCTAATGGCGAAGAAGCTAGTCGAAGCCGCACGTGAAGTCGGAGCCACTGCAGTAGCCCACGGCTGCACAGGAAAAGGAAACGACCAAGTTCGTTTCGATTCTGGAATCATGACTCTTTCCGCAGCCGGTGAACCCCTAAAGATCGTTGCACCTGCCCGTGAATGGGGCATGACCCGTGACGAAGAAAAGCTTTACGCCCAGAAGGCAGGACTCGAACTACGCGAAGTTGGTTCCGACCAGCGTGTGTACTCGATCGACCGCAACCTGTGGGGTCAGGCTATCGAGGGCGAAGACCTCGAAGACACTTGGCTTGCTCCGCCAGAGGACGCTTTCTCGTGGGTCAAGCAGATTTCTGACACTCCAGACGAGGGCATCGAAGTCGTAGTTGGTTTCGAAAAGGGCGTTCCGGTTTCTCTCGATGGTTCGCTAAAGGGTGGCGTTGAGTTGATCGCTATCTTGAACGACATGGCTGGTGAACACGGTGTGGGTCGAATCGACCACGTCGAGAACCGTTTGGTCGGCATCAAGTCACGCGAGGTTTACGAAACTCCAGCCGCTATCGTTCTGCACACCGCCTTGAAGGCGCTCGAAACATCGACGATGTCTCGTGAGCAGCAGCGTGTGAAAGACAATCTCTCGGCTATCTATTCCGATCTCGTTTACGATGGGCGCTGGTTCACCGAGCTTCGCACGAACATCGCAGCGTTCATGGATAGTGCTCACCAGTTCTCGACCGGTGACGTTCGTCTACGTCTACACAAGGGCACTTGCCTTGTTGTTGGACGACGTTCGCCGTTCAGCTTGTACGATTTCGATCTGGCTACTTACTCAACGACCGATTCGTTCGATCACGAGGCAGCAACTGGATTCATTGACATCTACTCACTCTCAGCCCGAACGCAAAGCCGCAAACAAACCAACTCCGAACAGCGGTAGCGAAGGTGGCTTAGCCACTTTTACTGGGGTTCGGATGTTGCCTGTACAGTAGGTTGGTATCGCGCTTTAACCGACCGATCCTTCCTGCTTCTTTAAAATATCCCGCTAACAGCGATAATGTTGCACGTAGTACGAATTTGTTCGTGCTCCATCGCCAGTTCAAAGATCAGATTCAATGACCAGCCAAAACGACGGCTCGAACGAAAATAAAAACCCTGCTGCTGCTGCACGCGGCTCAGAGCTTGCCAGTAATTTCACGGTGTCGATTCACTACGACAGTCGCCTCTACCGTGAGGACATCGCTGGATCGATCGCGCATGCCCGCATGCTGGGCCGTCAGGGCATCATCGAGTCAGACGAAGTCGAGAAGATAGTCGAAGGCCTGTCGGCAATCGTAGAAGAGATTGAATCCGGCGAGTTCGAGTGGAAAGAAGAGCTCGAAGACATCCACATGAACGTGGAATCCCGCCTCTACGAGCTGATCGGTGATGCAGCAGGACGCTTGCACACAGCCCGTTCCCGCAACGATCAAGTCGCCACCGACACACGTCTCTGGACGCAACTCGCTTGCGGTCGCGCCTTCGATGCGGCTGTTCAACTTCAAGCTGCTCTCGTAAATCTCGCCGAGCAGCACGTCGACACCATCGTTCCCGGCTACACCCACATGCAGCGCGGTCAGCCGGTCGTTCTAGGCCATCACCTGATGGCATACTTCGAGATGTTCGATCGCGATGCGACCCGCTTTGCCCAAACCGCTGAAAGTGCCGACATAATGCCGCTGGGCTCAGGCGCAATGGCAGGCGTGCCGTACGATATCGACCGCGAATGGGTAGCCAAGCAACTCGATTTCACCGATATATCTCGCAATTCAATGGACGCCGTATCCGACCGTGACTTCATCGTCGAATTTCTAACAGCGTCATCACTCGCGATGGCTCACCTATCGCGCCTCGCCGAAGAACTGGTCATTTGGTCGTCCGACGAATTCGGATTCATCAAGCTGTCCGACGAATTCACGTCCGGATCCAGCATCATGCCGCAAAAGCGCAATCCTGATTTCGCCGAGCTAATAAGAGGCAAGACAGGTCGCGTGTACGGCTCCCTTATGGGGTTGCTCACAACGATCAAAGGTCTCCCGCTAACGTATAACCGTGATTTGCAGGAAGACAAAGAAGGTCTATTCGACGCCGCCGATACCGTTATAGCGGCCTTGGAAGCTGCCGCAGGCATGGTCGCTGGCTTGACGGTCAATGTCGATCGCATGCGTCAGGCAGCTTCTAACAGCTTCGTGCTCGCAACCGACATCGCAGACTACCTAGTAGGGAAAGGCGTGCCGTTCCGCGAGGCGTACATCGCTGTGAGCGATCTTTCGAAACAGTGCATCGCCGACGGCGTAGGCTTCGGCGAACTTTCACTGAGTGATTTCCAAAAGGCTTCATCGCTATTCGATGAGGGAGTGATGGAAATCACTCTTGAATCTTCCGTTACAGCCCGTAATGTACCCGGTGGCACAGCACCTGACCGTGTCCGCCAAGCAATCGAAGAAGCAAAACAACTTCTCGCCGACGCCGGAGCGGGTTAGTGACCAGTTGTTTTTCAGCGTGAATCGAACTCTCCTGTATTGACCGAACATTCCGCCGGGAATTCGCCTTTACTCGGAACTAGATGCCCAGACGCGCTTACAATCTCGTTCAAACAATAATTCAAACTTGCCCGGCGCAATCAGTGCACGTCCTCACCAGAAAGTCACCAAGTGACACCAATCATCATCGCCCACCGTGGTCTCGACGAAACCTATCCTGAGAATACCTTAATTGCTTTCAAAGCCGCTCTCGAGAAGGGTATGGCTATTGAAATCGACGTTCGAGGGACCAAAGACGAAGAGCTAGTCGTGCTACACGACGACACGGTAGACCGAACGACCGACGGCGAAGGTCGAGTCGCTCAGATGACTCTCGCTGAAGTGAAAGCACTCGATGCTGGTAGCTGGTGGGGTGAAGAGTTCGCTGGCGAACGAATCCCGACTCTGATGGAAACGGTCGACGTGGTCAAAGAGTACGGAACTGCCGAAACGACTCTCATCATCGAGATGAAGACACTCGATCCCGGCTGCATCTCGAAGATCTGCGATGGACTCGCCGAACGAGGACTACTCGGCAGCACGGTGGGCATCGGTCTTATTCATATGTCGGTCGATGTTCGTCGACGCTTCTACGGCGGAAGCCCTGACTTCCAGTGCGCTTCTGTTGCAAACACAGCAGCTGAACTGCCCGGTGCTATTGCAGACCCGTACGCTTCGTGGATTTACGTTCGATACCTGATGAGTTCCGACGACGTAAAGGCTGCTCACGATGGCGATATGAAGGTCATTGCGTCGGGCCCTGACGTGATGGAAAATCTCGACAATATGGTGGCAAGTGCCGAAGCTGGTGCCGACACGATCATGGCATACCACCCCCAAGCAATAGCCGATAGGCTCGCCTGATTTTCTATAGTCGATCTGTCCCTTAGGTCGTTTCAGCAAGGTTCAATGAACACAAATGGCTCCTCACATCAAAATATCTCCTTCACTGCTAGCTGCGGATTTTGCGCATCTTGCCGATTCGATAGCCGCAGTCGAAGAAGCCGGAGCCGATGAGCTTCACTTTGACGTGATGGACGGAAGTTTCGTACCAAACATCACTGTCGGTATTCCCGTTCTCGAAGCGATTCGCCCTCTTACAAAACTGCCAATCGACGTTCACATGATGGTCCTAGAACCTGCCCGTTACGCTAAGGCGTTCGCTGATGCAGGTGGCGACATATTCACAATGCACGTCGAAGCCTGCGACGATCTCGAAGCTTCGCTTGGAGACGCCAGAGTCTCTGGAATGTCGGCGGGTGTTTCATTGAAGCCAGATACCCCGGCATCCGTACTACAAGCAAGCCTCCCGCTCATCGATCGAGTGCTCGTAATGACAGTCGAGCCCGGATTTGGCGGTCAGTCATTCATACGGGAAATGATGCCTAAAATCACTGAGATTCAGAACATGGCACGAATAGCAGGTCATGAACTCGAAATAGCGGTCGATGGCGGCATAAAAGTCGATACCGCTGGTGAAGCGATCGACGCCGGAGCGACCACGCTCGTCTCCGGAACAGGCGTGTTCAACTTCGCAGATGGCATGAAAATCGGCATCGAAGCAATTCGAAACGCTGGTAGCTAGCCTCAGTTCGCTTACCACTACTCCCGGTACGTGCTCTACCACTCGTCAGTCCACGTATCGTGGGTCAGATCTTCGAGGAATACTCCATTGACTCACCTGAAGAAGAGCTGCATCTCGATACCGAAGTTGAAATCCTGACCTTGAACGTGATTCGTTACAGGTGGGTACGATACACCGTCAAGCCAAATCTTACAAAGAACCCCATCACACTTCAAATGCGTGGACTCGGTGATCTCAATATCCGGATAGTCAACCCATCGACGAGTCATTGCTGAATCCGAGTGCATCCTTTCAACTGTGGTGAACTCGTTGCGGTTGGTCACAGCGGTTCTGACACGATCCAATGCCGTCTGAGAATGCGTCTACTCCAAAAAATTGAAGCGTCGCCAGCTCGGCTGCCCGGTGTGAGGGGCCAGTATCGATCAACGTTCCGTCAAGACCGAAGAATGCCGCACTGAATCTAGGTGCCAGAGGTGGATATATCTTGGATCGATCTTTTTGATAGTGGCGAACAGTAAAAGTGAAACTCGCCTATCAGACGATTTCACATTGATCCTAGCCTTCTCCTACTGAAAGAGTGGACAACGATCCTTCCACGGAGAAACTCCCAAGACTAAGCCGCCTTACAGTTGACGCAATTTCGGATCCCAACGATCACGGAGCCAATCGCCCAAGAAGTTGACACTCATCACGACTAGCAAGATAGCGATTCCAGGGAACACGGCGATCCACCATGCTGTGCTTAGCCACTCACGACCTTCAGAGATCATGTTGCCCCAAGTAGGTGTTGCAGCAGGAATTCCCGCTCCAAGGAAGCTTAGCGACGCTTCGGCAAGAATAAGACCTCCAACTCTGAGAGTTGCCAATACAACGATCGTATTAACAACACCCGGAAGGATGTGTCGCATGATAATCCGGAAGTCAGATGCCCCCACGATTCGAGCCAAAGAAATATAGTCGCGAGTCTTCAACGTCAGCACTTCTGCACGAACGTTTCGAACTCCTCCCGCCCACGCAATGAGCGCGAGAAGTATCATAACTATGCTCACCGATTGGCCAAACGTTACGGCTGCGAGAATAGCAATTAACAAGAATGGCAAAGCGTTCCAAACATCGACCGCTCTCATTGCAAACTCGTCGATCCAACCACCGTAGTATCCGGCAACGAGCCCCACTGCTGAGCCGATAACGACTCCCACCGATAGTGAAATAACGGCGACCATCAGTGATATTCGTGCGCCATAAAGCATCCGAGTTAGAACATCTCGACCAACGTGATCGGCACCGAGAAGATAGATCTGCTCGTTCTTTGGATTCGCCTCGTACCACTCGCTCTGCCACACAGGTGGTGCCGCACGACCACGCAAGTTGATGTCTCGCGGACCAGTAGGCGATAGAAGCGGTGCGAACACTGCTGCGATCACCATAACGAATAGCACAACCAAAGGAATAATTGGCCAACGTCGTAAGACATACCAAAACTTCTGGTTAAATGTTTGTTCCTGAATGCCGATGACTTGCGAAGTCATCAAACTTGACTGTTGGATTCCGTCAATCGGTTCAGACTGCGATATGTCGTTAGGTACTGTTTTCTCTGTCATGGTTAGTCGTACCTAATCCTCGGATCGACGATCGTATATGCGACGTCTGCAACAAAGCTACCGACAACGTAAAGCACAGCGAACATCAGAATGATGCCAGTGAGCAATGGGAAGTCGTTGTTGTGAATCGATTCAACGGCCATTCGACCAATTCCCGGCCAAGCGAATACTGCTTCAACTACGACCGATCCCTCTAAGAATCCTACAATTACTAGCGCAGAAACAGTGATCGGAGGAATCAGTGCATTTCGCAGCGCATGCCGCCAAATTACAGCCCCTTGGGAAGCTCCCTTGGCTCTAGCGAGTTTTACATATTCAGAATCGAGAACTTCTAGCATCGCCGAACGAGTCAAACGTAAATAAACCGCAGCCGGCAGCCAACCTAGCGCAATTGTAGGCATCACAAGCGCTTTAGCCTGATTTGGCCAGAATGGATCCTGGATAGGTCGCGTTCCCGCGGGAAGCCACCCCAACTGCACCGCAAATAGCAGAATTCCTAGAATTCCCAAGAAGAAAACGGGCGCGGCTTGCCCAAATAACGCGAACGCACGACCTATATAGTCCCAGACCGATCCGCGTTTAACTGCGGATAGCACGCCTAGTGGAACTCCTATGAGCGTGGCAAATAGCCACGCTAGAACTCCCAACTGCATCGTGGCACCAAGCTTCTCGATAATCACATCCGATACGGGACGTTCTGCTAGCAGGGTCTCCCCTAAGTCACCCCGAACGACTCTTCCTAACCAAATCAAATATTGGACGATGAGCGGCCTGTCGAGCGCCAGCTTCTCTTCGAGAGCTGCAATCTGTTCAGGAGAAACGCCGTAGCCACCCGGCTTCGCGTATAGCAGCAGAGGGTCACCCTGGGCTCTCGAGAGCACGAACACTATGAGAGTCGCTGCGATTAGCGACAGGACACCGAAGAAGAAGCGTTGAATTAGGTACTTCCGCACGTGCTACTCGAAATCTGTATAAAAATAGAACTTACTCAGAATGTACCGAGTAAGAGAAGAAATCGGGAACGCCCCGCAATAAAGCGGAACGTTCCCGATTGATTTTCTTGTCTGTTCGCCTATCGGGCGAGTTCGATTGACTCAAACTCGTTCATCGTAGCGAACATTGACGGGGTACCTAACCAACCTGAAATTGAGTTGGGGTTGTACACAACCAGTGTCGGAACCTGAACGGTACCGGCAAAGATCATCTGGTCGTACAAGTAGTCGACCATCTCAACGTTTCGTGCCGAACGCTCAACAGGGTCTGTCATCAAAGAGACCTCGCCGAATGCATCCGAAATTTCAGGAATCTCAATTCCGCAACCGAAACCACCACGCGTGCGGCTTGTCTCAGTCAGGCCGTGCGGCCAGTCGAACGGAATTGTTGTTGAACCTTCGTCACAGTCACCAGCGTATGGGATCGTGTTAGTTCGACCAACCAAGCCAGGTCGGATGATCGAGTAGGCAGACTTGAACACCTGAACGTCCATGTCTGGCCACAACGAGAGCCACATACCAGCGATAGCGTCGTTAATTTCAGCATTTGACCCGCTGGATCCACCAAGTTCTCCACCAGTCCAGATACCAATAGTAAACGCACCGTCCTCCCAAGCAGTATTTGCCATGTGTTCCATGGCGCTTGCTGGGTCGTACGGGATCAACCATCGGTCTTTGAACCAAGGAGCGGTTGTGTCGACGTATTCCATCGAACCAACTGTTCCGAAACCATCAAGAATGGTGTCTGCAAGAAGCTCTCTGTCGATTGCCTTAGCAAGCGCCCATCGAACATCTTTTGCTTCTTCCATGTCGCCAGGCTGTTTACCTTCGATGTTACAACCAACCCAAGGAAGGTCGTGAACACAGTAACCAGAACCTGTTCGTTTCAGGTCCTCACCGGTAACAGCATGGTTCTCTTCCCAGTAGTTACCCGAGAAGATGATTTCGTGAACTCGACCAGCTCGAGTGATCGATTCGGCCTTGAATCCACTTTCTGCCAGAGGACGAATGTCCTTCAGCGGAATAGAGTCTGCAACGTCAACTTCACCTGTTCGGAGCAATGCAACACGAGTTGAAGGCTCTGGAACCTCGATAACTCGAATGGTTTCGGCGTTTGCATTCTTTCGCCAGTGGTCGTATCCAACCTTGCTAATTACAACTCGGTCATCCTGAACCCACTCGTCGACTTGGTAAGGCCCGGTAGCAACGATGGTGTCTTGCAAGAATGCACAGTTTCTATTGTCATCTGTGTACTCAGGACAAGCGGACTTCGGAAGCATTGCTGTTCCCTGAGCCTGCTCATTCAAGAAGTTACCGTTCCAACGCAGATCAAACGAATTGAAATGGAACCTTACAGTATCATCGTCAATTTTTTCGGTTGATTTGAACAGCGCTGCAAAGTCACCAGCCTGACCATGAATACTGGTCGGATTAGTGCTTGCATTTGCATCGTTCATTGACCAGACAACGTCATCTGCACTTAATTCGCCAAAATCACCATTATTGGTATGGAATTTCACGCCAGCTCGAATGTCGATATCAACGTAGGAAAGGTCACTAGCAACTGTGAATCCTGTCGCCAAACGGGGAATTACCGTTCCGCCGTCATCCATAGCGAAGAGCCCTTCACCAACGCCAAAGTACTGCATTGCTTCGACAGGAGCCTGCGAGCTACCCAATCCAACCCCAGGTCCAACATCGAACACCGCAATGCTCAAAGTACCTGACGGGTTGACCGGTGCCGGTGCTGGCTCTAAAGGCGCAATTGGCAACGCCGTTGCAGTTGGAATCGCAGTTGCTGTAACTACGACCTGAACGGTATCGCCCTTGACTTGGACTTCGACTTCTTTGATCACCTCAACTGTGTCGCCCTTGACTTGGACTTCAACTTCTTTGATCACCTCAACGGTGTCGCCCTTGACTGCGACTTCTTTGATCACCTCAACGGTGTCGCCCTTGACTGTGACTTCTCGAGTGACCTCTACGATTTCTGGATCGCTACTACACGCGGCTAGCGCAATTGGCAAAGCCGCGAACATAGCGAGTGCAATAAGAAGTCGCATTTTACAAAAGTTCATATTTTCTCCCTCATTAAGGCGTTTAAACGATCGCTACGGACCAAATAATCGGTCGCATCGCTCCCTCGGCACGCTGCGTTTGCAGCACGTCACGCCTACTGTAAGCCGGCGGATTATAAGCAACTCACATGATCTTGTCGACAGGAAATGTGCGCAGGGTACGATGTAATTCGTGATCATTCACGAATTTGACTTTAAAAGACGTAATATGATCAAGAAGTTAAGGAACTTGGACCATTACTGATCTATTTCAACCCATCGTTAAATGATTACTTGCAAACATCGGTTGTCTACATTTCGCCCGTAATTTAGAAGCAAGAGGACGGGCAATCACCGTTCGGCATAAAAAATGGCAAAAAAAAGCCCTTCTCAAACGAGAAGGGCTTTAATCCAAATCTTGACTCGAGGTTCTCTAATCAACGAAGAGAGAGATTCCTTTTTTGTCGAGAGTACGCATCTCACGAGCAGTCAATTTCACTCGGTAGCGTTGACCATCGACAACAACCCACTTATTCTGCAGGTTAGGCTTTGAAATCTTTTGCGTGGCGTTCAAAGCATGTGATCGGTTGTGACCGAACAATGGCTTAGGGCGGGGTCCAAGACCCAATTTTGCCCTAATCTGGTCGGAGCTAGGCATAACGATTAAACTCTCGAGATAACTTCTAAATAGTAGGAGCGTCTCTAAACGAAAATCTCAGCAGATCCGAACGAGCTGCAATTCTCAAATGAGACTCCAGTGATTAACGCTACCATGCAAGTCGCGACGGAACAACAGAAATATTGCTCACTGAAAAACGAGTATGTGTACAACATTTTAACTGCAATAGCTTCGACCAAATCAGGTCGGCAAACTAATGACACGTTCTGAAACAAGAATATCAAGTAGCACCTCATCACGGCTAACCGACATGATTCGCGCCACCACGAAAGCTCTCGAAGCCAATCGAGATACTATTAACGCCCTAAACGTGTTCCCGGTTCCCGATGGTGACACGGGCACAAACATGCTGCTGACCTTGCGCTCGATAGTCGAAGCACTACCAACGAATTCAAACGATTCTGCCAACAGTGTGGCGAAATCTATCGCTAGATCAGCCCTACTTGGTGCTCGTGGCAACTCAGGACTAATACTCGCTCAATATTTTAAAGGTCTTGCCCAGGCTATCGGTGATGACACAGAACTGACTGGTGAACACTTCGCTAAGTCGATTCGCATAGCTTCCGACAGCGCCTACAACGCTCTGCCTAACCCAGTCGAAGGAACAATGCTCACCGTCTACCGGGAATGTGCCGAAGTAGCCGAACGAGCGGCGACGAAAAACAAAGAACTAGTGAGTGTTTTGGAGGCAGTCGCTGTAGAAGCGATCGATTCAGTACGCCGCACACCTGATTTACTTCCTATTCTGGCTGAAGCCGAGGTCGTTGATTCCGGCGGATTCGGATTCGCCGTAATGCTCGATGGCGCACTAAGAGCCCTTCGAGGAGAGGAACCGGTCGGCAGAATAGTCGACGTACCGATGCCAGACGGCAAGAGCTTCACAGGATCGCTAAAAGCCGACTTTGTTGACGCTTCAGAAGAGATCGAATGGGGCTACTGCACGGTATTCGCCATTCAAGCTGAATCGCTCGATATCGACAAAATTCGTAACCACATGGCGGAAATCGGTCGTTCACCGATCGTCGATGGCAATGCCGTTGAAGGCATCGCCAAAGTGCACGTGCACATGGAAGACCCTGGCATCGCCCTTACTGCTGGTATTTCGTACGGCGAGATATCGAACATCGAAATCGCCAATATGGACGAGCAAGCATCAGATTGGGCATCTGCTCGGCGCGGTAGTGGCAGTGAAATAGAAGCAACTCCAGCCACACCGGTCGAAATCGCCGTGGTTGCTGTTGCCGCCGGCGACGGCTTGAACGATCTGATCATCAGCACCGGAATGGGCGTTACTTCCGTGCTCGAAGGCGGCGACACGATGAATCCGTCAGTTGCCGATTTGCTAGCTGCG
>JABHBJ010000010.1 GCA_018673955.1 Chloroflexota bacterium | reverse complement strand
TGACGGAATACACGCTATGGCGAGAATGTCTTTATTCGAGCAGCGAAATGCGAGCGGTCCTGCGGCAGATCCTCGATATATCTCAATGGCGTTGGAATCGCTCGACAATGCGACGCTTGAAGTTTGCGAAGGGGAATACCTGGATATTTCCTATCAAGAGCGAGCTGCAGTTAGCGTTGATGAAATCGTTTCGGTCGCTCGAAAGCACGGTGCGCTCTACGGAGTGTCAGCCAAACTTGGCGGAATTGCCGCAGCTGCCAGTGACGAAGTGCTGAACGCACTATATGAGTTCGGAAGTGCTCTCGGAACTGCTCAGAACCTGAATATAGATCTACAAGCACAGTGGCCTGAAGAAGGCACGGAACGCACCGAAGTTCAGCGTGGACGACTTCAGTCAAAGAAGAAATCGATTGCTACCGCGCACGCTATCGAGAATGGCACACCCACAACACGTCGACGGCTTGGCGAGATATTCATGAAGCGTGTTTTGGACCCGGCGGACTTGGATGAGGTGACAATCATTCTTGCCGAAACAGAAAGCCGAGTTTTCGCAGAAAGCAAGATAGCTGAACTCGTAGATGCAGCTTTGGACGCACTAAACGGCGCTGGTTTATCGGATGAGCAAAAGAAATTACTCGCTGATAGCGCGAAATTGATCGTCGGCACGAAGTAGAAAATTTTTCACTGATGAACAAGCGATCAATTCAAGGAGTAGATGTAAACGGCAAGACCGTACTTGTACGAGTAGACTTCAATGTGCCGATTCGAAACGGGGTTATATCAGACGACTCTCGAATTCGAGCTGCACTTCCGACTTTGAATCTATTGGGAGAGGGCGGAGCGAAGGTTGTTGTCAGCTCTCATTTCGGTCGACCGAAAGGCCAAGTAGTCGAAGATATGCGTCTCAGGATTGTTAGAGAACGGCTATCTGAACTGCTTGGTGCTCCCGTTCTGGACGCCGGCGGGCCGAATGGTGCCCAGCCTGCGTCCGTAGTTTCAGGTCTTAGTTCGGGTGAATTCGCACTGCTGGAGAATTTGAGATTCGAGGCGGGTGAAGAAGCGAACACCAAGGATTTTTCTAAACACCTCGCATCGCTCGCCGATCTATACGTGAACGATGCCTTTGGTGCGGCACACCGTGCACACGCGTCGACCGCCGGAGTTGCTGCTCACTTACCAGCCTATGCCGGATTGCTTATGGAACGTGAATTGGAGATCCTCGGTCGTGCGCTTGAAGGTACAACCGGAGCCACAATCGCGATCGTAGGCGGCGCAAAAGTCTCCGATAAGATTCAAGTACTTCGGCATCTATCAGCAAAAGTCGACACGATACTGGTGGGTGGCGGTATGGTCGCTGCTTTTTATGTGGCGCAGGGTAGATCTGGAGGCGCTGTTGACGTAAGTGACGAAGATAAATCCGCGGCGCAAGGGCTACTTGAATCGGGGGGGGCGAACGTAGTTCTTCCCGCTGATGTGATTACTGCACCTGAGTTCAACGAGAATTCACCGGCAACTGTGTTTGAATGTGGAGAAGTACCGCTCGATGGTTTGATTCTTGATATTGGACCGCGATCTGCCACAGAATATGCACGAATTATCAGCATTGCCAACACGATTATTTGGAACGGACCGATGGGTGTGTTCGAGTGGCCCGAGTTCGCTAAGGGTTCGGTCGCTATTGCGAACGCCGTTGCAGACAATAAAAAGGCGACTTCAGTGATTGGGGGCGGGTCTACCGCCGAAGTTGTTGGATCGCTAGGACTAGTCGATAAGATCACACATGTATCAACAGGCGGCGGTGCGTCGCTCGAATTCCTCGAAGGCAAAATTTTGCCCGGGGTCGCTGCGCTTGATAACGCTTAATATTCTTATGTGGTGAATAACGAGGTATGTAGGACAAATCGAATGACTGATCGAACGCCGGTGATTGCCGGGAACTGGAAAATGAACACCGATGTCGAGTCGGGAACCAAGCTGGTCGAAGAAATACTCGCACTGAGCGATTCTGTATCAGGTGTCGAGAAGATCGTGTGCCCGCCGTTCATCTCGCTAACTAGCGTTTCTAAGGTTTTAGCCGGTTCTTCCGTTCGAGTCGGCGCACAAAACGTGAGCGCAAAGGATAATGGTGCATACACTGGCGAAGTTTCGACTTCTATGTTGAACGGCCTAGTAAGCCACGTGATAGTCGGGCACTCAGAACGTCGCGCCATGAGCAGTGAGACATCGTCTGACGTCGCTGCTAAAGCGATTGCAGCCGTTGAAGCTGGGTTTGTTGCGATTCTTTGCATCGGTGAAGATCTCGGCGTTCGAAAATCAGGTGAAGCCGCAGTGTTCGTATCCGCGCAACTTGAAGAGAGTCTTACAGGATTTTCACGATGGGATTCGTTAATCGTCGCTTATGAGCCAGTCTGGGCGATCGGAACTGGTGAAGCAGCTACGTCGGATCAAGCTCAGGAAATGACTGCTGTGTGCCGCTATGTTGTTCGAAAACTTGCTCCTGACGCTGCCGATTCAGTAAGAGTTTTGTACGGTGGTAGCGTGAATTCAGGGAACATCGCTGAGTTGATGGCTCAACCCGATATCGATGGTGCGCTCGTTGGCGGTGCTAGTCTGAAAGCCGACGAATTCTCAAAGCTGATCGCAGCGGCCAGCTCAAATTAACTTGTCGACTGGTATCGCTTGATCCACCAAACAACATCATCCAAACCCAAACTGGTTGCTGTTATTGGCGCAACTGCGACTGGCAAGACGACTGTTGGCGTCGAATTGGCGCTTCAGCTCGATGGTGAAGTTGTGAACGTTGATTCTAGACTCTTCTATAGAGGGATGGATGTTGCAACTGCCAAGCCGGGAACCGATGAAACCAAAGGCGTACCTCACCATTTGATCGACATTCTCGATCCTGATGAGCATTTCAGTGTGGCTGAGTACCTTAGAACCGTTAGAGCGGTGATCGCAGACATCTCTAGTCGGGGTAAGTTACCGATATTGGTTGGCGGATCGGGCCAGTACATATGGGCGATCATTGAGGGCTGGGAAGTGCCTGAGATTGAACCTGACCTGAAGTTACGAGCCGAACTGGAATCAAAGTTGAGTTCAGACGGAGTAGCGTCGTTGGCACAACAGCTGAACGACACTTCACCTGATGTGGCGAAAGTTACCGATCTTAAGAACCCAAGACGGGTGATTCGAGCAATAGAACGTGCTCTAAGCGATCGAGATGAAAGCGATTCGAACCGTTCAAAAGCGGATGAACATCCGTTTGATCATTTCATCGTTGGATTGAAAGTCGAGCGTTCGATACTTCATGCTCGCGTTGTTGATCGCCTTACCGCGATTGAAGAATCCGGATGGGTGAAGGAAGTCGAAGGACTTATCGCACGAGGCTACTCAGATACAACCAGGGCGTTGAGCGGGATTGGCTACCGGCAGGTGGTTGGCCATCTGGAAGGCCAATATGATCTGGATGAAGCGATAAGGCTAACCGCGGTAGCAACTAATCGTTTGATCAGACAGCAGAGCAATTGGTTCAAACACGATGACGCTCGAATCAACTGGTTCGATATGACAGATGATCCGGTAGCAACCACAAAATCGGTTCTCAACGCAGTCAGCGACTGGCGCATCATTGAATGAAATCGCTCGTGGAAATAGATTACCTTAGGCAATACACAACACTAATTTATAGATGATACACCAAATTCGCAGTTTGGCTTGATCGACCATAGAATCAGTTGAATGCATAGACACTCTGATCCAATTCTTCAGGAGAGACAATGACCGTCGAATTCTCAAAATTACATGGCGCTGGTAACGACTACATCGCCATAGATGGTCGCTGTACTGATCGCGATTGGGGTGCTCTATCGAAAGAAATGAGCCTTCTCGCTTTCGGTGTGGGATCGGACGGAATCGTTCTTGTACAGGATTCTGAGGTCGCTCAGATCAGGATGAGGGTCTACAACCCGGACGGATCTGAAGCTGAGATGAGCGGGAACGGCATCAGATTGTTCTCGAAATTCGTCATCGATCGAAAGATCGCTCTCCCGTCTGAAGACGGCATGACTGTCGAGACGGGCGGCGGAGTACGAACAGTTTGGCCAACTATGGAAGGCGACAAGATGATCGCTGCCAAAGTGGCGATGGGCATACCTACATTCGTTCCTTCTGAGATCCCTGTGGATACCATGCAAACTGGCGATCTCGACATCATCAAAAAGTTCCCAATTCAAGCTGGTGATCGGGAACTGGAAGTTACCTGCCTTGCTGTAGGCAATCCACACGCAGTTGTGGTGATGGAAGAATCTGTCGAAGACTTCCCGCTGGTCGAAGTCGGGCCTCATGTAGAGAGTCACAAGTTATTTCCAAACAGGATCAATTTCGAAATTGTGAATGTAATCAGTCGGTCGAAGATTCGAGCTCGAATATTTGAACGAGGCGCCGGCGAAACGATGTCATCCGGTACAGGCTCAACTGCCTCAGCTGCGGCGGCACGCTCACACGGTTTGGTTGACGACGCAGTAGATGTAGTTGTCGATGGCGGAGTTTTGAAAATTTCGTGGGACGAAAAAGGCGAGGCATTCTTGGAAGGCCCTGCAGTCGAAGTTTTCACAGGTGTTTGGCCAGACTAATTCGACTATTTCGACTATTTCGACTATTTCGACTATTTCTTCACACTAATAATCGACCGGACAAGTCGCACGTGGTCGATTCTCTCGTTTACGATTGATCTGTCTTTGCGACATTGATCGTCAAACACATTCAAAAGAGCTAATAGCCCCGGAACAATACGAATGAAATTTGCTGAACGCGTTGAAAACCTCCCTCCTTATTTATTCGTGGGTATATCCCGAGCGATAGCCGCCAAGAAGGCCCAGGGCATCGAAGTAATTTCGTTCGGTATTGGCGATCCTGACATGCAGACTCCCGATCCAGTATTGGATGCTCTAGTAGCGGGGTCAAAGAAGGCTGCTAACCACAAATATCCGGAGACCGAAGGCCTTCCCGAGTTCCGAGCACGAGTGGCTAAGTTCTACGACGATCGATTTGGTGTGAAGCTTGACCCTGCGACCGAAGTGATTAATTTAATCGGTGCGAAAGAGGGCATTGCTCATGCTCCAATGTGTTTCATTGATCCCGGTGACATTTCAATTAGTCCAGACCCTGCATACCCGGTTTACGAGATCGGCACAATGTTCGCGGGTGGTACGACCCACTTTGTGACGCTGAAGGAAGAAAACGGCTATCTAGTCGACTTTTCTGATATTCCGACCGACGTTGCGAACAAGGCAAAAACTCTCTGGATTAACTATCCGAACAATCCAACAGGTGCGATCGCTCCTCTTAGCTTCTTCGATGAAGCGGTGAAGTACTGCAAAGAGTTCGATATAGCTTTACTTCACGATGCTGCGTACACAGAGGTGACTTACGACGGGTACGTTGCCCCTAGTGTGTTGCAAGTAAAAGGTGCGATGGATATCGCTATGGAATTCCATTCACTTTCGAAGACAGCAAACATGACCGGTTGGCGGGTTGGGTTTGCTTCTGGAAATCCTGAAATGGTCAACGCACTAATGCGTGTGAAGTCGAATATAGATTCCGGTTTGTCTCAGGCGAATCAGGAGATGGGTATAGCTGCGCTAGATCTGCCGTCCGAATGGGTCGATAACAATAATGCGGTATATCAAAAGCGCCGAGACAAGGTAGTCTCTGTATTGAACGAGATTGGTGTGCCAGCTGTTGCTCCTAAGGGAGCTTTATACATCTGGACTCCAATCCCCGAGGGTTACACTTCAGCCGAATTCGCACAGAAGCTATTGGACGAGGTAAACGTCGTAGTGACTCCAGGTAATGGATACGGGCCCGGCGGTGAAGGATACATCCGACTCTCGCTCACGATCCCTGACGATCAGATCGATGAAGGACTTCGTAGGCTGGCACAGCTTCGAGTCAACTCTTAGCTCGGACTTAGCCTGGAGCAAAATCGTCCAAATGGCAAAAAAACGTACACATTCCACAGGCCCAGCTCGAGAAAAAGCGATTCTGGTCGGAGTTAGCGTTCGTAGCGAGGGCGACTATTGGGCCCTCGACGACTCATTGGCTGAACTTTCTGAGCTAGCACGTGCTGCTGGGGCTAATCCGATCGATCGTGTGACCCAGACGATGAATATGCCTTCGCGTACGTACCTCGGCAAAGGGAAAATCGACGAGCTTCAGCACATGGTGAAGCACACCGATGTAGATGTTGTAATTTTCGACGACGAGCTATCTCCGACTCAGCAGAAATCGCTGGAAGACAAGCTCGGGGTCAAGGTGATCGATCGAACGGCTCTGATTCTCGATGTGTTCGCCCAACGAGCGCGTTCTCGTGAGGGTCGCCTGCAAATCGAGCTTGCGCAAACCGAATATTTATTGCCACGGCTTGCCGGTCAATGGTCTCACTTGGAACGTCTTGGTGGTGGAGTCGGTACGAGAGGTCCGGGTGAAACGCAGATCGAAACTGACCGACGCCTGGTTCGTCGTAAGCTTTCACGGGTGAAAAAAGAGATCGCTCAGGTTGCTTCTCAGCGACACCAGCAGCGATTACGACGGACGGGTGGTGATGCCAAGATCGTTTCGCTGGTTGGATACACAAACGCTGGTAAATCGGCACTATTCAACAAGATCACGTCATCCGGTGTGATAGAGCGCAACCAATTGTTCTCGACATTAGATACGACGACGAGGCGACTATATCTTCCCTCAGGAACATCAGCGACGTTAAGCGACACCGTTGGTTTCGTTCACAAACTTCCTCCAATTCTAGTAGCCGCGTTCCGGGCAACACTTGAAGAAGCACTCGAAGCCGACTTGTTGATTCAAGTAGTCGATGTTTCAAGTCCGTATGCTTCGGAGCAAGCTCAGGTCGTATCTGATCAACTCGCCGACTTGGGAATAGAAGACACACCTAGAATCTTGGTGTTGAACAAATTCGACCTCGTAGCGGGTTCATCTGACGAACCTCTTGGTTTGAGCGTGTTGGATCAGATAGACGTTTCACAATTCTCCCGCGTAATCACTACATCAGCCATAAAAGGTTGGGGGATTGCTGACCTTCGAGACGCTATCGAGGTTGAAGTCGGGCTAGTTGAGGTAGAAGCAGAATTCGAAGATTCTGCCGATCTGATCGGTAGTGAGGTTTAGTTCTCGTTATTCGACGCTGATAGGGCAGGTTATACGCAATAGAACCAAACGTCGCACTATACATGTTATGTAAAGTAAGCAGTGTATCCAATCGTGACACTAGTATCGTCTACCGCTTTCCCATCGACCGATTTACGGGCACAACCGTACGTCGAAACTTGCGACGCGAGCGTATGCTCGTCTAGATAGCTAACTCAAACAACAGGCATTGCTTCACCGGTTTTACTCTGTTCAACTTTCAGTCCGTTGTGTCCGGAATTCTACCCACCGGAATAAAAAAACAAAATGATATTTCCGTCAACACGTTCACATTCAACTCGACTCATCATTCTGATAGCCGTTGTTGTCTCATCCTTATTGATTATCGCAGCATGCGGTAATTCTGATGACGAAAACCCGGCTTCCAAAAATGAAGGGCCGGTCATACTCGCAGACGGCACGCATGCGACTCAAACGCCCCTTCCTATAGCCGACGAGCCTGCTGCGGTTCCTGATGGCCTGCAGATCGTCTGGGAGACTTACTCGATCCTGCTACGTGAGTATGTGATTCCAGAACATATCGATCCAGACGTACTCGCGGAGGCTGCTGTGATCGGTATGTTGGATGCTTTGGATGACCGGTACACGGCCTATATTTCGCCTTCAACATTCCAGATTAATCAAGATGGTTTCCAAGGAAATTTTGGCGGTATCGGTGCTCAGGTCGAGGCATCACCTGACCGTAACGGTGTAATTATTACGAAGCCACTGCCAAACACGCCGGCTGAGAAAGCTGGCATCAAAGCTGGTGACCGAATTCTCGCTGTCGATGGCGAAGATGCTTCTGGATGGAGTGTCCTTGAAGCTGTAAATAAGATTCGTGGCGAAAAAGGAACAGATGTTGTGCTTACTGTCGAGCACGTCGGTAGCTTAGACCCAGTTGACATAACAATTACTCGCGACACGATCGATGATCCTAGTGTGACGGTTATTGATGTTGCCGATACTGATTACGGTCGTATCCGAATATCACAGTTCACCGCAGAAACTCCCAAAGAGGTTCGAGAAGGTGTTCAGCAACTAATCGACGATGGCGCCAAAGGCATCATTCTCGATTTGAGAGGCAACCCGGGAGGCCTACTGTCTTCTACAGTGGATGTCGCTTCTGAATTCTTGTCTGACGGCTTGGTCACCTACGAAGTCGATTCACGGGGAGATCGGGAAGAATGGAAAGTCAAAAAAGGCGGACATTTTCCAGATATTCCACTCGTCACGTTGGTAGATAATTTCTCTGCTAGTGGATCCGAAGTGCTCACTGGAGCATTGCAAGACCACGGTCGCACAGTCGCCATCGGAACTAACACGTACGGCAAAGGTAGTGTCAACCTACTCCGCGGGCTCTCTAACGGTGGTGGAGTCTATCTGACGATCGGTCGTTGGTTCACTCCTAACGGCCGTATGATCGAAGAGATCGGAATCGAGCCAGACGTTGTAGTTGAGTTCGATCAAGAATCAGGATCGGGCCTCAATTCACAGACGGCAACGGGTGGCGATCCTCAAATTCAGGCTGCAATCAAACAGCTCGATTTCCAACTGGGCGAGGTTTCAGTGGCTCCGTAGATGATCAAAACTCAAAGTACCAAGTGACAACCGATAAAGCCCTCTCGTTTCACAAGAGGGCTTTATTATTGGAATCGAATCGGATTCGAAAAATTTAAATGTTCACAATTTTCTGTGACCAAGCCTCCTCGCTGATTCATGTTTGATTGCATAAGATTGAATAATGGCTGACAACGACCCACAACGCGCACTATCGACTAATCGACGCGCTCGCTACGACTATTTCATCAATGAAACGTTCGAGGCGGGAATGGTGTTGCTCGGATCCGAAATTAAATCGGCCCGCGAAGGTCGAATGAGCATCGCTGAAGGCTACGTTTACATTAAGAACGGTGAAGCCTGGCTCGAGAATGCTCACATTCCCGGTTATGCTCCTGCCGGCGAGCATGGACAGCACGACCCTACCCGCTCGCGAAAGCTTCTACTGAAGAAGAGACAGCTTGAACACTTGTATGACCAGGCGAACCGCGACGGTCAGACAATTGTGCCTCTGAAGGTTTACATCAAAAACCGAGTTGCAAAATTATTGATCGGAGTCGGTAAAGGTAAACGTCAGGTCGACCGCCGAAACACTATCAAAGAGCGTGACGCCAAACGTGAGATCGACCGTGCCATGCGCTCGAAGATCTAGACGTTCCTCTCTAGATTGAATCGTTCATTCCTAGTCCAGTTCCCAAACACACGACTACATTCGGTTTGATGTCATCTCTCAACGAATTGTCTGAATCAGGTCACGGGAATGAATTTTGAGTGTCACAAGAAAAATAATTAGTGTGATATTCATTGCATCGTCTTCAAATCACAGTCGTTTTAACCACATTTGGAATCACGGTCTTCGTAGTAATAGCTATTCACCAGTAACGCCAAAAGCGATAGACTGAAAGTTGTACTTGGGGACGCGTGGTTTCGACAGGGAGATCACCGCTCGAT
>JABHBJ010000012.1 GCA_018673955.1 Chloroflexota bacterium | reverse complement strand
TTAAATTCAAAGACCCAGCACTTGGCTGGGTCCTTGTTGGGATTCTATGTTGGTCGGGGTGGCAGGGATCGAACCTGCGACCCCTCGCTCCCAAAGCGAGTGCGCTACCGCTGCGCCACACCCCGACAAAGTCGTTTATTCCGATATCGAAACAAAGCAACCTGACTATTGTATGACCGTAAACGCTAATTCACATAACCCAATTGGACGAATTATCGACAAACTTTGAAAATCTCTTGGTTCATTCACGGCAATCAGCGTAAGTGAGCGACGACTAACTAAAAGTTAAACTTTTGACATATTGGGCAATTTGCCAAATATTTGGGGGTCAGAAGTATAGGAATTGGGCGTGTGAAGTGCGAGCGTTAATAGTGAGAACGGCGGTTAAGCTATTTCTTACTTATATATTCAAAATGATTACTAGATAAAGCGCGGATCCTATTCACGGGACTGCGACGGAGTTCTAGCTACGGCAACCCTACGAATGCTCCACCGACAGCGCACTACTAAAGTAGTCGATGGATCCGCAACAAACTCACACCCGGTCCGACGTTTAAGGCGAGGTCACCCCTTAGGCGTACTTCGTAACAGCCAGTACCGACGTTACTGGGCAGCCGGCTTTGCATCTTTCACCGGCTTCAACATGCAAATGTTGATTCGTGGTTGGATGATGTACGAGCTCACTCAATCGCCTTTTATGGTGACGATGGTTACAGCGGCAATGATGATGCCGATGTTGTTCCTTTCACTCGTAGGTGGTGCGCTAGCCGACCGATTCGATCGCAAAAAGATCACTATGATTTCCGATGTCATCATGCTAGGAAGTTTCGCCGTTTTGTTCGGTGTTTCGGCGGCAGGTATCATGGCACCATGGCACATTCTTGCTGTTTCCGTTGTCAACGGAATCGCTTTCTCGATGGCAGTTTCCTCAAGACAGGCGTTAATCTCTGGGCTAGTTCATCGAGAGCAAATGCGAACGGCTGTGGGGCTTTCGGCTACCACTTACAACTCGGCGCAGATAATTGGCCCGGCTATAGGCGGTGCAATGCTGCCGTTGCTAGGTGCCACTTGGGCGTTGGGTGTTAGCACAATCGTCGTGATACCTGCGATTCTTCTCTACATCTCCCTTAAACCAGTTGAGCACTCAAGCGTGAACGACGCGAAGGGCTCTATCATCGAAAACGTAAAGGCAGGGCTTGCCTATTCATTCCAGAATTCGACCATACGCTTCTTGATGCTCGGTGCGATGGTGATGATTCTTACTGTTGGTCCTTTCCAATCGCTTATGCCAGTTTTTGCCGAAGATGTGCTTGGAGTGGGTGCTGGCGGTCTTGGAGTACTGATGCTTGCAGCTGGATTCGGAGCGTTGGCGGGATCGATCAGCGTTGTCGCTATCGGAGAATCCGTTGCTCACCAGAAGCTTGAATTATTGTTCGGTCTGCTTGCAGCCGCATCTCTAACTGCGTTCGCTCTGTCGCCTTTCTTTGCGCTTTCGATTCTCTTAGTAATGATTACCGCATTCGCAACGACCGGTTTCATGGTTGTGAACATGACAGTTGTTCAAATCATGACTCCCGACCACATGCGCGGTCGAGTCGTGAGCGTACGGTTCCTCGTTATCGGTCTTATGCCGTTTGGTGCTTTGTCGATGGGCGGTGCTGCCGAATCACTGGGTGCGCCGACTGCTGTAGCGATCATCGCGGGTATTGGTGCGGTGGGATTCGCTCTGGTGCAGATCGCATCACGCATATTCTCCGGTTCAGACTCTCAGTGAACTCCCAGCAATTCGTAACCTAACCGTAAGCACGGCAGAATAAAACTATTGTGTATCGAGCAACTGGTGCCGGGTCAATGCCCGTATCGGGCGCCTGTTTCTCGTAACAAACGGGCGATCGATTTCCGAAACGCCGCATTACCTGCATCGTTCAATTCACTCACTACAGAGGAGTATCAAATGATCGTTTCAAATCTTGCTCACGTTGCCAAGGCGACGTTCACGTTAAATCCGATCAGCATGGCGAATAGCTCGACTGTCTGCAGTGCGGAGCCACGACCGATGTTCTCAATCGAATCGAATTCAGTAGTGTGCGTCCTGAAATAGGCTGGTCGCCAATTTGTGATCGACACCACCCCGGCGCGAATTCGACTGTCGTGAACCAGGATGTCGAGATACTATCTCTGCCTACGATGAGAATTATTGGAATCTGAATCACTGGGCAATCTCGATTGAAAATCAAATCCGTTAGAGCAGTTTACCCGAACTACAAATACACGGTTCCCTCGTGGCGTACTCACCTTTGGCAAATTGTGGTCCGTATCGAAACAACCACTGGCCAAATCGGTTGGGGCTACGGCGGTGGCGGGAAAGCAGCGGTCGAGATAGTGAACGGCCACTTTGCCGAGATTCTAATGGGAAAATCGTTTGATTCGATTTCCGATATTTCAGATCTTTGGGATTTTCTCTACACCGCATCGATTCCCTACGGTCGTAAAGGGGTAGCGATCATGGCACTCAGCGGTGTCGATCTTGCTTTGTTCGACGCTCTCGGTAAAGCAGAAATGAAGCCGGTTGCCAATCTGCTCAACGGCTCAACGAAGGATAGAATGCGTTGCTACGCGACCGGGCCTGACACAGATTACTACGCTGGGCTCGGTTTCACAGCACAAAAATTCCCATTCCAGTGGCAGGGCGATGAGTCGGAAGCAGCTGGCGTTGCGGTTGCAGAAAAAGCCCGTTCAGTTCTTGGCAAAGATGCTGAAGTTATGTTCGACGTTTACATGACTTGGGATTCCGAGATTACATTACGAATGCATGAAGCTCTCAAGCACGTCGGCATTCACTGGTACGAAGACATTCTCACTCCGGACGATCTCGAAGAACTTGGCGACCTACGTACTAAGATTCGTCCAGTGAATATGGCAGGTGGCGAACATGAATTCACGGCTCACGGTTTCGTCGATATTGCGAGAACCAATGCGTATGACATCTGGCAGCCAGACATCACGTGGTGCGGCGGCATAACAGCTGGGCTACGGATTATGGATTTGGCAAAGTTAAACAATACTGAAGTCGTGCCACATCGAGGTGCCGAGCCGTGGGGCCTACATCTTATCGCCGCAACTGAATGCGCAGACTTCGCTGAAATACTTCCAGGAGTTCGTGGAGGAGACAGTGATGATCTCTGGATCGGAGCACCTGAAGCCGATGATGGCTATATTCGAATCAAAGATGAACCGGGATTTGCGGTAAAGCTGAATGAGGATTTGTTGTAACTACGAGTTCGCCTAGCAGCCCGCGGCGGTCATTTTCGATCTGTTCGGTACGCTGATTGCCCATTACCACTATCTAGACGTGATCGACAACATGGCAGCTACCGCAGGAGCCGAAGCAACAGAATTTCGAATGTTATGGCACACACAGTACGTCGATCGATTAACCGGTGTGCACGCAACCGAGTCGGCGAACGTTCAATGGGTCTACGACAAGCTCGATGTAGCGATAGATGACCACGGAATAGAACAGTCGAATCAGATTTATTTAGATTTCGCCAAACCGTTTTTGATGACGCTAGGAGATAGCGGAGTAGAAACGCTAACAAACCTTAAAGAACGTGGACTCAAGATTGGATCACTCTCCGACTACGGACCCTGGGTGCCTCACAATTGGAGAACTTCGCCGTTTGCAGATTTGATCGACTTGCCTGTCTATTCAAGTAAGTCGGGTATGAAAAACCCAAACCATAAGCTTTAGCAAAACGCTGCACGCGGCCTAGAGGTTCAGCCCAGTGAGTGTGCTTATGTTGCCGACGGGAACGACGAGGAGTTAGTCGTCGCAGTTCGGCTTGAAATACGTGCCATACGAATTACACCTAGGAACGCACACGTTTAGGCTCCGGACGCCGACTTTTCTAACCAATGGAATGGCGAGTCGGTCGACGACCTGAGCGAACTTATCGGATTATTGGCGTAAGTCTGGTCT
>JABHBJ010000050.1 GCA_018673955.1 Chloroflexota bacterium | reverse complement strand
TGGGTTCGACAGGCCGGCATTTGGCTGGCCAGGGTGAAAGAAGAACTTGGGGATGATCTCGAGATCAACTGGCGAAGTTTTGCTTTGGAGCAAGTGAACTCCAAAGAAGACGGAGACTGGAAAGCATGGGAGCAGGGCCCCGAATACGTGAGTCGAGGTCTCTGGTCGCTCCGAGGCGGTATCGCTGCACGCGCACAGGGAACTGCAGCACACAACGACTATATGGAAAAGATTCTTCACGCCAAGCACGTCGAGCGCGAAGACGTGCGTACCCGTGAATCGGTGATAGATATTGCTGCTGCTACCGACCTAGATACCGATGAGTTCACGACTGTTCTTGACGATCCAGAGACTCTCGTCCAGATTGGGATAGACCATGAAGAGGCGCTTACTCACGGTGTGTTCGGTACCCCGACTTTCGTATTCGCAGATGGAACTGCCGCTTTCTTGAAAATGTTTACTCCTCCCGAAGATGAATCGATGAGTGCTTTTAAAGATTTCATGGGAATCGCCAGTGGTCGTAAATATTTTGGTGAACTAAAACGTCCACAGCCACCTTGGCCTCGCGGCGTTCAGGATTAAGACTGCACCCAGTTGCCGACATCACCGCTTGAAATAGACGATCTCATTGCGATCGAAAGTGCACTGCAAGTCACGTTCATTGAACGTGACTTCCTCACGCTGGCACTCACTCATCAGTCGTATATAAACGAACATCCTGACGAGCTTCCCGTTTCCAACGAACGACTTGAGTTTCTAGGCGATTCGATTGTGGGGATGATTGTTGCCGATCGCTTATACGTTGGTGCTCCCGACCTGCCGGAAGGCGATCTCACGGTTCGGCGTTCGCAGGTTGTTCGTAAGGAAACATTAGCTGATGCAGCCAAATCTATCGGCTTAGGAGAGTGGTTAGTGATGGGGCGGGGAGAATCTGCCGGTGGCGGGGCTGATCGAATATCTAACCTGGCCGATTCTTTTGAAGCTGTCGCCGGAGCGGTTTTCATAGATCAGGGATACGAACAGGCTTATTCATTCGTTAATCAGTGGTTGGGTCCATATGTCGATGAAGCGCTTCGATCCGAAACTCAGAAAGATCCGAAATCGCTGTTGCAAGAGCATTTACAAGGGAACGGCAGCAAACCGCCCCGTTATCGTCTAGTCTCGGAATCTGGTTCACCAAGCGATACTGTTTTTACGATGGAAGTCGTTATCGATGAGCAAGCCGTGGCGTCAGGCATGGGATCGAGAAAAATTGATGCAGAACGGGAAGCCGCTGCTCGGGCACTAAACATACTTGAGACGAATTCAAACGAATAACATTCGATTCGCAAAAACGTGTAGATCATTGAAAAGAGGAACCGGCACTGTTCGGCGTATTTAAAAAGAAAGAAAAGACTGCCGAAAGTTCGGCCAAAACAGGATCTGCCTGGCGAGGTCGACTTAGTGGGATTTTCAGTCGTTCGAAAATAGATGACGACTTTTGGGATGAACTCGAAGAAGCACTCGTTATCTCTGACGTTGGTGTGAATACCACGATGAGTTTGATCGACGATCTCCGAAACGTGGTCAAAGACGAGTCGATCAAGGAGCCAGATCAGGTTCGAGTACGAATGCGTGATCTGATCGCCGAGATGCTCACCGATTCAACTGACGTTGATCCGATTCCTGATGATGAACCAGTGGTTCTATTGATTGTTGGGGTGAACGGTGCGGGGAAAACAACCTCGATAGCGAAACTCGTAGATGTGGCTAAGTCTGAAGGCAAGAACATAATGCTCGCCGCGGCTGACACATTTCGCGCCGGAGCAATCGAACAGATCAAGATATGGGGCGACCGGCTCGATGTGCCTGTGATCGCGCAAGCTGCCGGTAGCGACCCCGGGGCTGTTGCGTTCGATGCTCTAAATGCCGCAAGAGCACGCAATGTTGATCTATTGATTATCGATACCGCTGGCAGGCTGCACACTACTCATAACCTGATGGAAGAACTTCGCAAGATTCGAGGAATCGTAGAAAAGAACGGTTCAGGATTTACCGAACGAATTATGCTTGTGATCGACGGCACCACCGGACAAAACGGAATGATTCAGACTAAATCGTTCACCGAAGCGGTTAACTGCAATGGCGTATTTCTTACGAAGCTGGACGGCACGGCTAAGGGTGGGGTAGCGCTCGCTATCTCAGGGGAACTAGGATTGCCGATCTGGTTCATTGGAACCGGAGAGAAATCATCCGACATGTCTGCATTCGAT
>JABHBJ010000036.1 GCA_018673955.1 Chloroflexota bacterium | reverse complement strand
TCTGGTGAAAATGGGATGGATCGTTGGTTCACTAAATTTGTAGGTAACGATAAACCGATCAGCGATAAAACATTCGATTTGTACACGGGTTCAGAAGAAGTTGAATACGCGCCAGGATGCACCAGTGTGCTTGAGGCAATCTGGGGTGATGGTGATTGGAATTACAATTCGGTATATGGGCGTGTAAATATCGCCGTCGAAAATGCTACGGGTTGTTTTGATGTTGATGTCATCGATCAGCAAATAGCTGAAGAAAATAATGTGGACGAATTAACTGCCCTACTCGCTCTGGGAGGGGGGATCGGCGAAGCATTAGATTTTGGTGGTTCTGACTATCAGACGGAATTTAACTTTGTTAGAGGTAACGTTTTATTCACCGAAAACATAGGCGGACCAGGCAGCGATTTTGATCGATTTGATCTCGCGTTAAGGACTAAAATTGCTGATGGGGAGGATGTCTTTCTCAAAACTCCTCGTCTTTCGTTCAGCTATGACAAATCTGGAGATTTCACAATAGCTGGAAAAGATGTTCAGGCTCATATGTTTGAATATGACATAAAAAGAGCTGACTTCACACTTACCATCAGTACGGCTCAAAATAATATCGGCATCAATGGCGGTGTCACTTATTACGATGGGTTGGAGTTCGAGGTAGTCAACCTGCATGTGGTATCTGGTGTATTTGGAATAGGGCAAGACGTTCTATACGTGGGATTGATGGGAGAAGGGGAATTAACCCAAGGATTAGGTGGTCAAGTAGGCGCTTCGATTTTGATTGGACGAATTAATCAAAGCAGTGCAACGGTATTAACAGATCACGGATTTGCAGATTTGGTTGAAAGAGTTCCGCTCGACGATGCTTTGACCGGGGTTTATGTCAGAGCTTTGGGAACTATTCCAATTGTCAATAGCGGATGCATGCTCTCCTTGTATGTCGGTGGTGAAGTAGAAATTTGGTACTTCACTGGTAATCCTGACGTTTACGGTGGCTCTATCAGAGGATTTGCATACGGTGATGCACTTTGTGTCATATCTGCGAGAGGCGATGTGACATTGAGTTTCTACAAAACAGAAACACTCAATGGACAACCTGTTAACGTTTTTGAAGGAGACGCTTGGGTATGTGGTGGGATAGGTTTTGACTGTGATCCCGGGACCTGGGGACCGAATTGGAGTGGGCGTTGGTGGGGCGATAGTTGGTGTTGGCAGGCGGGAGCGTCAGCTCACGTTATTTGGCAATCTTCAGATGGCTGGGATTACTCGTTATCAGCTGATTACGAATGACGATGGTATAGACCTTGTAGGTGGTGTTATCACGTCAAATGGACCGTTTATCTTATCTCTAAGTGGACGGGTACTTGAGTAGCCGAGAATCGGGTGGAAGTAGCCCCAGAACTGTCATGATCTTGATCCAACATAAGTCTTGACCGACTATTTAATTATCTGGGACAGGTTTTTTCGTCTCTGACTATCTGACGGGCAGCAATACGCGGAATGAACCGGTAAAGTTGCTGTGCCTGTCCTTATTGGAAGGACAGGCGGCAATCGATCCGGAGTATATATAAACGATGGTCCCAGACTCAATTTCCGATCTTATAGCAGCCCGATCTGCGCAAATTATCGAAACTCGACGCTTTTTTCACGGTATTCCTGAACTTGGATTCGAGGAGAACGAGACCGGTAAAGCTATTGCCGATCGCCTTACAGCGGCAGGTCTTGCGGTCGAGACTGGCATCGGTAAAACGGGATTAGTAGCGGTTCTTGAAGGGGCAAAACCCGGCCCACGTCTGATGATTCGCGCCGACATTGACGGATTGCCCGTTGATGAACTCACAGGTCTTGATTTTGCTTCGACCAATGGTCGGATGCATGCTTGTGGTCATGACGGACACATCACGATGGCCGTTACCGCGGCTGAAATCCTCGCAGCGATGAAAGATCAGCTTGCAGGTACGTTGATATTTGTGTTCCAGCCTGCTGAAGAAGTCGTTATGGGCGCGTTGGCGATGATCGATGACGGGCTATTCGAAAAATACCCGGCAGATCGAGTCATCGGAACGCACCTGTGGAACCAGATTCCTACTGGAACGATTGGTGTGAATAGAGCGACCGTTTTCGCTAGTGCCGACCAGTTCCGTCTTACCGTTCACGGTAAAGGCGGTCACGGAGCAATGCCTCACAAGACCATCGACCCCGTAGCCGCTATCGCCGAAATAATCACGACAGCCCAGACCGTAGTGAGTCGAGAAGTGCCACCGAATGAAATGGGGGTTCTCACGTTTGGTCAGATTCATGGCGGATCAGCACCAAACGTTATTGCCGACAGTGTGACGGTCGAAGGCACGGTGCGTGCGTACACGGCTGAAACTCGAATTCTTATCATGCGGGCGCTTGAAAGAATCGCCAACAACGTGGCTGCAGCCATGCGGGCAACTACGTCATTTGAACGAATACACGGTGCGCCTCCGGTCATTAATGATTCTGAGGTTGCTGCATGGGTAACTCGGCAGGCGAGTTTGGTGGTGGGTGAGGGTAATGCCAAGGAGTGGGAGCCCGTGAGTGTGGGTGACGACATGGCGGAGTTCAATGACCGAGTGCCGGGCGTGTACTTCTTGCTCGGAGCGGCACACGACGATGCGCGAGTGGCCGAACGAGGTATCGAAGGTCACCACAACGCCAAGTTTGACTGGAGCGAAGACTGCTTGCCGATTGGCGTAGAGGTGTTCGTACGCTCGGCAGTGGACTATCTGTCGTAGTTAGATTGGTTGAGGACCGCTGTTTTGGCGGTTGATCGCACAAATCCGTCTATTTGTTCGTCAACCCTATGACATGAAACGAACAATCTTAAAAATAGCTGTCTTGACTGGCGTTATCGCACTTGTTGCTGCGCTCTGGCCCATATTCATTGAAGTCGAAACCTCGCTTCGTACCATCTACCTGATTGCTTCAGCTGCGGGAATCGGCATTGCGGTACGCGCGCTACTTAGTAAAAAACGCTGGCTACTTTGGGCGGCACTTGGTATCTGGCCGGGCGCGATAGCTGGCGGACTGGTATTCGCTGGGATCGCATTTCTCACTGTCAACAACGGGACGACAGGCTGGGAAGGTACGATTGTGGCGATCGTAATCATCTTCGGCGTGTTCGTTGGTGCAATTGCCGGAGCGATCACTGGTGGAGTGCTCGGCGCGCGTAAGACACGCCGAGCTGGTTCGCCTGATTAGTTCTTTTGGTCTAAACGACTGGCGCAGAGCCACCGTCTACGTTGATGGCTGTGCCGGTTACGTAGCTGGCGCGTCCGGATGCTAGGAAGCAGATCACATCACCGGCTTCTTTTGCTTCGCCGATTCGTCCAAGAGGGACGCCACCACCGAAGGTTGCCCAATGATCGTCGAGCGAGTAGCTCGGGTCCTTGGCGTTGATACCTTCCCAGCGGGTTCGGTGCTGGCCTGACTTCAATACGCCTACACAGATTGTATTCACACGTATGTTGTGTTCGGCGAGTTCACCAGCCCATGATTTCGTGAGTGAGATGCCGGCCGATCGGGACAGGGAAGTCGGTTGCGAACCGGGTCGAGCAGCCTTGCCGCCAGGAGTGGTCGTGTTGATGATCGCTCCGGTGCCAGATGCTTTGAGGTGAGGCAATGTAGCTCGTGCGCAGTAGATCGCACCATAGATCTTGATTCCGAAGTCGGTTTCCAAGTCAGCGTCGGTCATTTTTTCGAGCGTCGTTGACGAGGAAGTTCCGGCGTTGTTGACCAAGATGTCGATACCGCCGAACTCGCTGACCACTTTGGCAACCATCGCCTGAACGCTAGATTCGACAGATACGTCGGCTGAGACTCCGATGACTTCTCCACCTGATTCTGATTTGATCTCAGCAATAGCAGTATCGAGTTTAGATTGAGTTCGTCCTACGATTGCGACTTTCGCGCCTTCACTCGCAAGTGAAGTAGCTGCTGCTTTTCCGATGCCGTCGCTGCCGCCTGTGACAATAGCGACTTTGCCGTTTAATCCTAGATCCATCGTGTCGGTTCCATTCTTTAGCTCATGTTCATATCAAGCGGGGCGACGATCCCAACTGTTTCTGTCGATGCAGAACGCATCTGCAATCATCACTACCGTTGTTGCGACGGATTATAAACACGAAAATCGGAAAATCATTTGATACTCCGCTTTTGTGCGTACGAGTTGTATTGTTAACCTTTGTGTGATTATTCCGTTGCTCTTGCCAGTGATAGGGATGGTGAACGAAACTGGCACCCGCTGAGTCACACAGTCGACATTTCAAGTTCGGACAAGCATCAGATAGGTAAAAGAAGTGATAAACGGCCAGCGTTTCGAGCCGCTCACAGTGCCGCGCAGAGTGATTTTGGGACCCGGGCCTAGCTCGGCGAACCCACGAGTTCTTCGTGCGATGTCGCTGCCTATCATTGGTTACCTCGACCCCGCGTTCTTCGAGCTTCTCGACGAACTGACGGGAATGCTCGGTGAGATCTTCAAGACGAAGCAACGGGCTTTCGCCGTTGCTGGAGCTGGATCGGCAGGTATGGAAGCCGGGCTTGTTAGTCTGGCTTCGCCTGGCGACACGGTAATTATTTGTTCTTACGGCTACTTCTGTGAACGACAGATCATCATGGCCGAGCGACTTGAGTTCAACGTAGTTCCGCTTCGCACCGAGTGGGGCAAGTCGATGGATCCCCAGGGGCTTGCCGAAGCATTGAAAGAGCATCCTGAAACTCAACTCGTGCTTGGTATTCACGCCGAGACTTCGACTGGAACCATTCAGCCGATTGCCGAGTTTGCTCGTCTTTCTCACGAAGCCGGAGCGCTGTTCATGACGGACGTTGTGACCTCACTGGCCGGTTGCGAACTTAAATTTGACGAGTGGGAATTGGACTTTGCTTACTCAGGTTCGCAGAAATGCCTAGCGGCCCCTCCTGGAATTTCTCCCGTGGCTATTTCAGATCGTGCGCTTGAGTACATACGGAACCGTCCTAAGCCCCCAACATCGTGGTATTTGGATCTTTCATTGATCGCTGACTACTGGGGACCGGATCACATTGCTCACCACACAGCGCCCGTAAGCATGATTTATGGTTTGCGTGAAGCGGTGGGAATGGCGTTGAACGAGACTCTTGAGGTTCGGTGGCAGCGTCACGAGGCGAACGCCTCTGCTCTTCGGGCGGGGTTAACTGCTCTAGGCTTGGAACTGCCGATATCGAAAGAAGAGCGTTTGGATCAGCTGACAGTCGTGAAGCTTCCGAAGGGGATCGATGATGTGAATCTGCGTACTCAACTTCTTGAAGAATATTCAATCGAGGTTGGGCGTGGTCTGGGCAAGTTCGCTGGCGAAGTTATTCGAATCGGCCTGATGGGCGAGTCGTGTGTTCCTGCAAATGTATTCGCACTACTCAGCGCCCTCGAAAAGATTCTCCCCGATCACGGATTTGAAGTTGCCAAAGGTGCGGCTACAGCATCTGCAAGTGCGCAGTTAGCCAAAAACCCTTCACCGGTTTACACGGCTTAGCGTTTCGGCTGATTAGCCTCTACGAACGTTCGAGTGCGTAGGCTTGATCTAGCAGGTCGACCACGTATCTGACCTTTGTCGATCGGGTGCTCGAGTCTTCTTTGGCGACCTCTTTCAGAGCGAAATCCAATTGCATTGCGCAGCCGGGATTTCCAGTAGCAACAATTTCGGCGCCAGTAGCCACAACGTTACGCGCTTTGCGTTTTCCTAGTTGAGCGGACATCTCACGTTGGGTAAGCGAGTACGTTCCAGCCGACCCGCAGCAAACCGCTGCTTCTCCAAGATCAATCAACTCTAATCCTGGTATCGAGTTGAGAATCGTTCGTGGCGCATCGGTGATTCGCTGAACGTTCAACAGGTGACATGGGTCTTGATACGTGACTTTTACGTTCATTAGCTTGGTCGGTGCTTCGAATTCGAATTCGACCAGTAATTCGTGAATATCTTTGGATAAATCGGCGACTTGTTTTGCCTTGTCTACGTATTCAGGTTCGTTGGCGAGTAGTTCGCCATAGTCCTTCATCGCTGCACCACAACCGGCCGAAGCGGAGACTATAGCGTCGGGTTTCGCTGACAAGAACGAATCGATGTTCTTCTTAGCCATCTCGATTGCTGTGTCTGGTTCACCTGAGTGGGTGTTTAGAGCGCCGCAGCAGCCTTGCCCGGTCGTTAGATGCACTTCGATGCCGTTGCGGGTAAGAACACGTACTGTGGCTTCAAGCGTATCGGCGTGTGTTAGCGCCATGACGCATCCCGCCAGCATCGCCACTTTCGCCTTGCGAACGCCTTGGGCGGGGTGAATTTGGCCTTTGGCTACAAAGAAATTGTCCGATAGCTCAGGTAAATATGCGTCGGCGAGTTCGGCGTCACCGGGGAGAAGCTTCAGGAGACCAGTACCCCGTGCGATTGTTCGCATGCCCGATTTTTTGTAGAACTTGAGCGCGTTGCCAACCATTCGCAGCTTTACGGGGGAGGGCAACATCGTGTTGTAGCCGATTGAACGGGTGGTGCGTTCTGTGAACGATCGATTCGTGTGCTGTTCGACTTGCGCTCGTGTCGCTTCCATCAGCTTGCCGTATTCGACGCCCGAAGGACACGCCAGTTCGCAAGCGCGGCATTGCAAGCACAGATCCCAGTGTCCAACTACGGATGGGCTCATGTCGAGGCGACCTTCATTGACCGCCTTCATTAGTGCAATTCGGCCACGAGGAGATTCAGCTTCGAGTCCTGTTTCCAGATAGGTAGGGCAAGCCTGAAGGCAGAAGCCGCAATGGACGCACTTGTACAGATCGGACTCTTGCGGCGCATGAGGTCCTGAGAATCCAGGGAACGTACCCGGTGGACCTACTGAAATTGTTGGCTTATCGATCGACATCGAAGCGGTTAAATCTTTCCTGCGAATCGCCCTGGGTTGAGTGTGTTTGTTGGATCGTATTGTGCCTTGATTCGTCGCATCAGATCGATTGAACTGCCAACGTCGCTGAACACGTCGATACTTTGTTTTACGTTCAATGGGCACATTTCGATTACGTAAGATCCCGAGTGCTGTGATATCTCATCAACGAATATCGTCGTGAAGGCAGAAGCATCATCGTCATTTGCGGGATTGGAAAGGATTGTCGAGGCTCCGAAACCGAGGTCGGATATTGTCGAAATATCGTGACTGTGTAAGTTGGAAATTTTGGTACGAGTGGCTTTGGAGGCTTCAAGAGTTTCTAGTGGTCGAGATGTCATTCTTACGGTCAGTGAAGAATTTGATTCGGCGTCTTCGAGCTTCGCACATGCTGCGCGTTCTGAAACATCGCTGAGGACCGCGTACCCTCTTGCAGCGGCGGCACCTGCGGCGCCAACAACTTCGTTTACCTGTCGTTCAATCGAACGAATTCCACCACCGAGTTTTATGAGGAGTGTGGTCACATCGTCAGTGGATACGGTTTCTCCGGTCGCCTCGACAGTATGCTTTGCTAACGGACCAGATAGAACGGAAATTGCTTCTGGCAAGAAGAGTCCGTTCACCAGCTTCATCCCAACTTCGTTAGCAGTGGTTTCATCATCGAACCAAGCGATAATGGTTTGCTGCTCGAGCGGAAGCGGCAGCAACTTGAACGCCGCTTGCGAAACTACTCCAAGTGTGCCGTATGCCCCAGTATGGAGACGATGTAATTCATAGCCTTGCACGTTTTTTACGACTCGTCCACCGGTTTTGGTGATTGTGCCATCAGCGAGAACAATCTGCATGCCGATCACCCAGTCTCGGATGCCGCCGGTCGAAGACTGACGCCGTCCGGGGGCGTTAGAAGCGACAGAACCACCGACCGTTGCTCTATCAGGTTTCCGTACTTCAAAGGCCAATCGTTGACCTTCTTTGGCGAGTAGTGCGTTTAGTGAACCAATAGTCACTCCAGCGTTCGCCACGACTGTCATATCACCCGGTTCGTGTTCGATTTCTCCGGTGAATCCAGACAGATCAATTGCGGTGTCGTAACTCGACGGAATGTTGCCTACGCCGATCCGAGTTCCTCCGCCCCACGGCGTGGCAGATCGACCGGAAGTTGATACTGTAGCCAGCGTGCTCGAAAGCTCATCGAGGGATTCTGGACGCTCGATTGATGAAGGAGTGAAACCGTCTAGGGAATGGCTCAATTTCGTGTTCTGCCCCTATGCCTTCGACGCGATAATAGGAGTTAGCGGTGTTGAATGCATCTGTGGCCTCCAAGGGGCGGTGTCCCAGAGATGATCGCCAATAGCTGTTGCTTCATTGATCGCCTCGTTAGGAATATCCTCTTCCCAAGCAACAAGATTCTGTTGGAGTTGCTTAAGTGTTCGTGCACCGACGATGCACGCCGAAACCGCAGGGTGAGTTCTAGCCCACTTCAGCGCGAGCGCCATCGGAGAAACTTTGTATTTTTCGGTGACTGCAATGAATTTTTCCATTGCATCAAAGCTAGCTTCGTTCCAGTATGTGTTCTTGTAGAAGTTGGCGGCTCCGAAGTCATCAGAGAAGCGACCTCCGCTTGAGGATTCCGCTTTGAAATTTCGATGTTTTCCAAGTAGAAATCCACCGGCCTGAGGCGAGTAGACCATTGCGCCGACGCCATCTTCAAGGCAAAGCGGGAACAACTCACGTTCTGCCTCTCGGTAGAGCAGGTTGTAGCGAGGCTGGACAGAGTTGAATTTACTGAAGCCGTTCTTATCTTGTGCCCAAAGCGCTTCGGCAAGCTGCGGGCCTGAGAAGTTTGAAACGCCGATGTACCGTGCTTTGCCGGAACGAACAACATCGTTGTACGCCTCGACTGTTTCCTCGATAGGAGTTGTTAGATCGGGAGCATGGATCTGATAGAGGTCGACATAGTCGGTGCCGAGGCGTTTTAGCGAATCGTCGATCGCCTGCATCACGTACTTCTTGTTCACGCCAACATCGTTCGGATTTGTTCCGACTTGGCTTCTGCCTTTAGTCGCCAGAACTACTTCGGAGCGTCGAGTCTTAATGAATCGTCCGACATTCTCTTCCGAGAGTCCATTGGTGTATGAGTTGGCAGTGTCGATGAAGTTGACTCCACCTTCGAACGCCGCGGACATAATCCGAAGGGAGTCTTCGGCGTTTGTCTGTCCGCCGAAATTGTCGGCTCCCATGCAGTATTCAGAGACTTTCAGTCCGGTTTTTCCGAGGTTTACGTAATCCATTGTGCTCGCCTCTTATTTCGCTGCTGAAGATGTGGGTAGAGTGCCGAAGGCCTGTCCAGAGTTTGGTGGGTATGCCATTGGAGCTTGTGCTTCAAACTCGTCGGCTACCGCTCGAACCTCCGACATCACTTCGTCAGGCGCTGATTCCGACCATGCTTCGAGCACGCCCTTCACATGGTCGACTTTGCGAGCACCGAAGATTGGGGCGGTAACACCGGGGAATTCTGAAACCCATTGAAGAGCCAATCGGACGGTTGGCTGCCCGTGCTTTGCAGCGATTGCTGTGAATTTTTCGACTGCAGTGAATGTTGCGTCATTGAAGTAGCGAGATTTCAGACCTCCGCCCTTTGAGTCGTCCCGAAGATCGAATTTAGAGCCGGCTACTGCTTTTCCAGATTTACCATGCTGACCTGTCAGCATTCCGCTCGCAAGCGGTGAGTAGGGGATAACTGCTACGTCATGCTTCTCGGCGAATGGAACCATTTCTCTACCGAGTCCCGGCTGAAGGATGTTGAAAACGCTCTGAATTGCTTCGAAGCGGTAGAGGTTACGGACGTCAGAAGTCCAGAGTCCTTTTGCTAGCACCCACGTAGGGAAGTTTGATGCACCGGCGTACACGATCTTGCCTTGGTGGGTCAGATCATCGACTGCACGAAGCGTTTCTTCGATTGGAGTTTCTGCATCCCACGAGTGGCAGTACAGCAGGTCGATTCGATCGGTACGGAGGCGTCGGAGAGATTCTTCAACCGCACGGACGATGTGATAGCGAGAGGCACCGAGGTCGTTTACACCGGGCCCTACAGCCGAACGATATTTAGTTGCCAGAACAACCTGATCACGTCGACCGGAGTCGGCGAGGTAGTTGCCGATCATCGACTCGGAACGACCTTCGTTGTAAGAGTCGGACGTATCGACGAAGTTTATTCCGCCATCGAGTGCTGTACCGAGGATTTCGTGTGCCGTCGACTCATCACATCCGTGTGGGTTACCGTAGTTGTCGGTTCCCAAACAGAGGTTCGAAACCTTGGTTCCGGTACGGCCTAACTTTACGTATTCGATAGGAATTTTAGGACTCCCTGGTGCAGTGTGTAGTTAGCGTTCTATTTAGGTG
>JABHBJ010000013.1 GCA_018673955.1 Chloroflexota bacterium | reverse complement strand
TGGATTACTCTCCGACTACGGACCCTGGGTGCCTCACAATTGGAGAACCTCGCCGTTTGCAGATTTGATCGACTTGCCTGTCTATTCAAGTAAGTCGGGTATGAAAAACCCAAACCAGAAGCTTTACCAAAACGCTGCACGCTGCATGGAGGTCCAGCCCAGTCAGTGTGCTTATGTTGCCGACGGGAACGGCGAAGAGTTAGTCGTCGCAGCTCGGCTTGAAATGCGTGCCATACGAATTACACCTAGGAACGCACCCGTTTAGGCTCCGGACGCCGACTTTTCTAACCAATGGAATGGCGAGTCGGTCGACGACCTGAGCGAACTTATCGGATTATTGGCGTAAGTCTGGTCTACTTGAGAGCCCGAGCAATACGTTCGCAGGCCTGCATGTAGATCGTGGCGTCGACGTTGATCGACAGATACTGTACGCCGAGATCAATGAGCCACTTACCCATCTCGACGTCCTTGGCGTAGGAGCCGATCACCCGGCCCTGCGCCCGAGCCTTTGCTGCAGCCTCTTTGAGGGCATCTTCAACAATCTTCGAACGAACGTCGCCGGGAACACCGAGTGACTGCGAGATGTCGTATGGACCGAGAAAGAGAACATCGATTCCATCAACGGTCATGATCTCCTCAAGGTTGTTCAGACCCTTTTGCCCTTCGATGTGAACCACCGTCATCGTTTCTTCGTTCTGGCGCGCAGGGTGGTCAACTGCATCGTCTTTGTAGTAGTTTCCAGCTCGGGTGAACACAGAAACGCCGCGTTCGCCCATAGGTGCGTACTTGGCGGCGTGAACTACTTTCTCTGCGTCAGATTTCTGGTTGATCTGCGGAACTTGTACGCCGTCTGCCCCAATATCGAGAGCCCGCAAAATCGGCCATTCTTCATTGCCACCAACTCGAACAATCGGTGCAACACCGGTGCCCTGCGCCGCGATAACAAGATCAGAGACCTTCTCCATAGAGAGCGGACCGTGTTCTGTATCGAGGATGCAGAAGTCCATACCGGCGTAACCGAGCGCATCAATCATCGTTACCGAAGGAACGATTGTGAACGGGCCAACAACGACTTCACCAGCTTGAAGTTTCTTCTTTAGTTCGCCACGTATGGTCTTTTTCATATTCTTTTCTTTGCTTTCGATTCAACGTTCAAGTGGCGGTGCTCACCGACGAACATGGATTTTGACTTGAACGAATCGAAGTTTACCGTGAGTCTGAGGTGGCTGGCACACTAATCGCCTGCTAAGCGATCACGATCGGCACGATCATTTCGTGAGGAGTCCGTCCACCGTGAGTTGATTCAGATAACCACCAATAAATCGTCATCGAACCGGTATCCTTTGCTGATGCCAATTTCTGGAACACCCAAGAATAACTCAAGCCTCGACTCTGACGTTGGTGCAAATTCAGTCGCTAAAGCTCGTATCGTTTTTCTTGGTACTGGTACATCCGAAGGTGTGCCGAGAGTGTCGTGTCTCACTAGCCCAGACAGCAACTGCCCTGTGTGTCCCGATGCGCTAAAACCCGGTTCGCCGAATCGCCGTCGCAATACGTCGCTACTTATTCAGCGCGAATTCGACGATGGCCGCAAAAGCAATATTGTTATCGACGCAGGAAAATTCTTCTATGAATCTGCGATCCAGTTATTCCCAAAATTCGATGTGCGCACTATCGACGCGCTGGTCATAACGCATGCGCATGCGGACGCCGTTGGGGGATTCGACGATCTGCGAGATTGGACGAACAATGCCCAAGAGTCGTTACCGATCTACCTGCGCGAAGTCGATCTTCAGGTTGTCGAGCAACTGTTCTACTACTTGGTCGACCGCAGCAAGCAAACTGGCGGCGGTGGAGTAGCCAAGTTGAACTTCGAGACTATCGATTCATCGCCCTTCAGAGCCGACGGTTTAGAGCTAACTCCGCTACCGGTCGAGCACGGTAAGAACTGGGAATGCTTTGGATATCGCTTCGGTGATGTCAGTTACATTTCCGATGCTTCGCATATTTCCGAAGAAACTGCCGAGCTAATACGAGGCTCTGAGATCTTAGTCGTCGATGCACTCCGACCCGCTCGAACTCACGGGACGCATTTCACCGTAGAACAGGCTATCGACCAAGCGCTCCGACTTGGAGCCGAGCGCACCTTATTGGTCGATGCGACGCACGATATCGATCACGTTCCGGTTAACACCGAATTGGCGAAGCTAAAGGATTCAGAAGGTCTAGATATTCAATACGCCTATGACGGTCTGGATATCGAGGTCGAGCTCTAGCTCCCCCCATTCTCGGCCTTTTCTTTGCGATACATGGCGATTACTTCGTCGTCAGGTGGATAGTAAAGACCGGGTGTTAGCTGCTCTTTATCGAGTCGTGCCCTGATCCATTCTTCAAGATCGTCGTACTCGATTGCCTTGAGTGCGATCTCTGGTGCAACTCCACGAGGAATCACAACCACGCCATCGTCATCGGCAACGATGTAGTCACCGGGTCGAACAAGAATTCCATCGACAGCAATCGTATCGTTTGTCGAATAAGGCGTTCCTACTCGTGTTCCAAGATTCGAAGTCTTGTCGAGTCCCCACATTCCAACGCCGTAATCCTGAACGGTGTGCATATCCCGAATACCGCCATCGCAAACTAGTCCATCCACTCCACGCTGCTTAAGCCTGAGAAACTTGATGTCGCCACCAATCGACATTCGCTTGTTGCGCATCGATTCCATCACGATAACGTCGCCGGGGCCAGCCAGTTCGAATGCTGCGAACTCGGGCGATTCTTCGCCGCCCGGTTTTTCTGCCATAGCGTCGGGTCGAGCGGGGACGAATCGAACGGTGATAGCTCGAGCAACCAGTCGTTGACCGGGATTCATCGTTCGAACATTCGGCATATAAACGTAGTGAGGTTCGTAGCCGTTTCGGGCTAGTACGTCTACGACTGCGGTTGTGTTCACTCGTTTGAGTTGTTCGATAGTCGCCTTGTCCAATACGTGGTCAGGCGTGGGCTGAATTACGGACATGTGCGGAAACTTTCTCCGGCTAAAGGTTCAACGAAACTCGCCAATTCTACAGTGGGAGTTCCGACTCTAACCCCAGTCTTGGGCGAATCGTTCTATTATCAGTGCGGCGTGCTTGGCTCCGAATAGAAAATCCTCAACCGTAATGTTTTCGTTTGGCGCGTGAATTTTGTGAGAAGGGTGGTCGATACCCGATGTAGCGATCGGCATACCAAGCGTGTCGCCGAAATCGAACATCGGACCAGTCCCTGCCATGTTCGGAGTCATCACTGGTTTACGACCGTAAATCTCTTCAGCCGTCTCAGCGACTAATTGCACCCACGGTGAATTTAGATCGGTTCGATAAGGATTTACAGCACCGAGAACCTCGATTTCGACGTCTTCAAATCCGTGCTTGTCGAGGTGTTTTCGAAGTTTGTCGAAAATATCGTAAGGACGTTGTTCAGGAACCAGGCGAAAATCCATTTTCGCATTGGCAACGGCTGGAAGAACGGTCTTGAGACCGGCGTCCTGATACCCAGAGTCGAGACCAGCGATATTCGCTGTCGGCTGGAAAGTAAGCTGCTTGCGAAGATCCTCGCCATCAAGCCCTTTTACGAAACCTGATACGCCAAACGTTTCGAGCCATTCTGGTGCATCGTCGGGAAGCGCTTCTACCGCAGCTATCGCTTCGGCGGTTGGTTCTGTGATTCCGTCGTAAAAGCCTTGGATCAGAATGCGTTCATCAACATCCTTAATTGTCTGGAGAGCCTGAAGAAGTCTCCAAGCCGCGGACGGTAATATTGCGGCATACGACGAGTGTGCGTCGCCAGAAAGCATGCTTACACTTAGCCCAACCCCGAGGACGCCTTTAAGTCCTAGATACATGAATGGGTCGCCGTTAAGATTTCGTCCACCGCCCTCCCAAATGCATGCATCAGCCTTGAAATCATCTCCTCGCTCAGCAATCAAATATGGAAGATTAATCGAGCCTGATTCCTCTTCGCCTTCGCAGAACATCTTGATGTTACATGGCACGCCATCTCGCTCAGCAATGAACGCCCTTATTGCTGCGAGTCGGGCGCCGATGTTGCCTTTGTCGTCAGACATTCCTCGACCGTAAAGTCGATCACCTATTTGCGTTGGCTCGAATGGATCGGTGTTCCAGAGATCGATCGGGTCAACAGGTTGCACGTCATAGTGGCAGTAAAACAACAGGGTCGGCGCTGTTTCAGGATTTCCAGAAGCCGCCATGTAGCCGCAGACGGTTGGAAGACCGTCGTTTGGCACGGGAATAATCAAAGCCTCGAATCCATTTCGTTCGAGCAGGTCCTTCATCAGACCAGGGGCTTTATCAAAGCCAACTTTCTGCGCCGATATCGATGGCTGGCGAACAAGCTCGAACAGTTGCTGGATCGATTCATCAACGTGCGATTCGATATGCGAGTAAATATCTTTCATGCCTCTCCACCAGATTCACAGGCGTTAAGTTCCAAATGCGCCCAGTAGCGGGCTAGGCACATCAGGGTCACACCGTCTTCGATTTCTTGACTTGCCGCCATCGCCACAATTTCTTGCCGAGTGACAAGCTTCGCGTCGATGATGCCTTCATCGAGTTGCGGGATAATATCGACTGACTCGATTTCAGGCAGGTTCGCCAGCACTGTGTAGAACGTATCGCCTACGAATCCGCTAATTGGAGTTTGAGAGCCCAAAAGGACAACACTGTCAGCCTTGATGCCGGTTTCCTCTTCCAGTTCACGGGCGCCGGAATTTACTGCCGTTTCACCGTCTTCGATCATCCCTGCTGGAAATTCCCACATGTACTTTTTCACCGGATACCGATAAATTCTGATCAGCAGATACTGCCCCAAAGGAGTCACTGGAACGACCATCACACCGCCATTACCAGAGTGGATACGCGCCCAAGAGTAGTTGCCGGGTTGACCGTTGGTACGAACCGTTTCGTCGTAGTAGAAATCGAACCATGGCGTCGGATATACGAGACGCTCTTCCTTCATTTCGACGTGCGGTATGTCGCTGAACTCGTCTTGCTCCGACATGGCTACTCTGCGGCTCCCGGCATGCCTGGTTCGAGCGGCTTCGAATCTTGAGGTACGCCACCAGCGAGGAAGCCACCATCGACCGTTATGGTTTGACCGTTTACATACTGTCCGAGTTCCGATGCCAAGAAAATACATGCACCGGCTATATCTTTCGGAACACCGCCTCGTTGACTTGGGATGAAGCCGATTGCCGAACCAAGGTATTCGTCATCAGCACGCGTGTGCTCTTCTTCCTGTGGCAGCACTCTGCTATCGATGTAACCCGGTGCAACACAGTTAGCGGTGATACCTGAACCAGCAAGATCGTGGGCCATCGATTGCACCATACGATTTAGACCAGCCTTAACAATTCCGTACACTCCGTCGTGCGGCCAAGCCCGGTAGCTATGGACGCTGCTGATGTTGATGACGCTGCCGCCGTGACCGTGTTCGATCATATGGTTCACTGCTCCCTGGGCAAGAAAGAGATAACCCTTGAGCGCGTGCCCAACCAGATGATCCCAAAATTCCTCGGTAATCTTTGTGAAGTGCATGTCTTTCGAAGCGACCGCATTGTTGACGAGGATGTCGATACGACCGTGCTGCTCAACGAATTCGTCGAGCATGCGCGTGCGATCGTCACTGTTGCCAACATCGGCCTGATGCCAAGATGCTTTTCGACCGATCGCTTTGATCGAAGCGATCGTCTTATCGGCTTCGTCGTCTCTAGTGATGTCATTAATCCCAACATCTGCCCCATGTTCGGCAAACAGTTGAGCAATACCCGCACCAATGCCTCGACGTGAGCCGGTAATCAGCGCTTTCTTGCCTTCAAGAAGCTTTGGGGTCATTGGTTAAGGGATTCCATGTGTTTACTCGTTTTAGTCCTGCATGGTCTTGGTGGCGACCATTCCGCCATCGACGAGAACCGTTTCTCCGTTGACGTATTGTCCTAGTTCGGAAGTCAGATACAAAACGGCGTTCGCAATGTCGCTTGGCAGCCCACCCTTTGCAGCAGGAAGATGTGCCGTGAATCGCGAAGAGTCGTGCGGTGCGCCATCGATTACATCATCGGCGTCGCTGTCTGGAAGAACATTCGAAATGGCTCCCGGAGCGATGCAGTTAGCGTTGATGTTGTGACCTTTCAGATCTATAGCAAAGCCCTTGACCATTCGACGAAGTCCGGCTTTGGCCGTTCCGTAGGCTGTCCAATCTTCGATCGCCGTGTACGCATGAACACTGGCGAGGCAAACGATACTTCCACCCGTACCCTGGGCAATCATTTCCTTGGCGGCGCGCTGAGATCCGAAGAAGTAGCCCTTCAACGAAAGATCCATCATTCGATCCCAGAAAACTTCATCCGTATCGAACAACGGTCGTGCCTGATCAGGAAAGATTGCATTGTTGATCAGAATGTCGATACGACCGTGCTCCGCGATGAACGAATCGATCACAGAATTGATACCTACGACGGTGCTCACATCACCAAGATGGAACGTACCTTTGACGCCTCGGTTTGAAACAAGTTCGGCAGCTCGTTGTGATACTTCGTCGTCGACGATGTCATTGATCCCAACATCGGCACCTTCGTTAGCGAGTGTGAGGGCGATGCCCCGGCCAATACCTTTTCGTGCGCCAGTGATTAGCGCTTTTTTACCGTCTAGCAAGCCCATCGAGTGCCTCCGAATTACGATTAAAACTATTCTGATGCCGATCTTAACCTGAGTTTGTCGACACCGTTGGTTTTTACGGGTCGTTCAATCAGAAATTAGAGACCGTATTTTGTCACGAATCTTGGACAGAGCAGCAGCTTTAGCAGCTTCCAAATCGTCGACCACATACTCTCTGGCAGTATCACCGACTCCGCCATTTGCAAATACGAGAACAGCGCTACGAACTTTCATCCCCATCTTTTCGAGCACAAGTGCATATCCAGCCAACTGATTTTTATATCCTCGAGCGCGTTCTTCAAGAAATTCACCCTGTACCCGGTCGGTCTTGTAGTCGATTATCGTGATGGTACCGTCTTCGTGCTGAACAATTAGATCGACCGATCCTTCGATCTCGATGCCCTCTTCCACCTCGGCGGCGACCCACGCCTCGCTCCAGCTGTTTTCGCCAGTTGCTGCGGCGACACTCGGACTCGACAGCACGTTCCGAACTAACAGCACCACATCTTTTTTTAAATCGGGAATGTTGTAAGCCAGGACCGCTTGGGCAACCAGTTCATCTAAGTTAAAATCGTCGTCAAAATCTATGTCTTGGAGAACGCGGTGAACCGCCGAGCCCACATCGGTTCCGCCGCGACCACGTAATGTTGTGTTCCACTCAGTCGATTCAGTATTATCTTCGGGCTTTGGAGCAGCAAACATCGTGTGATCGGCCAGATCCGAAGGCGTGACATAGCCCCGGTACTTTGCTTGCTCAACGACAGCTTCCAGATCCTCGAACCAATCCTTTCGATTATCCAGCGAAAATGGCTGCGCATTGGTCGGAGTCGAATCCGGTTTAGTCTGAGGGCTTCTGGTCTCGCTTGATATGCCGAATGGTTTTGAAACTGTGTTCAGCGCATCCAAATCAGCAATCTTCGCTGCCAGCGTTGATTTGTCCTTGCCTGATCTATGAACGCTAACGACAAGATGCTCACGGGCTCGGGTCGCTGCAACGTACGCAAGTCGTACCTGCTCTGCGGAATCAGACTTCTTGCTTACCTCTAAACGATCGGCGAAATCGGCGGTTGAAATGCCGAGATCTGCCGAGCCCATTCGAACCGCTATGATCGGCTGACCAAGTTCCTCTTTGGTGATCGAATTACCTTTGAACGCCGATACACCGACTTGCAAACCCATGAGTGCAACGATAGGAAATTCAAGTCCTTTCGCAGCATGAACTGTCATGACTCGGACAGCATTCAACTCGCTATTTGATAGCGCACCCTCGGCTACTTTGACACTCGCTTCCGCTTGCTTTGAGACCCAACGAACAAATTCTCTCAGCGATCCGTTGCCAGATCGTTGAAGTGATCTAGACATTTCGATAATTACGTCGATCAACCGCTCGCGATCGCCGTTTGGATTCGACAATGCGGCGATTTCTCGTAGGCGGCGATCTCGAACGAATTTTTCGATCAGGAATGGGGTTGAATACATCTGGCGCGTGTCGTGATAACCCGCCAGTCCTGCGAGTGCAGTTGCGACTCGGTGTACTCCGGTATCAATTTCGAATTTGGCAGGATCGTACGTGGCTCGAGCGTATTCAAATTTGCGATCCGCACAAGCCCATTCGTAAAGGTCCTGATCAGAGCAACCCCAAGCTGCCGACTTCAATGCAGCGACAATTGCAACCTGATCGGTGGGGTCATCGATGGCAATCAAATTGTTGCTCAGTTCGTGCACAGTCTGCGACTCAAAAATCGGTGCTTGGCCTTCGAGAATGTAAGGTACTTCGTGCTTGAAGAACGCATCTTCCAAGTAGGAAAGTGCGGTGCGGCGAGGCATCAATACGCATAAATCACGATAGTCCGACTTCCGCATACCTCCCGATTTATCGGGAAGATCCCAATCCCCTGCTCCTACGCTCAAAGCCAATTTTGCCAAATCTTCCGCTTCTGACTCGCGAGCGACTTCAGTGTTACCGTCAGCTAGACCTCCAGCGATCATCACTCGCGGTTTTTCGACAGTCGAATAGTCGTCTCTTCCCGGTTGAAGCGCCGTATATTCAGCTTGATTCGTATCTGGCAAGATGCCTTCAGGTCCGTTCATCCACGGTTCAAATATTTCGTTCACCCAGCTGAGTATTCCTGGGTTAGATCGATAGTTTTTGACCAAGGACAAATGATCAGCATGCAGGGACGAAATGAGTCGTTCCAACTGTGTTAAATCGGCACGTCGGAAACTGTAAATCGACTGCTTCTCATCGCCAACCACAAACAACGCTCCTGGTGTCGGTGTGCCGGCTGCGTTCGAGCTGCTCATACGGTCGGTAAGTCGCATAGCCAACTTCAGCTGAAGCGGATCGGTGTCCTGAAATTCATCGATTAGGACATGTGTGTATCTTCGTTGAAAATACCAACGAACGTCGTCATCGGATTCAAGCAACTCACATGACAGAACGAGTAGATCTTGGAATTCGAGTAGACCTTCATTCCGACGTTTGCGGGCGTAGTCGAGAACCATCTGCGAGACGGCGTTTACCAGCGGGACTACCGTCGCTTCGCCAAGTGATTGCCGTCCTTGCTTGAGTCGTGCTTGAGCTTCTTTCAGCAAAGCACGAACTTCTTTCAAGCTCGAATCCCCACTCTCAAGTGAATTCCAATCATCTTTGCGACCGCCGCCTACGGACAGTTTTGGCAACTGCGTGACGGCGAGAATACTCTCTTCATCCGAATCGGCAGCTTGAACTTCGTTGATCCATCTAAGTGCTTGTGGCACAACAGATTCGAGATGAGCAAGTAACTTGTCGTCAGGATTTGTGCAGTAACTGCGAAGATCGTATGCCAGTTGCAGATCTGATCGTACAGCTTCGAGAATTAGATCAGGTTTGTCGGTCTGAGTCGGCTTAGGTAGCTCACCGAAACGTTCGACGAGATCGTAGTTGGCGTGAAATTCCAAAGCGAGATCTTTGAGATTACGAAGCGGCTGGCTCAATCCCAAACGCTGTACGCCAATAACCGCGTCCGAGAACGTCTCATCGTTAAGAGCCTCATCTAACCACGTTGACCATTCTTCTTCGAATCTCGCACCGCCTTGAACTCCGTCATTTAGTTCGAAGACAGGCGGAAGTCCGACCGAAAGGGGACGTTCTTGCAGCAGACTCTGAGCGAACGAATGGATCGTTCCTATAAACGCCGAATCCAGACCGTCGAGTGCCTCGGCATATTTCATGCCCTCAGCTGAGTCGACCGATTCATCCTGTCTGCGCTCCAGTTCCTCTCGAACACGTTGCCGAAGTTCCGAAGCGGCTGCTTTGGTGAACGTTAGTGCAGCGATATTTTCAGGTCTGACACCAGCGAGTAACACCAGGTTCGCTATTCGCTCGACAAGCGCTTTAGTCTTGCCCGTTCCAGCACCTGCACCGGCGTATATCGTCTGTTCCAACGACCCGTCAGCGAGACCTACAATTCGATCACGAACGACGTCGCTTGCGTGTGGAGAATTCATCAATCTTGATCCTCCGCTAAAGTCAAATATTTCGAAAGCGCCGGGTCAGAATTTTTCTTCGAGTTCCAGAGCCGGGCTTTGCTTTTCGGGCACACTCGCGAATACTCGCAGAACAGGCAGTTTTCGTACGATTCACTACCACCACTCCAGTTCGCCAAACCACCCGGCCGAGCAGGGAACACGCCGCTATCTATACCTTCAACAATGGTTTCAACAGCTGCGGTTAATGCGTTCTCTGCTTTTTCGCTTTCATAGTCGTTCGGCGGCGGTTTCAGCTCCGACGACGATTCTCTCACAAACCAATACGAAGCTTGAATTTCGGCCTCTGGGTATTTTTCTGCGACCGCCTTCGAATAAAGAGGAAGCTGTAGCTTCGTGCCTTTCTTGACCGGGTCGCTATCCAGCTTCGAGTACGAGCTATTACCTCCTGACTTATAGTCGTAGACGATCACTCGGCTACCATCCTCGGATATATCGACTCGGTCGACCTGCCCTCGGAACTTTACAGTCTTACCCGAAACAGTTCGTACTTCAACCGGCGGTCCGCTTCCCGCACCAGACAGCGCGCCACCAAACGAGTATTCCGCTTCGATCTGGCGCATATCTGGTCGCTTGGCAGTGTCTGGTTCTCGACGTAACCACTGGCGAAGAATCAACCATGCTCTCGAAAGCTCGATTTTCCAGGCACCTTCAGATCGACCCGGAGTCTCTTCTTTAAGACTTTCAATATGGGAAAACGCTGCTGTTCGAAGCCAGTTTTCTTGTTCAGTCGGCGAATCGGAATCAGAATTAGGTTCCATTCGCCACAGAGCGAATTTTTCCAGAACATCGTGGATCAATGTTCCAAACGAAAGAGCATCAAGAGCGACTTCAGTTTCTGGCGAATCGGTCGGTTCGATATGAAGACGGCGAGACAAGAAATATCGGTATGGGCACGCCGCGTAAGTTTCGAAAGCCGTAGCAGAGCCGATCGCTTCAGTAGCTTCGATTTCAGGGATTACGCCCGACTCGACATCAAGATTTACTCTGCCGTCGTACTCAGTCCAATCAGAACTTTCCTGCGCATCTTCGAACTTAACGCCAGCTGCAATAGAAGGTTCGGAGATCACAAGTGGAAATGTTTCGGGCGTCTTCTCGCTTCGTTCGCCCCAACTACGGGCACCAACGACATCGTATTCATGGAGGTCTCCAGCCTCTGAAAGTGGCATGTTGATCAAATCTGCGCGACGTCTAAAACTCAGGCCGGGAATTTTATATTCAGTTAATTTTCCTGCCTGCAAAAGCGGCTGATCAGAAATCTCTCGAACGGCAGATAAGAACCATCTTGCGGGACCAAACTCTCGCGACTCACCAGGAATTCCGTTTGGCCAGTACATGAAGACCTGCTTGGCACTGTGAATGACGGATATGAACGACTGGTAGCTTTCCCGGAGACGTGTATCGACCGTGCTGAGCAGTGTGCCAGTGGAGTCGATTTCTTTTTTGATCGAATCAGGCAATAACGGATCGGTAAATCCAGGGCTCGGGTATCTCCCTTCGGACATTCCCAATACGAATATGGTGTCGAACGGACATCCTGCTGCAGTCCACAATGGTCCTACGTACACGCCCGAACCAAGGGATCTAAGCCCAGCTGATCGTTTTTCAAGTTGATCACGTAAAACGCCTCGACAATGCTCAAATGTTGGAACAGAACCTATCGTCTCAAGCGATTCCAGCCGGTCTATGAGTGTCATCAGTCGAGAAGATTGAGATTTCGACGAATCATCGGTTGAGGGGGCAATCCACAAGTAATCTTTGACCAACGATCGAAGCCACGCAGTGAATCCCGACCAACTGTCTTCTTTGTCAGTCGGTTTTCTCTGCGATAACCCAACGATAAATTCCTTCAACCAATTAGCGTATTCGGCATCTGATATCGCAGCCTCAACCACGTTCATCTTGCCTTCATCGCGTTGATCCGAACGCTTAGCATGCTTGACGATGTTCTTCGAATATCGACCTAGACGTGGAATCCAACTGTCGGCTACCGATTCGGTTACTCCGGCGGTTCTAGAAATGGCATCCCATCTAGCAGACGGAACCGCTTGTTCGTTTGCAGGATCCTTGACCGGAGCAGCAGCAAGCCAAGCAGTTAAATCCAGACGGCTGAAATCTCTCTCGAAAATGTCCATCAGTCCGGTCACGAATCGACCTTCGGGCGCATCAGACAATGCGGTTCGGTCTGGACCCGATACAGGAACTCCAGCCAGTTCCAGAGCTTCTGCGATTCGGCTTGAATAGCTATCGTCTTCGAACACTACCGCCATACGAGAAAATCGCTGACCTCTTCGAGCTTGAGCAACGATCCCTCGGACGACCCCACGTACTTCTTCAGTAACATCAGGGACTGCAATTGGATGAACCTGATCACAAACGGTCGCACGATCGTCTGAATCTTGCGAATCGTCTGAATCGACTATCGATATGGTTACCGAATCAGACATATTCGCCAACGCATCGAACAGCGGTTTCTGGACTGATGCAACTGGCGCTGCTTCCACTAGAAATATAGTTCCAAGTGTGGCGATTCGATCTAGCTGCGAGCCTGATGAGATAACAGCGGCAGCCTTTTCGGCGACCAGTGCCGCTCTTCGATACGGCTCGGCAAGATCCATATACTTCTTAAACCGCTTTACCAATTCTCGTTGAACGGCACTTTGATCCTGAAGTTGATCTAATTGATCGTTTCTTAATAGTTCCAATTCTCTAAACGTAGAGTGAAGTGCAGACTGGAGCTGCGGTGAAACGTTTGACCCGCCAAGTTTTGTGCCCAAAGAAGAATCACGCGCCGCTTCAAACACGAATTCTGATGCCTGCAAATCATTTAAGGGTGTTTGATCAAACTCACGACCAGCAAGTGTTTCCGCAATGTCTTCAAGTCTCTTAAAGTCGACGTTGAAAAGACCTTCTTTAGCTAGGCTTCGACGAATATAGAATGATGCCTGATTGGTAGGCGTGACTATCGTAATTCGATCAAGTCCACGACTGGACCGAATCTCGTCGATCAGGCGACGCAGCACTAGATCAATGCGTTCATTGCGACTAGCGAATTCTGTTCGACCGGTCATCGAGCGCAACCTTCACCACAAAATTCATTGTGCAGAACAACAGTGCCAGCGCCAGTTGTACGACGTTTTGCAGTTCGAGTATTAGATTGATCGTTAGTGTTCATGTGCAAAAAATAGCGCTTGTAATCCGCCTCGGTAGAGTAGCCTCTACGTAGTGCTAATGCCTAATGAAATAGACACTTAGATAAAGTTTGATCGGACAATCACGCAGCATTCCTATGAAAATGGCGCCCCCGGCGAGATTCGAACTCACGCTCCCGGCTTCGGAGGCCGGTGCTCTATCCAACTGAGCTACAGGGGCATAGGGTGAATTCTAGTTCAATCCAGCAATGTTAATTGATTTACAAAACTCAAAATTAGGGCTTCGTGAACGTCTAAAACTCGGCAAACCGATTACGCAAACAACCACGACTATCCGAAGTCTGTAATCGTTGCCTCTATGAAGCGTTCTCCATCGGGATCATCATTGACGTAATAGGCAGTTACCAACTTGCTGTCGGATCTAACCACCGATCGCGTGTATCCGATGTCGTGATTACCGAAGCTCGCTCGCAACACAATCGGGTCTGACCACGAAACCCCATAGTCTTCTGAAATCACTGCAAAAATTCCATAGGGAATCTTGCGGGAGCCATATGTAATCACCAAACGTCCATCGTTCAACGCGACAACGCTACCCGGATTACCACCATCGCCAGTTTCTGGAACCGGTCTATCTAAATACTCCCACGTTTTTGCACCGTCGGATGACTTATAGAGATCGATCCAACAATCGTCGCGTCTACTGCCCTGACATCGAACTGTTGTAAGAATTGAGCCATCCTCAAGCTGAACTGACGACGGCATTATCTCGTAACCCTTGGGTGCATCGTTAATCCAGGAAAGAAACCTAAACTTCTTCCCTCCGTCCTCCGTACGACACGCAAAGACTCGTCCTTCAGCACCATTTGGTTTCGTAGTAGTCAGCAGCAACGTGGCGGATTCAGGACTTTCAAATATCCAGTCAGTTCGCGCCGCTATTCCCAACTGATCGAACATCGGTATTTCGAAGGGACCACTCCAAGTTCGACAACGGTCTAGTGATGTGTAGAACCAAGATTTCGAGCCCGCTGTCAGTCCAGTTTTTCCACACATCACTGCGAGATTCGGATCGTTAAAGACAGTATCTGATGACGTTTCGAATTCCACTGCTTCGAGAGATTCAACAATCTCCTGATTCATATGTTCGTGAGTGCCGAGGCCTGTCCCGAATCGCAGGGGCGCTTCCGTAACTGACCACGATTCCCCACCGTCAGTACTTCTTGCCTGCATTGTGACTAGCGGACGACTTCGATCTCTAGCATGAAACCCACCATCCGGGTCGGGATAGCCTGACGTGAACAGCAAAACTATTTCGTTGTCCCAAACCCACATTCCGTAATTTGCCGGCCAGCCTGCGTATCGGTCCGTATGGCGGTAGATCTCGTGGTGGGTGTTCGTGATCGAGAATTGCATGTGGAGATGTTATCAACCACTTAGATACTAGAAAGTGTTGAATCTCATCTGGTGTGGGACCACCTGATATAGCTTAGAGTTTATCTTTCGACTACGTCCATCAAAGCTTGGATGTATCCATTCGCAAACGCCCTGCCGCGGTGCCCCCACGGACTATCACCAACAACTACGGGCACATGGTCGTCGACAAACATACCTTCGAAGCCGACTTTCTTATAGGTCTGCATCGCCCGGTACATATCGACATACCCGGTGTTGATGAACTCTTCTCGAAAGCTCGGTACTATTTCGGAAACGTTGCGGAAGTGAACGTATAAGATCTTATCCCGCTCACCGAAGTACTCGATCATGTCGTAGATACCGTCGCCTTTCGCATCTTCCATTTCACTAAAAGTTCCCTGACAGAACTCGATGCAATTCGATGGAGACTCTACGATGCTAATTAATCGCTTGTACGCTTCAAAACTCCTAAAGAGTTGCGGTATTCCTTGGAGTTCAGCAACTGGCGGATCGCAAGGGTGGATGCCAATTCGTATGCCTTCTTGCTCGGCAACTGGAACAATGATTTTGATCCAATGCTCAAGGTTTTCCCACATCTCGTTTTCTGTGTACCGACGATCCATCAGTAGCGGATCTTTTTCCGCCTGTGTGAGATCGAATGCAGTGACTCGTGCCCCAGATCGAATTTCAGTCGTTAGCGATGTTCGTCCTACCAGAGTCGGCATCCAGTGATAGCCAAAGATCGGTATGCCTGCTCTAGCGATATTTCGAACTGTGTAGACCATATTCTCAATCTGTCTATCACGATCCGGTCCGCCTAGCATCACTTGGTCGTAAAACTTGAGGGGCACGTTCTCAAGAGCTTCAAGAATTAACCCGGCATCTTCAACCCTTTGCCTGAGTTGAACCAAATCGTCATACTCCCACCGTTCATCCCCCGGAACAATTCCAGCATTTGCATAAG
>JABHBJ010000048.1 GCA_018673955.1 Chloroflexota bacterium | reverse complement strand
ATTTCGACAGCTGTACTTGGATTAGGCTTTGGAATGCACCAAGCCGCCGTTTACGCACTAACTTTGCGAGGAACGCCAAGCGAGTACGCAGGTTCTACATCGGCAGCACTTACCGTTTCTCAAACGATCGGCACCGTGATGTCTATCGCTCTTATGACATCACTATTGAATTGGCGACAAGAGTCACAGAGCGCTACGTTTGCCGAGGCATATCAATTCGCTTACTTCATCGCCGCAGGCATCTCTGTTATTTCGGGTTTGATTGTTCTGAGACTTCGTCGAAAAGTTCGATAGACCGCCTTTGACAGCTATTTAATACGTAGTAAATGCCCGGAACCGAAGCATCCTTCACCCGTCTACCGGATACTGCATGTTATCCTTCCGCAACATTGAACTTAATGATTCAATGATCTTAAGATTCTTTCAGCAGATATTGAACTGATAAAACTCTTATCCTACGTGAAATAAACGCTTCGTTTTCGGGGGACTTTAATGTCGATACGGGCTCGTGTGATTCTGGTTCTTGCGGGGGCACTCGTTCTTACCACCATTTTGGCTGCTTGTTCGAGCAGGCCAACAACGGTACAAATCGTTGAGACTACGAAGGCGCAGAACAAGCTTGACAATGCCCAAGCGACTCGCCAAGCGGTGATTGATAGCGGTGGTGACCCTGATGCAACGATTCAGGTTCAGATTTCAGATGACAGTACAGCTGGAAAGGCTAACGAGGAAAGAGCAGCCAAGGCCACCGCTGAAGCTGAAGCAGGTATCGTCGCCGAGGGTGTTGGCTCTAGCGAACTTGCCCAGGGTGCTGCATTCGATGTAGAAGTTCCCGAAGGCCCGGCTCTAACAGGCGTGATCGAAGTCGACATCCCCTCACGAGGTGCCGAAGGCGTTGTGTTCGACCCCGCCATCATCAAAATTGTTGTCGGTTCAACGGTTAAATGGGGGCACGACCGACGATCAGCAAGTAGCTCAACATCCGACCCCGGCCAGGCTGAAGAATGGGATTCTGGCGCTTTTAACAAAGGACCGTTCGACAAGGAAGATCCTAGTTTCGAATACACGTTTACAGTTGAAGGCTGCTTTACTTACAAATCTTTATTCTCTGGTGACACCGCTACCGGTGCTGTCTGTGTGGTCGCTGAGTAGTACAAATCAGATTCAATAAATCTGTTTACAAGACCGCTCATAATGAGCGGTCTTGTCGCGTCTGAGAGATGTGGATAACTCAGTCGACACATGACTGGACTGAGACTCCGACTGCTTGCCGAGCATCATGACGGCAGCGCTAGAGTCTGCCTGATGGTAAAAGTGGCGTCTCGCATCTCTTCATTGGCACCCAAGGAAAGCTCTAAATCGGCGATACAGCACTAAGCAGACTAGAATTGACCAGAGACACAGACATTGGTAGACGGTAGGGCTCTCCGAATTGCCACAAAGTCCTTGCCCATCGTGATTTAGCGCTCCGAACGAAATGCAAGTAACGAAAGCCACGGGTAAGCCTGCTCCGCGTAATCGTACGAGACCTACTCTCCCCACTACAAAGAGACACCCGCCCCTCTCGACAGATCGTCATCGAAAACCAAGAAAAAAACGCCCTCAGCTATTATGCCGAGGGCGTTTTTAAATTCGATTTTTACTAGGGAAACCTAGTCGATCTGTCGCAACCGTGGGTCCAAACGGTCCCGTAGCCAGTCACCCAAGAAGTTTAATGAAATCACAACCATAAAGATGGCCGCAGAAGGCACTAACACCTGGTGAGCAGCGATCGAGAGATAGTCCCGACCTTCGTTCGTCATAACACCCCATGCTGGTGTTGGCGGCTGAATACCAGCACCAACGAAACTGAGTACCGACTCTGAAAGGATCAGCCCTGAAGTATTCAGCGTCCCAACAACAATGGCAGTGTTGAGAATTCCCGGTAACAAGTGCTTGAAGAGGATTCGGAAGTCGGAAGCACCGTTTACACGGGCCGCCGCCACATAATCCATCTCTTTAAGCACCAACACCTGTGCGCGAATAACCCTCACGAAACCTGCCCAAGCTACAAGAGCTAACACAAACAGGAGCACCGTTAAACCACGTCCGAAAATCAACACCACAATTAGTGCGACCATCAGGAATGGCATCGCATACCAAATATCAACAAACCTCGTAATCACCTCGTCGACCATGCCACCGTAGTAGCCGGAAATCATACCGAGTGCCACACCGATGAACATGCCTAGTACCAATGAAACCAATACCACCTGCATCGACACACGAGCACCGTGAAGAACACGGGTAAACACGTCTCGACCAATATGGTCGGATCCGAATAGGTGGAAGCCATCTGGCCAAGCACTGTACTTCGGAGCGTCACGCTTTTCAGGCGGCAGTTCAGAAGTCTTGAACATACCTAAGTGGCGGTCACCGACCGGCCCAATATCCCGATCGTAAGGAGCAATTGTCGGACCGATGACGGCTGCAAGCACAAGAAGGATCAGCACAAACATCGGTAAAACCGGGTATTTGCGTAATACGTACCAGACCTTGCCGACAATGGACCTATTAACGATTACCGGATTGAGCGGAGCATCCAGCGTCGACGAATCGACGTGCTGAACCTCGCCCTGTGTTTCAGACGTTGCCATGAGTACTCCTCGCTAGTCCGCAGAGTTGCCGAGACGTACTCGGGGGTCGATAAGTGTGTAAGCAATATCAGCGAGAGTCGCAAACACCAAGTAGATCAGAATGAATATGAACACGGTTCCGAGCAACAACGGGAAGTCGTTGTCGTTCACCGCACGGTACAAAGCGTCGTAACCAATGCCAGGCCACGAGAACACAATCTCGACAACCAACGCACCGTTCAACCAACCCGAGAACACCAAAAGAGCCGAAGTTACCGGTGCGATCAAAGCGTTACGAAGCGCATGCTTATAGATAACCAAGTTCCATCCGACACCCTTTGCGCGAGCAAGGCGGATGTACTCAGCGTCCATAACCTCGAGCATTGAAGATCGGGTAAGACGCATAAGGCTAGCCGCAGCCCCCCAACCAAGAGCCATACAAGGAAGAAGATATTCCTTCCAGTTGAAGTCAGGCGAGCGCCCACCGGCCGGCAACCAGTTGAGCCACACAGCGAAGATCCATATAGCGACCAGAGCCGTCACAAACGGCGGGGCAGCCTGACCGACGATGGCCACCATCCTGCCGAAATAGTCCCAGAAAGTGCCACGCTTTACTGCAGCTAACACCCCCATCGGAATACCCAGCGCTATAGCAAATATCCAACCACCAACGGCTAACTGAACAGTAGCGCCAATCTTGCCCTTGATCAGATCAGTCACAGCTCGGTCACGAGCGAGAGATACACCAAGGTCACCCCGGAGTGTATTACCCATCCAATTGAGGTACTGCTTCCAAATCGGGTCATTCAACCCCATTCGTTCGCCCAGATTTTCCCATTGCTCTTGAGTAATGCCATATCCGGAGTCCGGAATAAACAACTCACGTGGGTCGCTGTGGAACTGGATCAAGACAAAAATTGCTATCGTCGCGCCGATCACAGAGATCAACGAAGATAGAAATCGTCTTGCTAAAAAATTAGCCATTTGTTAAGTACTTCCAAAGTTGTTCCACGATGACCCATTCGCCACGTGGTCTGCCGACTCTCTGCGCAGAACAGCATCTTACTGGAAACCGAGTCAATAAGTGACTTTTAAAACACAGTAAGTGGATCGGAAATTTAGCATTCTGCGCGATCTATGTCAACGACCACTAACGAGCCTAAATACCACTTACCCGCACTTACTAATTCCACTGTATTCAAATTTCGGTACAAACCACAGTTAAAGAAAGACGGGGGCCGGATTTATCCGACCCCCGTCTAAGTAAGCAAGTTAGTTGCTTCCTAAGAGCATGGGCTCTTAGTTGAGTTCAATGAACTCCGGGTTTCCAGACACGTTTGAATAGTGCTGCTGGTAGCCGTCCCAAGACTTGATTCGTTCGTTTACAACGATTCCTTTAGGAACCTGGAATACACCGGCGTATTGCAGCCAGTACATGCTGTAGTCAACCCAAGTCAGGTGCTTCTCGGATCGGACGCTAGCGTCCTGTTCACCAAGAATTTCGAACAACCACTTCGCGCCAGCCTGTGACTCAAAACCAACACCCCAACCAGGACGTGACGATGATGTATCCACCACCGGCAGCGGCCAGTCAATTGGGTATACGTTCGAGTGAACGTCACCGTTCTTTAGAACAGGTAGGTACTGAACGCGCTGTCGCATTCGTGGGCTGATAACTCCACCGTAGTCCTCAACAAGACCAGAAATCTCGATACCGAGACGGGCCCAGTCGGACATGACCGTGTCAGCTACTTCAAGACCAACAGGTCCTGCTTCAGCTGAGTAAGCCTGAAGGGTCAAAGGCTCAAAGCCCTGGCGCTTGCCATCAACTAACGGGTAACCCGCATCGTCAAGAAGAGCACCGGCAACCGCGAGGTCACCATCAGCAATTTCCCAAGGAACACTCTGCATCGTACCTGAGCAGTCGATTTTTCCACCGATCCAGTCCCAACAACCGGTTTCACGTGAAGCATCCCAGCCAGGGTACTCAGGACCCATGTACTCAGAGTAAATCGGAGTACCAATACCGTTCAAAAGAACGTCATTGATTGAACCACGGTCGATAGCTATCGACAGAGACAGTCGAACTAGTCGAGACTGTTCCATGTCGTCCATGCCGGCCGGGTTGTCAGAGTCGGTGTAAGGAGCGTTTCCACATCTATCGCGGCCTTCGCCATCACCATCTGTACAAGTGCCACCCTGGTGTCCCCAAGGGTTACCGATCCATGGGTAGTCTTTCGCTAGAGGAGCAGCGTCCCATGGCTTAAGTTCTTCGTTATTTCGAGCGTGTGAGTGCTCCCAGAGGTTTCCTGGGAAGAGAATCGACTGACCAACGAAACCACCAGGCATGGTCTCCAAGAATGTGAAGCCATCGGCTACCACGTCTGGGAGGAGCTTGTAGTCAAGCTCGGTCATGTCAATCGCGCCGTTCTTGAGCATCGCAATCTGGGTTGTTGCTTCAGGAACCTGAATTCCTGTAATTTCTGCAACATTACCAGTCTGTCGCCAGTGATCTGATACTGCGTGCACTGTGCAGCGGTCACCTGGTGTGCAGGCGCCCTGTACGTAAGGACCTGTACCAATGTGGTTCGCTCGGGCCCACTCAACACCTTCGGTGTCAGCAGTAGTTACTTTGTGAGGACCACGGGCGGCTGAAAGACAACCGAACTGTGATACTGGTAGGCAGTAGTAAACCGGTGCTACAAGACCAATTTCGATCGTGTACTGGTCAATTGCCGTAGCTTCCAAGAAGATCGCAGCGAAGTCACCACCGTCACCATATGTGGATTCAGGGTTAGTCGTTGCATTCGAGCGGTTGAACCACTCGACAAGCTCGGCAGCGTCAAGCTCACCGAAGTCTTTGTCTTCATAGCCGACTGGGCTGTTGAATTTAAGACCCTTCTTGAGAGTCATTCGTGCACGTGTACCAGCGGCGTCAATGTCCCACTTGTCCAGAAGGAACGGAGTCATCGGGTTACCGTTTTGGTAGTTGAAGAGTGACTCTTCGATACCACCAATTTGGTTCGTTGCTGAAGTGCGGTAAGGGCCTACATAGCCAATACCATATACAGATTCAAGAGTTCGGAATGCCCGAACGATTGAGCCTTCTGGTCCACCTGTTGCACTATCAGGTGCTTTGGTGGCCTCTGCTGCAGCCTGTGCCACTGTTGCGGCTGGGGCTGCGGCGTCTGCATCAGCTGCGTCAGCTGCTTTGGATGCTGCGCCTGCAGCGGCACTGGTGCCACCGCTAGCAGCACCCTTTGCTGCAGCCGCAGGGGCAGCAGTAGCTGCTGGAGCAGCAGTAGCTGCAACGCCACCACCACTAGATGCGCCGCTGTCACCATCGTCGCTGTCACCGCCACAAGCGATTGAAGCAACAAGGAACAAGCTTGCCAGTGCTAAAAACACCGGTGCCCATCTCTTATTCATACTAAGATCCATCATATTTCCTCCGAAAGGACAAATAAGAAACTACAGGTTTCCACAAGAAAACCTGTCTCTTCCATAACCAGAGTCTGCCCAGCGACGCTAGCGAAAGGAAAACCTTTCAACGCGTTACCAGCGGTGCTCCAGCTTAGTAATTGCCTTGTTACGCGGCGTTTGAATAATAAAAATTTATCCAATCCCACCATCATAAGCAGGAGGAAAATATACACGCATGACATAAAAAGTCAACGTCCGCTAACGTAATTTTAACACGGTTCAGGGTAAGTGCAAAATATTGTCGCTATTACCACTAACGCACAATTCATGTGGGTAAACTTCTGGTGCACAATTTCAATATCCACCTCTATATTCGCCACGGGTTTAAACAACGAATCCGGCGGGTCGAGACTCCAAATGCCGACTAACACAAGCTTCAGCGTCAAGTCAATCGAGTCGATTCACCTAGCTTTCAAGAACTCTGCATCCTACTGGGAGACTTACAGAGCTAACGAAGGTGATCGCCAAACCGAACGGTTCGAGTTCAAGCAAGGATGGCAGACCGTCTATGCACTCAACATCGAAACTCCGCTCGTAAAAGTAACCCTTTCCGATGGAACAGTCGGGTGGGGAGAAGCGAATGCCGGGATCGGCCCAGAGGTAGTCACTCTCATAGTGAACGGCATCCTTGCTCAGATGATCGAAGGGCAGGAATACGAGAACCCCAGAGCCCTATGGGACTTCCTTTACGACACACAACGCGGGCGCGGCTACTCGTCTGGATACTGGCTCGATGCGTTAGCAGCGATCGACATCGCAGTGTGGGACGCCATCGGCAAACGTGAGCAATCTCCAGTAGCTGCCCTGCTCGACCCGAACCCAAGAAGCCAGTTCGATGTGTACTTGTCAGGTGTCCGCCGGGCTACCCTCGACGAAAGAATCGAGCACGTAAAAACTTGGATGGACACAGGGCTTCGTGGAGCAAAAATATTTCTTACAGGCGACGTCGAGGCCGGAACCACTGAGCTCGACGGACTAATGGCAGGCGCTCCAGATCTTGAGCAGTGGATGGTCGATACGTTATGGATGGGCACACCGGAAACTGCTGAAATAGGAAAATTAGAATACGGCAAGCGAAACGTCCGTTTCTTCGAGTGCCCGCTCCAACCGGAAGATCTTATCGGTCATCAGGAACTCGTTAAAAAACCGGGGGCCGACATCGCTCTGGGCGAACACTTCAGGTCGCGATACCAAATGAGTCAATGGGTGCAACAGCCCCGAGCTCTCGACGTGTATCAACCTGATATCGGACGAACCGGTTTCACCGATTACTTGGCTCAGATGGAAATTGCCGCTAAGGCTGGAATCAAGACAACTCCGCACATGGGAACCGGTGTTTCGGTATTCCAAGCTGCGACTCTTCAGTGCGCCGCCGTTGCCCCTGCTGACTATCTTCAGGAGTTCCAAGGCGGCCTTTCAGACCGTCTCGACAAAGCGTCAGACTCGGCATGGAGCTACGCGGATGGAGGGTTCACACTCCCCGATCGACCGGGAATAGGCGTTGAAATCAATGAAGCGCAGCTCGAACCATTCATCGTTAAGCACTAAATCGCCGAGCTCCCCGAACGACATTCGAGTTACACCAAGCCAAGTTGCAGTTTCTAGAATCAAGAGATCTTTAACTAATCGATGATGACTTGATTACCTCGCATACTTGTCGCGTTGAGCGCTTACCCACGTCGATGGCTTAACCAGTACTCGCTATATCAACACGCAATATCCAGTGACATATTGTATGTTTCGAATTTGCCCGTCCCGACGGGACACAGCTCGTCAAGGAATCGGTTCTGCCAGAAAACACCGCAAATACGGCTGAGTCGAAGACTTCTGATGAATCAGTCATACCCGCGCCGAGTTCGAAGTCGGTCAGCGCATTTAGCGTTCTGACGATCCGTGACTACCGACTACTGATCCTGTCGAACCTAGCGACTTTCGCTGGCTACCAGATTCGGAACATGGCACAGGCTTGGATCGTGCTAGAGCGCACCGATTCGCCAATGCTAATGGGGCTCGTAAACGCAATGCCCGGAATAGCGATCATTTCTATCTCGCTAATCGGCGGTGCGCTGGCAGATAGAACAGAACGCTGGCAATTACTCTGGCGAACCAAACTGGTCATCACTTCGATGGCATTTCTCACCGCTGTACTGCTGACTACGGACCTGTTCGAGTGGTGGCACCTGATTCCAATCTCACTGGTTACGGGATCAATGTTTGCCTTGCACAACCCGACGAGTCAGGCATTCGCAGTTGATGTAGTTGGTCAGGAGCGGCTTATTTCCGCCTCCAGTTTGAACACTGGAATATCCATGACAGCGACAATTGCTGGTCCGAGCGTCGGTGGCATTTTGCTGTTACTCGGTCAGGATATGGCGTTCTATGTTCTAGCCGGTTTATACGGTTTTTCAGCACTGATGATTTTCTTCGTGAAAACTCGTTACGTACCCGTGCCCAGTGGCAGAAATATGATCTCTGACATCAAAGACGGACTAGCGTATTCATACCGCACACCGATCATTCGCGCATTGTTGATTATTGGTTCGAGCGCTCTTTTTATGGGCACGTACCAGCCCGCAATACCAGTAAAAGTTCAAGACGAACTCGGGCTAGGTGAGTTCGGGTACGGAGTGATACTCGGGCTTAATGGTGTGGGGGCACTAATCGGGTCGGCAGTCCTCTTCGCCCTAAGTAAAAGAATTCGTAAAGGCTACCTACTGATATCAGCACTGCTGTTGTTCAACGCCTCCGTAGGACTTTTCGCAGTAGCACCAAACGTAATCTTGACTGGTATTTCGATGATTACGCTTGGATTAGCGTTTTCCGGTTGGATGATTTCTGTTCCTGTGCTTCTGCAGACCACGGCGTCTGAGGAAATGCGTGGGCGGGTGATGAGTTTGTACTTCATGGTCGTACTTACTCATCAACTTGGCTGGATCATTGGCGGGATCGGAATCGAAACAATCGGAACCGCACCAACACTATTCCTTGGAGTAGTCGGTGGTTTGACCGTTGCAGGCTCTGCAATAATCTTGACACCAGCAGTTCGAAAAGCTCGCTAGCGACTTCGTTTCACAGATTTTGGTCTGGACATGACAAAATCGCGCCGATGGCAAAACCCACACACACTGAACCGGCCGCTGCACAGGATGAAATATCTGGCGACTCGACGCGTGCTGGAGGATTAAACCCATTTAGCGTTCTGCGATTCGGCGACTATAAGTTCGTGTGGTCTTCAGAAGCGCTCAGCCTATGGGCGATTGAAATGGAGATCATCGTTCTGGCGATGTTCGTCCTTAGCGATACCGGCTCCCCACTGCTTGTCGGGCTAATCGGCGCTCTTAAATTCACAGGCACGTTACTGGGCCCGTTCTACGGCTTAATGGTCGATCGGTTCGACCGCAAGAAATTGCAAATCTTGGTGCGTGCATTCGGTAGCACCCTGGCAATCGTTCTCACAATTCTCATATTCACCGATACTCTCGAACTGTGGCACGCCTACGTAATCGTTGCTGCAGGCAGCATGGTTCGCATGCTCGATTTGGTATTGGTTCAAGCACTGACTGCCGATGCTGTGCCGGCTCACTCGCTTCATGGGGCGATCGGACTCTCTCGTTCGACGCTCGACGGTGCAAGGGTGGTCGGTTCAATTGTCGGTGGAACGATTTTTGCCACGCTTGGCCTTGATTGGGCGTACCTAGCGATCACGGTTCTTTACCTAATGGCGACGCTCGCATCTCTAAAGGTCACATCCAGAGTGGTGGCGAGTACGGTCCATTCCGAAAGCATTCGAACAGGACTACGGGAGGGATTTCGCTATGTGCGAAAAAGCGAAATGCTCCCCGGTCTAATCTTCTTCTCGTTCCTTATCGAATTCACAGCGTTCCCGATCGTTAACGGATTAATGACAGTTATTGGAGATGGACTATTCGATCTAGGCGGAACCGGAATCGGCCTATTGGGAGCAGCAGCATCAATAGGAGCACTCACGGGGGCGTTAGCAATCGGCCTTCGACCAAACGTCGGCAACCCCGCACGAATCATGATAATAGGCTCTTTGATATGGCACGTGCTGATGCTAACTCTCGCGCTCGTGCCTCCGCTTTGGCTGTTCACCCTAATACTCGTCTTGTGGGGTTTCAGCGGCGGTGCGACGTTCGTAGCGATGGTGGTTGGATTACTTAGGGCAGCACCATCAAAAACACGAGGGCGCGTGATGGGAATCAGATCGCTCGGCATTTACGGGTTACCACTTGGACTTCTTCTTGGAGGGTGGATATCGGAAGATATTGGCTCAGCAGCAATGATCGGAACACTGGGTGCGATTGGATTAATCGCTACCGTATTTGCAGTTATTAAATGGCCTGCATTACTCCGTAAATCAATCAGATCATCGCCTGCCGTAGATTCTCCTAGGACCAGTAGGTCAGCCAGTAACCCAAAATGAATCTTCCAGACTTTTCATCCGAAATTCCAAAGGCCGTAGCTATGGATTTGGACGAAACAACTCTCAACTCGAACACTCGGCTCGACGAGCGCACGCGCACTGCCCTGCACGCAGTTCAAGCCGTTGGTATACCGATGATCATCGCCACGTCGCGCCCCGAACGGGTGCTGCCAACGCTGGTTGGTGAAGACATTCTCGAAATCACTTCAATAGTTCAAATGAACGGCACGATCGCACAAGGCAAAGCAGGGCTAACCGGATCCCTCAAGTGCGAAATGAGCCTAGGAGATGCTCAAGTCTGCTGGCGACTAGTGAATGAACAAACTCCGTGGGCACGAATGACGCTAGAAATCGACGGTGACCAGTTCGCTGTCAATCACGACGATGACATAAACGAACTATGGGCATTCAACATGGCAACACCCACCATGGTCGTGTCGTTTGAAGAAGCTTTACGACTCGGACCAGTCAAGATTTCGATCAACGGTCTGAATCAAAACTTAGAAAACCTTGTGAATATGTTGCAGAGCGAACTTTCAACTGAAACAGACGTGATTCGAGCAGCTAGAGTGCAATTCCTGAACATCGTTCCTACGCAAGCCAGCAAGTCTGGCGCTGTCGCCGATCTGCTGGAATCGGCGAATATTCCGCTTACCGACGTGCTTTCGTTCGGAGATGACTTCGTCGATATCGATCTCATACGTGATTGTGGCTGGTCGGTAGCAGTCGCAAATGCAATTCCTGAAATCAAGTCGCTCGCGAAATACGAAACCGCCTCCAACGACGATCACGGTGTCGCTATCGTGCTCGAAAAACTCGTCGCAGCTATCAAGTAAATGAGATTTCGACCAAAAGCGGCGGACCTACTTTCCGACGCGCAGTTTCGTGCCCTAATCATTAGCCAAGCAACGTTCGACCTCGGCATATTCATGCGTAGCACGGCGAGTTCGTGGGTAGTCTTTGAGCTAACGCAGTCGCAGCTGTGGATCGGGCTCGTAGCAGGCGTACGCGCCATCCCGATTATCGCCTTCGCATTAATGGGCGGAGTGATATCTGATCGATTTGGGCGAAGAAACCTCATGATCGGTGCAGGTGCCCTAATCGCCGCGGCATCTGCAGCCACAGCGATCCTGATCTCCTCGGAACTACTGGTCGCATGGCACATGCTCGCGGTTTCCGTGATCGGAGGCATTGGGGGCGCCCTATACGGCCCTGCGTTCTACGCCTTGATCACCGACATCGTGAAATCAGACCGTCTCGTAAACGCTAACGGTATCCTCGCCGTAGCTCAAACCACCGGCGAAATGCTTGGCCCGATGATCGTCGGTTTCGTAATTGCTGCTTCTGGTGCACAGACCGTCTACTGGCTCGTCGTTGGAGGCAACGTCTTCGGGATATTACTGCTCTTAAGAGTTCGTGACCCGCAGGGACTTGTCATCCCTGAAGGTGAAACAAAACCATCGCTCGCAAACCAGTTTGCAGAAGGTCTCAGATACGCCCGTGACACTCCGCCTCTTCTGTGGCTCACGCTGCTCGTAATCGCCCAGAACTTGTTCGGCGTGGCGATCTTCGCCCTTATGCCCGTGTACGCAGAACATGTGCTCGATATTGGCGCATCTGGATTCGGAATTATGGGTGGAGTCTTCGGCGCCGGATCGCTGATAGGCGCCGTTTTAGTTTCGTTGTACGGAATTCATCGTCGGCACGCTTATGTGATGGTCATCATGGGTGTCGTTTGGGACATCGGCATGGTCGTTTTCGGATTCTCACGCTCGGTCCCTCTAAGCCTCGGCGTACTGTTCACGATGGGACTTATCTCAATGCCGTGGGTGACTTCTGTGTTGACCATGTTCCAGCAGGCAGCGACAGAGAAAATGCGCGGTCGAGTGATGAGCCTTTATGTTTTAGCAATGAACACGTTCCCGCTCGGTTGGCTGTTTGGCGGAGCGGTCGCTGAATGGCTCGGTAATGAGGAGGCGCTCGTAATTAGTGCCCTTCTCGGAACCCCGGTTGCGGGAATCGCACTTCTACTTTCGAAAGACCTGCGCAGAGCGTAGCCGGGTGAGTGAATTACTATTTGCATAAGAAATCTCTGAAAACGAAAATTTCTAGATCTAATGAATTGGGCCAGCCCGTAAAAACCACAAAATCCTCCGAGCCAACCAGTCTAAAAGACCAGTATATTTACAGCCGGGAATATTACTTCAAGCAATAGCATCCACTCTCCCAAAATACGGATAACAAACCCGTAAGGCTCCCAATAACCATGAACCCATATCTAAAGTTCGTCGTACGGAAACTTCATCTATCAGCGAGCCGAATAGCGATCGTTCTTTCTCTTCTCATAATCGCTGCTTCGATGGCGTGCGGAGGCGGATCAGCCGACGATGAGGGGATTGTGGCTGAAGGACTTGCTTCGCCACGCGGACTTGCTTTTGATCAGGACGGGAACTTACTGATCGCAGAATCTGGTCGAGGTCGCTTGCTAAAGGTCACCAGTGACGGCGATGTCAGTCCTATCGCCACCGGTTTACCGTTCTCACTGAAAACAGGTCCCGAAGGGGCATACCAAGCCGGTCCATCAGCTATCACTCTTCTCGACGGAGAGCTATTTTTCATCGTGGGCGAATATATTGGCGAACAGTCAGCGCGTATGTACCGCATCACAGATACCGGATACGAGCCTGTGACACCAATAACCGATGGCTGGGCCCCGCTTGATAACCGATTATCCAACCCTTATGACATGGTCAACGCACCTGAAGTCGATGGGTGGATCGTGTCGGACCCCGGTGGAAACTCGCTGCGAGCAGTCGATCTGGACGGCAATATTCGTGATTATGTGGTGTTCTACAACTTCGCCATTCCGGATCATGAGGCGCCAGTTGAGATGGTGCCAACGGGGATAGCGCGCGGCCCTGATGGTGCAATCTATGTTGGCACGCTGACAGGCTATCCATACCCTGACGGAGAAGCTGCTATCTGGAGAATCGAAGACCTAAACGGTGATGGAGATGCATTGGACCAGGGTGAATCTGAGCCGTTTGTCACCGGACTCACCGCTGTCACCGATATTGCATTTGGCACCGATGGCACTCTTTACATAGCGGAATTCTCATCAGATACGGAGAAAGTTCTCGAGGGAGGAGATTTTAGTAAAAATGCCAAATCCATGCCCGGTCGAGTCCTCATATGGAATGGAAGCGAGACGACAGTATTTGTCAAGGATGTTGTTTCACCAACCAGCCTCCTAACAACCGACTCAACTCTCTACATAACAGAAGAGTTCGCCGGAAAAGTCACCAAACGTTCACTCAACTGACCGCAATCACTAGCGTAAAGATTCTCAATAGGGCGTCATTCACCGGCATAGTAGCTGGCTCTGCAGCTGCGGCCTGTCTGGCTAACGAGATGAAGATCAGAACGTGAGCTCGGCGATCGCAATCCCGCTCTCGCCGGCTATCGAGTATAGAAGGTATGTACGTCCATCTTCCTGGTAGATAGCGGGATCTCGCAGCTGATTGACCTGCCCATCTATAAGTCCACGTTTCGAGGGCTTTTGCGGCAATTCTGAGCCCTCCCACGGCAATTCAGGTGATAGTACGTCGATCGGATCTGATGCAGTCCAGTTCATCCAATCGTCCGAAAGGTCAACGGTGGAAAGTTTGATCCTCTCGGGTGAATCTCCAACCATAGTAAAAATTATCTGAAGAACGTTGTCATCAACAATCACCGCTGAATGCCGCATGTTTTCTGTGAAGAGGGTAGGACCGTCCTCGAAATTGCTCATTCCGTTTTCGGATCGATAGAACACCCCAGGCATTGCTATTGCGTAGTGGTTGCCATTCCATTGGAATGCGCGTAAATACGGGTTGGCCAGCAGCTCGGAGTCTGCATTGAAATTCAGTCCGTCTCTCGAAATCGAAACCCGAGTGAATTGCGCCCCATCCTTACCTGTTCCTCCTCCAGAGACGGTGTTAGAGCCATGAAAGTACATTCTGATATGGCCGATCTTGTGATCGACATGAACATCGGGTGACGCAATATGCCCTTCGAAATGTGAGTCCCCAAGCGAAAGAACTCCCTCGCTGTAGATTCGCCACGGCCCTTCCAGTTCGTCTGCATAGGCGAGCCGTATGTATCGGCCATTGTGATGACCGAAGTACAAGTAGTACTTGCCGAGTCGATCTCTTACCCAATCAGGAACTTGAATAAGCGATGGCCCGTTGATGTTGTCGCCCATACGGTAGTCCATATTCGGTCGAATGATCGGGTTGTTGCGAAGACGCTCAACTTTTGGTGTGTAATCGGTCATGTCTGTGCATGGAGCTTTGCGAAATCAGGATCGAGAAGAGCAGTCGTGTAATCAGGGAGAGTGAATCGCCACACGACTATTCTTCAACACCTTAGAAGAGATCGGTTCCGAAAATTCCTGTTTGACCCGCAGGAACCGGCGGGTCGACCAGTATAAAAGAAACCCTAGTTCAACAAACAGCTTCGAGTTCAGGTGCTGGCATGCGTTCGAGCGGCGAATACTGAGTTCTGTGCACTTCAAACGCTTTACGTCGTATATCCCCGTAATAAGCGGTACCAAGCACTGAGGTGAAAGATTAGTCAGGAACTCCCATCTCATTGACATCTAGCTTGGTAACAGCAGAAGCAAGCTCCTGTGGCGAAAACCCTGCATTGGGCATACCATCGCCCCCATCAGACCTACGAACAACTCTTTCACGATCGTAGGAAGCAATTCCCGCCTACAGAAAACGAAGCTCGTATCCATGAAAATAACTAAAGTCACCCCGCTGATGCTCGACCGATACCTTCTGGTACAAGTCGAAACTGACGCAGGAATTACTGGTCTTGGCGAATCGGGAGCATGGGGTTTCCTAGAGGCTTCACAGTCGGCTATAGAGAAATTCGGTAGATACCTAGTTGGAGAAGACCCACTCCGTATCGAACATCACTGGCAGTACATGTACCGCTTCTCTCACTTTCGTGGGGCGGCAATCATGGGTGCGCTGAGTGCAATAGATATTGCGCTTTGGGACATCATGGGCAAGCACTTCGACACTCCCGTTCACCAGTTGCTGGGTGGCAAGGTTCGCGACAAGGCGCGCGTTTACTACCACGTATTCGGGGACACTACCGAGGTTCTGACCGACGGAATCGTCGATGCCAAGGAACAAGGCTTCACTGCCGTTGGTCACCTGACACCCTTCTTGGATGAAGACCGCGACGTTCCTTATTTCAAAACTCACGCCGATAAAATTGGCGATGCCATCGAAACAGTTCGCGGCTACCGAGCAGCCGTAGGCACTGGCGTTGATCTCTGTATCGAAATCCATCGTCGAATGACCCCGACCGAAGCGGTTCAGCTTGGATTGGGTATCGAAGAGTTCCACCCCTACTTCTTCGAGGACCCGGTAACCCCAGACAACTTCGACGAGATGGCGTATGTTGCCGACAAGATCAACATTCCAATCGCAACTGGCGAGAGATTCACGTCGATCTGGGAATTCGAGATGGCACTCTCACGAAACGCCGTACAGTACATTCGTCCTGACGTATGCCTAGTAGGCGGAATCTCTGGCGCTCGAAAGATCGCCGCTCTAGCCGAGGCGCGCCACGTGGGCGTTGTACCGCACAATCCGCTATCGCCAGTATCTACAGCCGCTTGTCTGCAAATAGCTGCAACCGCACCCAATTTCGCCTTACAGGAATACCCGATCGGCGAAGATGTTGAACCGAAAATAAACATGGTCACGGGGATGGCAGAGCACGACGGCAACGGCTATCTTGCAATTTCAGATGGCCCTGGAATCGGACTCGAACTGAAACCGAATGCAGTTGAAATGTGTCCAGAAAAGCCTAGAGAAGTAATTACGCGACTTCACGCCGATGGAAGCGTTATCGATCAATGACCCAAGAGTTCTTTGTCTTCGTGAAATCAATCTAATACAGCTAGATTAGTTTACCGCTATTCGGACTTTCGTCAGGTCAGTCAGCCTTATTCGCCAATGAGAGATCATTCGGCAGTCGACTTCGACTTCCGGCATACTTGAAATCTGTCTCCTACCAACCCTCTGAAAAATCTAGCTTAATGCCAATTCCTACTCAAAATCCTATCGTTGTCGCTCCAAGCCCTACGCCGTTCAAGGATGACGACTCGGTCGACTACGCAGCCATTGAAAGAAATGTAGAGAAGTGGATCAAGACTCCGCTATCGGGATTTGTTTTGAACTCTGAAAACGGTGAAGAGCAGTTTTTGTCAGAGGCCGAACGACTCGAAATTGTTCGGACCGTGAATAACGCTCGAAACGGCGAAAAGTTCATTGTTGGCGGAGTCGATAGTTCATCTGTCACCGACTCAATTCGTTTGGCGGAAGACTTGGTTGAAGCCGGAGCGGAGATGATTCGCATCCGAATCCCACGACTAACGAAGAATGTCACGGGATACTTCGAGCAGGTTGTGCCACGAGTTCCAGCTCCCGTCGTGATCATTCATCAGATGGCTCCCGGGATGTTTGCCGGCGGAGCAGCCCCAGTTGGCGCCGAGCCTGAAGTAATCGGCGAACTTGTAGATATCGATAACGTCTGGGGCTACATCGCTTCGGGCAACGTTCGATTTGAGGCTCGGGTTCGCAACTTCGTGACGGCCGACAAGCCGTTCTGGCTTGGAAACGGCCTTCTGCTGCTTGCCATGACTGCAATTGGCGCGAATGGAGCGTGCCTTATGCTGGGAAACGTCGCACCTGCCGAGTGCCTCCAGATCATCTCCAGCGTGATGAACGGCGACCTCGCTAAGGCTCAGGAAGTGCAGAGTCGAATTATCGAAGCCGACCAACAAATCCTTGATCGTGGAGCTGCCGGAATAAAAGCAGCCATGGATATTCTCAGCTATGAAGGTGGCGCACCTCGCCTACCTAACCCGTCAGTCACAGATGCCGACCGCGAGATCATTCGAGTTGCAATGAAGAATGGGGGGCTTATCTAGGGTTTCGCAGCTACTTGTGAAAGATACTGAAATAAATTCAGCATGACAGTGATTTGAAACGAGACTAGTGACATCTCCCCAATCCCAGCCGAATCGTCGTCAAACAGTAAAAGACGCCTTGCGTCACCAGATCGACCAGCCGCCATCTACGCGGAATTCTTGACCTGTAATCCAGGCTCCGGCATCTGATGCCAGTAAAGCTGCCGTTCCTTTTATGTCTTGTGAAAGACCAGTTCGCTGGAGCGGGATCATCTTACGGAACGTCTCGACCTGATCGGCGTTGGTGCCGATGCGTGGAATCTGACCCGGGCTAATGCAATTCACAGTAACTCCGTGCTCACCGAACTCAGCAGCCATCGCTAGGGTCAGGCCCAACACGCCACCCTTGGCAGCGATATACGGTGGTCCCGAGCGTTTGAACTCTGAATTGTAAATACGGCTATCCATCGCCAAAGTCGACGCGATTGACCCCAAAGTAATGATCGATCCACGCATAGCGGGAATCATCGCTCTGCCAGCCGACTGTGCAGTGATATACGTGCCAGTCAGGTTCAAATCAAGTGTTCGCCTGAATTCATCGATGTCACCATTTGGCGGATAGCTCGTCGTGAACGAACCACCTGCGTTGCAAATGGCTATATCAAGTCGATCGTTTTCGTTCATGACTCGGTCGACCAAAGCATCGACCTGCGATTCGTCAGTCACGTCACAACCAACCGCGGTGACGTCCATTCCCCGTCGACGAAGTCGCTCAGCCACTTCTTCGCAAAGCTCAGCACGACGAGAAGCGATGTAGACATTCGCACCAAGATCACACAGGGCTTCAGTAAAGGCCGTTCCAAGATGCGTGCCGCCGCCAGTGACTATGGCAGTACGGCCTGTGAGATCGAAGAGTTGTTGAATTGATTTAGTCATTGAATTGGGGCTTCAAATTTGTGGCGTAATTTTATCGTTCGTTCTGAAGGCTCGTACCAGCCTTGATCGGCGTATTGATCAGTATGTAGATAGCACTGCACCCGAACTTCGTCCGATCCCTCAGTGAAAGTGAACAGTCGGCTCATCGGAATCGAATTTCGCTGGCCGTGGTATCGAGTAACCGCCGCAACGTTCACAAAGTTGGCGCCCCACTTCTGCTCCACATGAGATCGACCACCAGTTGTGTCGTCGGGATGAGTGTGAGTATGAGCGCCCAACCACAAATCGATTGCAGGCTGATTTTCTTCTAGAAAATTCTCGATGCGCCTTGAATCTTTTTGACCACCTACCCAGTAGATGAACGATGACCCCGGAGCGCCACCGTCTGGCATCCGACCGTGATAACCCTCATCGCAACCCTCGTTTAATCCAGAAGCAACCGTCGTCTCTTTAATCATGTGGTGGTGGGCTGAAATTACTATCTTGTCTTTGTTCTCGGCAACCTTCTGAGTCCACCACTGGAACGTCTCTTCCGAAATCGCCCCTGCCGGATACCCGCCAAACTCGCCTCGACCAATAGGAGCCCCGCCGTCGTTTCGATCTGCCATCATCAGAAACACGACGTTGCCTATTTCGAACGAGTAGTTCTCCCAAGTACCCGTTGTCGGATACGGTCGTTTTGAATTGTCGATACCCGAATGCTCTGTGCTTTCGCCGGTCGGGTCGATCCATTTTTGGAACCACCACTGAGTCGGTTCGTCGACACCCGAAGCATCGTGATTACCGATCACATCGTAAAAATGCTCACGACGATGTTTCTTCGCTGATGCGTACTGCGAGACGACTAGTTCGCCTTCTTCGTCATCAGGGGGCAGTTGCGATCCTGAGAAGTCACCAAGATTCACCGCGATATCGAATCCACCGGATTGTCCACCGGCGTTAGGCCACGCTTCCGCGTGCTGTATCACTTCTTCAAGCGATCGGCGGCCGAATTTGATCTCGGTTCCAACATGCGTATCCGAAAGCGCCCAAAGGCGGAAAGTTCGAGCCAACGTTTTTTATTCTCTCTGAAATAGTTCCTTCATTGACGGGCATAGAACCGGCGCCATTACAAACGCAGCCGACAGCAACTGATCAAGCCCAAGTGAACCGCATCATAGCTGCAACAGAATCGTGTGTGCACGCAGGTTCGAGCGAATCAACAGCCAACATCGGCTTCAAACCGGCGTATACTCCCGCCGCGAGTGTTGCCATTGTGTTGAGATTAGGTGGTTCCCACTCTCTAATATCGAACGTCAACTAGAACGTGAGAAAGATATATGCCAGCAATTACCGGTGTTGAATTCCGAAGGTTCTCAGCGAACCACCATAATGCACAACGCAACTGGCTACTGGTGAAGCTGAACACCGACGATCCGAACGTGTACGGCATCGGTGATGCTTCGCCTATGGAAGACGATGTGCTCGTAATGGGCATGATCGAGCGAATGGTCGAGAAGCACCTGATAGGTAAAGACCCTCTCGAAACTGAAGTTCATTGGACGAATCTGTACCAAGACTTCCAAGCACGAGGAGGTCGAATATCATCCACGTCAATCTCAGGAATAGATATCGCACTATGGGATCTCAAAGGCCGCATTCTGGACCAGCCGGTTTGGAAGCTACTCGGCGGCGCTCATCGCCATAGCATCAGGGTCTACGCCAACGGCTGGTACTCAAACCCCGGCACCGCTGAACAAAACGCTGAAGAGGCGAAGATCGTTGCCGGGATGGGCTACACCGCCCTTAAGTTCGATCCGTTTGGACAGCACAACTACTACAAGCTATCTCTTAAAGAAGCGCAACTGGCCGAAGACCGGGTAGCCGCCGTTCGACAGGCGGTCGGGCCAAACGTCGACATCCTTGTCGAAGCCCACGCTAAATTTGATGTCATGAATGCCATTCAAATCGGCAAACGACTAGAAGAATATCGGCCTCTTTTCTACGAAGAGCCGGTGTCGCAAGAACGAGTTTCCGAATTACTAGAAGTTCGAAACAAAGTGAACATCCCGATCGCAACCGGTGAACGGCTCTACACAAAATTCCCGTTCGCAGAAATCGTAGATCGACACGCAGCCGACGTGCTTCAGCCCGATATCGCCAACGCCGGTGGAATCACTGAGCTAAAGAAAATAGCGATAATCGCCGAGGCGAAGCACATCACGATGGCACCGCACAATGTCTGCTCTCCGGTTGGAGCGATGGCTGAAATGCACCTCGATGCTTCGATAATCAATTTCGAGATTCAGGAGTATCACGCGGAGTTCTACACTGAGCACTACTTCACGGTTCTCAATGGATTCACTCGGCAAAAAGACGGTTATGTTGAACTTTCCGATGCTCCGGGTCTCGGACTCGAGCTCAACGAAACCGAAATCGCCGCACATCCACCGCTAGCGAAAACCACATCAGCAGGAGGAACCGTCCGAGGAATTTGAAGCGAGGCTTCTTTTTCTACTCGACGACGACTTGACCTTGATTGAATAATTTGGTTCCAGTCGTAGAGCAATATTTTTCTCAAGTAAGCAAACAAACTACAGATCCCTCTTCGGGACAACACATCAAGTTAGGAACGGTTCGCAGATGATTAACAACTCAATTCTTGAAGCCAACAAAGAAGGTCGAAAGGCGACCGTGTTTGCGCTGGCACACCCTGCGCTGTACATGATCGAAATGGCAGCTCATGTCGGCTTCGACGCAATCACAATCGATGGCGAGCACGGAGGCTTTCCCGAAGAAGCCATCGACGACATCTGCCGAACCGCAAACGGTTACGGAATGTCGGTTATCGCACGAGTACCAGACAGTGCTGCGTACCAGATCAACCTGTATCTCGACCGCGGAATCCAAGGCGTAACCGGCCCTCACATCAACTCGGGTGCTGAAGCACAAGCATTCGCCGACGCTTGCCTTTTCCCTACTCATGGCAAACGATCATGGGGCGGTGGCCGTGGAACGGAGTTCAACGACCAGACGGTTCTCGACGACAAGTACGGTGGCAAGCTCGGGTTCGCAGAATGGTCGAACGCTAACATGCTCGTCGTTGCGCAGATCGAAGACAAGAAGGCATGGGACAATCTCGACGACATTCTCGCAGTAACTGGCTTAACGGGTGTTACCGGCGGGCCACACGACTTCGCACAGTCAATGGGACACCCCGGCGAACCGAATCACCCAGACCGAATTGCAGCAACGCTTGATGTTGAGACACGCGCACGAGCCGCCGGGAAGACGGCTGGTGGAGACCAGACTTCAGGAATAGGGATCGCTGAATTAATGCTCGGCGAAGCCCGTGCATTCGTTGCTGCTCACAAGAATGACAAGCTGGGCTCGTAGTTAGCGATAGCTTCGTCGTAACCTGACACTAAAGGGTTTTTTCTTGCATGAGTGATCGGATTGCAACTTGTCATACACAGTTTCGAATCATCAAATATCGGCTGTCGCGGTGAAGTGGCCGCCGACATTTGTGCCTAACGAGGCAAAATCCTTCGCTTACTTCTCGAACGAAAATATGCCTGTGCTTCAGCCACTTCTCAAAGAGTCGATACGGAAGTAGGACCCTTCGAAGAAAACGCTCAGTCCTGAAGCGATTCTTCACAAGGCGTGGTGTAACGTCGGGCTCGAAGAAGCACAAGTACGCGGTCGTGGTGGTCACACCCAGAAGATCATCTACGGCGGAAAGCCCAGTAGATCACATGGCCCATATTTCACTGATGCAGTAGTCGAAGGTGACGACGGTGTTGTGTTTCGAGGGGATATAGAGATTCACGTTCGTGAGTCTGATTGGAGAGCCCACGGCCATGACGCCGACACTCGCTACAACGGGGCCGTATTACATGTTGTGGCATTAGCTTCGGGTAGTGATTCAAAGCAAGAGGTAGAAAGCAACTGGAGCAACGATTCCTCTCATAGCACTCAACTGGCGAAGCAAATCCAAACGAACTTAGAACGGCTGCAAACGAGTAAATGGCTATTCTTATCTAGCACACATGATCCCGCACCATTGCAAAAATTGCTGCTCGACGTCACTGCTGTGGGCTTAGAAAGATTTCACGCACAGACCGCCGGGATTGCCCTGGACATCGAAGCATTTGGCTTCGATCAAGCGATCTGGCTCGGCGTTCTAAGAGCACTTCCAATCGGTACACAAAATACGGCTGGCGGGCAACAATTTGTAAGGAATATCCAGATCAATTCATCCAAAGGGTCAGTGAACCCGTTACGATTACATACATGGCAGTAGAAACCACGACAGAACTTCTTCGACGTTCAATCCGCTCTGAAGTTAAGAGCCCAAATCCTAAAAATGGACTTTTACCCGGAGAGCGCGTTGTATCTGAACTTGAGTCGAACGACGGCGGAAATTTCACCTTAACCCACGCCCGGGTCATCTTCCGAGGCAGCTCTGAATCGAACTCCGTTTACGCATCTGCCCAGCTAAAAGACATTAGCTCTATTGAAATCTCCCGACGACCACGAGCGCGAAGAAGTGCTGCATGGGGAACGGTTGGCCTGTTCGCTGCGATTGGTGTCTGGCAAGTAACGCCCAGTTCCAACGTCGGCATAGCGGCAGCGATCGCCGTGGCAGTAGTATCCCTAATTCTGATGGGTGACTACTGGATTCGACCCAGCGGAGTGCACCTAGAATTCCACACCACGGGTGGCAGCATCATCGGTGGTGAAATCGGTGGAAAACCAGCCCCCGCAATACAATTTACTCGTGATGTAGAAGATACAAAGCGTCGATTAATTCCGAGTCGAACCAGATCGCCGTACCGCAACTACCCGTCAGGCTGAGTTGCCTTTGTGAATTTACGTGAATCTTTCGCCTGCTCATTTCGAATTACGAAATAGACAGCCAGAATTCATCGGTTGAATTGAAGAAGCTTAGGAATCTCACCGCTGCAGATGGTTCTAAACGAGTGCGCTTGTCCCAATTCTCAAACTTGGGATCACGTCTAAATCCCAGTCGTCACGTCGACCATTTCTGAAGTTAACTAGGCCGCTCATGGCGATCATTGCTCCGTTATCAGTGCAAAGCTTGAACGGCGGTATTGCGACAGGCAGCGGCGATTTATCCGTCAGTGTTTGACGAAGCGGACCGTTCGCAGCAACACCACCTACTAGTACGATTCCGGCACAGTTTTCTCGTTTTGCCGCAGCTGTCGTCTTTGTAACCAGCACATCGACAACGGAATCTTGAAACGCTTTCGCCAATCCTGCGACAACATCAGGATCGGCTCCACCGTCAACTCCGTTTGGTGGGTAGATACCTAATTCACGAGCTCGAGTCAGAACCGCAGTCTTCAAGCCGCTAAAAGAAAATTCATCGGTTCCCCGCATCCACGCACGTGGAAAAGGATCCGTCTCAGGCGCCCCTTCCGCCACACGCTGAATCTCAGGACCACCGGGGTAGCGCAACCCCAAAACTCGTGCGACTTTATCGAAGGCTTCGCCTGCCGCATCGTCTCGAGTCTCGCCAAGCAAGCGAAATTTGCCGTGTCCTTCGAGCAGCACCAACTCGGTGTGACCGCCCGATACAACGAGACACATTATTGGCTGTTCGCCGACGAGTTCTTGAAACGGTTCGAGATCATGATCTTCGGTTCGAGCCCATGCGCCATAAACGTGCCCGTCCATGTGGTTCACGCCAATGAACGGAACACCTAATGCGGCTGATAATCCCTTGGAAAAATTCAGTCCAACGATCAGGGATCCAGCAAGCCCCGGACCGTGCGTTGCAGCGACTGCATCGATATCTCCCCAATCTAGCCCGGCGTCTTCAATCGCCTGCTCGCACACGGGGCGAATATCGAGCACATGCTGCCTAGAAGCAACCTCAGGAACAATTCCACCGTACCGAGCGTGGAGATCAATCTGTGTGGCAATTACGTTCGCAAGAACACGCCCATCACCGTCGACAATGCCAATCGACGTTTCGTCACAACTGGTTTCAATTCCTAAAATATTCATATCTATACATCCAATGTACCGGTGAATTCAGCAAAACTCCCTACTTTCAGCCAGTACTATCTGCCATGATCGAGTTTAGAATGTTGAAATCGATCGAGTATTTTTCTTTTTCCATTTGGCTAATGTTGCTCTTGATTTGTAGCAGTATCCAAATTAAATCAGGGGTGTAATAGTGTCGGAAACCAACAACTGGCCAGAGTGTATGAATTGTGATGAAGGCCGATTGGTCCCCTTGTCTGACTTCGGAGCTCAGGGTGCAGCAGTTCACTACAAGGCTTGGGTATGCACTAGTCCAGAGTGTGAATTCAACTTAAAGATTCGAAACGGTGAAATTCACATCAACGAACCGATCATACGCGGCGCCCGAGTCCGATAGCATTTAGCCATCAAATCCGTACCGACCGGAGAGTCGTAATAGGATAAGCATGGTTGAACAAAACGACGGGCCCATTGCAGAAAAGCAATCTACCCAAACAAAAAAACCGAACATCACATTTACGATGCTCGCCGCCTACTCAGTTGCGGCACTCGGAATCGGACTTATCTCGGTATCGGGCCTTTACATTTATTCTCAGTCACGATCGGGCTCCGACATTGCCGAATTCGTCTACTCCGTTCCCGATGAATCGCTCGACACACATCTGGGCATCGAAGCAAAGGCTCCACAACGCCAGCCTATCGCCGACGACGATCAGCCCATACCATTTGAACTGAAATCGCCTGATGTAGCGCAGTTCGCTAGCCTCTACCCAGGCGATCTCCTCAATCCTAAGTACTGGTCAGAACCAGAATGGGCAGGTTCAGATGCCTTCGGTGGCCCAACGATCCCCGACGGTTTCGTTCCGATTCTATCGACTGACATCTTCAAGGATTTCGACCCAACAGCGAACGCCACCCGTATGAGAATTCCTGCTATCAAGGTAAATTCAACGGTGTCCGAACTAAACATCATTGACCTTGGCGACCAGAAATCGTACGAAACCCCAAACAACACAGTCGGCCACATTCCAGAAACGTCACGCCCCGGTCAGCAAGGCGACGGCTGGTTCTTCGCCCATCTCGAAAGTTTCGCCGCTGGTGAAGGAAACATCTTTCGTCACCTGCCCGATATTACAGAACTCATTAAACAAGATCCTGTCGACGTGTATCTAGAAACGCCCGAGGCTGAATTCATATACAGAGTCACCAGTACGTCTCAAATTCACAAGGATGATCTCAAGCTAAGCAGCAGCACCGACGCTCAGATTACCCTCGTGACATGTTGGCCCCCCCGAGTTTACGACTATCGGGTATTAGTCGACGCCACCCTCATCGCATATCGCCCTGTTTAGCCATCGCACCAAACTTTCTAACTTGACTAACCTAAATTACACAGCTGAATTCACTGCCGATTTGTCAATTTCTGCGCGATCATTAACCTTGGCCAATCGCAGAATCTGAATTTGGTTTGTCGCAAGAGCTACCCAAGATGCCTCAACTCGCTAACCTGAAACTGGATAACAATGGATTCATCTGAGCGCTCCATCGAAGAGAACACGACAAAATCTCCCATATGGCGAGACAAGTTACTACTCACCCTGCTAACAATCGCAGTCATTGGCGTAGTACTCCAGATCACTCTCGGTGGAGTTGTGCGAGTTACCGGTTCAGGCGATGGCTGTCCCGATTGGCCAACGTGTTTCGGTAAAGTATTCCCACCGCTCGACCAAGAAACCATCGACCTGCTCTACGACGGACCTCGCCAGACGACGCCAAGACCTCACAACGTTATTCTCGAATACAGTCACCGCACCAATGGTTCATTGATAGGGCTGATCATCATTGCAGCAATGATCCGGGCATGGACAAGACACCGTGCGACCAAAGTCGTTGCGTGGCTACTCACCACAGAATTTATCCTAATCACGATCGTTGGTGGTATTGGTGGATCGGTCGTTCTTAGCGACCTCGATCCAGCCATTCGGACCGTTCATCTGTTCTTGGCTGAAATAGTTATATTATTCGGTGTGATGGCACTAATTGCTGCCTTATACGGTAGACAAAGCTCGGTTGTCGGAACATCCAAATGGATGTGGGGCAGAGTCAACGACGAGCATCGAAGCGCTCTGATGCTGTCCGTTACCGCCGGAATATTTACTCTGATCGCCCTACTTTCCGGATCTTACGCAGTTTGGAAAGAAGCCGGTGCCGTTTGTGCATCATGGCCACTATGTGGGGGGGACTTCATCCCACAATCTACGTACGCGTGGATCCACATGGCTCATCGCGTACTATCGTTCGTTTCGATCATCATTGTTCTGCTAGTGGGGCACAAGGTCTGGCGGCTACCCAACATTCCAGCCGCACTTCGATTCGCAGCACTAGCATCGGCAGTCATCATCTTCAGCCAAATGCTGATGGGTGCAGCAAACCCATGGACCACTTTTTCCGAATGGGCCCGATCCGGTCACCTTACACTTGCAACTCTAGTGTGGGGCAGCATGGTGGTTATTACCGCACTATTGCTTCGCCCAGTTCCGGGACGAGAAATCACCGAAGCATCAGAAAATCCGGCGGAGTAAAGCCACACCAGCTACCATTCTTTTATGGCTACTAACGAAACAGTACAAAGCGGATCTGTGATGACTTTGTTGGGCGATTACATCGCACTTACGAAGCCGCGCGTTATGTCACTATTAGTGGTATCGGCTATTGCCGGGGCGTTCTTAGGTGCTGGATCAACCCCAACGTTTGAAGTCATCATTGCCGTTCTCATCGGCGGAGCGCTTGCTTCTGGTGGAGCGGCTTCGCTGAACATGGCGTACGAAGGCGAACTTGACCAGCGTATGGGTCGTACCAAAAATCGACCTGTTGCAGAGGGCAGAATCTCGGTCCTTACTGCCGTCATATTTGGAGTAGTGCTGAACATTATTTCGTTTGTACTGCTGGCTCTAATGACGAACGTTCTAGCCGCTTCACTCGCAATAGCGGGTACGATTCTTTACTTTGGTCTGTACACAGTGATCCTCAAGCGCACAACCACGCAGAACATCGTTCTTGGTGGTGCCGCCGGAGCAGTCCCCCCTCTCGTCGGATACGCAGCAGCAACAGGCTCGATAGACCTCGCAGCCTGGTACATGTTCATCATCGTGTTCTTCTGGACCCCACCACATTTCTGGGCCTTGGCAATCATGATTAAAGATGACTACGCAAAAGCCGAAATCCCCATGCTGCCCGTCATTCGCGGAGTTGAATACACCACCGTTCAGATCATGCTCTACAGCGTGATACTGTCGGGACTGACTATTGTTTTCGGCGTACTCTCTCCCATACTCAGCTGGATATACATGATCGGAGCGTCTGCTCTTTGCCTAGCGTTCTTGTGGTACGCCCTCAAGCTTATAAAAGCACCAGACCGCCCAGCTGCGATCAGCCTGTACAAGTACTCCCTGCTGTTCTTGGCATTGTTCTTCGTTCTGATTATGGTCGACTCGGTAGTCGCCTAAAACCAGCCGTTACCGCCAATTAACACAATTGCCGGATTGCTGACCACACACTCATCGCGGTGGTCTCTAATTAGCCTCGCCCCAAACCAAGACTTGACCGTATCTGTGCCATCAGGCTGATGCTGGAACTCATTCGGCGATAACATGTCGCGGTGGGATTCATCAAAACAACTTTTGCACTCATCGGACTCGCCGCCGGCAGTTACGCAGGCGTATCATCAGCGATGGCAGCGAGCCTTACGAAGACCGCGCGGGTGAGAACTGAAGAAACCCCCGAATCAGTCGGGCTCGACTTTCAGGATGTAAGTTTCACAAGCCGAGGGGGTGATGCCCGGCTTTCAGGTTGGATAATCCGAACGCAACCGCCCAACCAAACCACTTCAACGAATGCCCCAGCAACTACACGCGGCTCTTCCTGGGTAATCATGGTCCACGGCGACAACACCAGTCGTAGCGACGCTAAAACAGGAACGCTTGGCATCGCCAGAGAACTCAGTGGGCGTGGCTTCGGAATAATGATGTTCGACATGAGAGGACGAGGCGACTCTCTCACAACGATGTCGTCGTCAGGGTTCTTCGAACGCCTCGATCTACAAGGAGCGTCAGACTATCTCGTTAGTAAGGGTGCTGATAGAAGCCGTATCGGTGTTCTAGGCTTTTCATTGGGAGGAGCGGTGGCTCTCATGGCAGGATCGAACCCGAACAACTTCGGAGCGGTAGTTGCCGATAGCTCGTTCGCAGATTTTTCGCTGGTTGTACGAAATTCCATGATCGGCATGAAACGTCCACTCAGACTCGGACTACCCGGGATGGAATTCATGGCGAGGTCGATCTACGGAATCGACATCAAGGAGATTTCACCTGCACGCGCAATAACTCGCTCGGATACTCCAGTTCTTATCATTCACGGTGAAAACGACAATGTCGTTCCCGTAGAGCATGCGCGGTTGCTCGGACGAGCGATAGGTGCCAGCTTCGACCAGATCGAAAGTGGCGAGGAGTCTGTTTGGATAGTCCCCGGCGCAGGTCACACCGGATCGTTCCGCACCGAGCCGGCGGCATATATCGAAAGATTGGTTAAATTCTATGAGGCGCACTTAGGTGCGCCTCATAGAATTTAACCAATCTTTCGGTTTTAAGTGACGAAGATTCCGCACAAGCAGAATCGCCTACCTTCAAACCACACTAGACCAGACTAGGCAGGAAGTGCAGCCTGAGCCAATTTCACGATTTCCGTGAAGTCGTCTGGCTCTCGAACAGCAAGTTCAGCAAGTGATTTCCGGTCAAGCTCGATACCAGCCAATGTCATGCCATGAATCAAGCTTGCGTAGTTGATTCCAAGTGCACGTGCAGCAGCGTTGATCCGAACGATCTGTAAAGATCGATTCGTACGCTTCTTCAAGCGGCGGTGAGCCGTTGAATATGCCTGTGCATGAGTCAGAGACTCGCGAGCAACGCGGAAGCGGTTACTACGTGACGCTCGATGTCCACGTGTCGCTTTTAGGACAGCTTTATGCCGTCGTCTTGTAGTTTTACCGGCTTTAACCCTGGCCAATGTAAGTCTCCTTGGCGATCAATTGCAGAGCATCCGATGTAGCCCCAACAATGAATTCAGATAATGGTTGTGATTGTGCAGTGAGCTTCTAGTGAAGCGCGCTAATGGCCTGCTTGATTGTCTTTGAGAACGTCTTCGAGTCGAGTTCAACCTTGCCGCCGAACAACCGTTTAACTCGGTTTGCCTTGCGTCGGCGGAAGTGACTCTTCGGACCCTTAGACCGCAGCACCTTGCCAGTACCACTAATGTGGAACCGTTTCTTGGCACCCTTATGGGTCTTCATCTTAGGCATATCAGCTAGTTTCCGTTCTCAACTCTTATGTTCAGGTGTTTTATACCTGAACCTATTCTTCTACTGCGGCAGCCCCATCTGTTGGGGTGCCATTTGCTGCCGGAGCAGCGGCCGTAACCGGCGTTGATTTTTCCTGTCGCTCTCGCTCTTTAGCCACAACCGATGGAGCCAGCAGAATGCTAAGCACTCGACCTTCCATGCCAGGCGGCTTCTCCAGCTTTGCAACAGTCGCAACACCTTCAGCGACCTTACGCAACACCTTCATCGCAATTTCAGGATGAGCGCGTTGCCTACCTCGAAATCGCACGAACACTCTGACCTTCGCACCCTCACCAAGAAGGTTTTTGGTCATCTTGATCTTCGTTTCGATGTCGTTATCCGACATCACAGGGCTGAGCCTAACTTCTTTTTGCTTACTCGCGCTACGTGAGACTTTTCGAGCCTCTCGCTGCTTCTTCCCTTGAATAAATTTGAAACGACCGTAATCAAGTAATCGGCACACAGGGGGGGTTTGGTTAGGACCAACCTCAACCAGATCTAGACCTTCATCCTCTGCCATTTCGAGTGCGTCACGAATGTTCATCACTGTCGAAACTGAAGAATCCTCGCCACGAATTACTCGAACCTCATCGGCTCGAATTCGGCGATTCACTCTAAATTCTTTTGCTATGTTCGCGCTCCCTGTGACATTGGATGAAATAATTTCAACAAAATACGCCCTTTAAAACAGTTCGGTGGAGCGTATTTCTTGCCAATGTCTAATTGGTCGAACTTCCAATATACCAATCTTGCGCCCGATACTCAATTGAAAATAAGTAGAAATCTCTTCATGGTTACCCTACGTATTACGCCACAACTCTAATGCTGCGAGAAACCGCCGCTATGTTACGATTAGAACCTGTTGGATTTACAAGAAATTGCGCTCCAAAAATTGTCTTGAAAACGGCGGTTGAATCGTAGCGGTTGAAATTACATCCAATTTAAGAGTCGAATAAAACAGACTTTCTCCGATTACACCGACTCAGTAGTTAGCGATAGGACGGCCAGGACAAATGAGCAACCGCTGGATGAGAAACAGTCTCGTCTACCTAGTGATCATCGTTGCGGTGATCACCATCTTCTTGATGTTTGTCGATCAGCCCACAGGCGGCTCACAAGAAATCGGCATAAACGAAGTTGTCGAGTTGGCGAAAAGCAGTAGTGGATCAGCCCCACTCGATATAGAAGTGCAAGCTGATTCGATCACGATCACAGATGGGCTGAACACCTTCACATCGGTTAAAGAAGACGGATCGAGCCTAGCTCAACTGCTACTCGACGCTGAGGTCCCGAGCTCCAATTACTCACTCAAAGTCAGCTCAGGAGGCGGCCTCGGCAGCATATTCGGTCTTCTTATAGGCTTTTTACCGCTCATTTTGTTCGGTGGAATACTCCTGTTTATGATGCGCCAGGCACAAGGCAGCAACAATCAGCAGATGGGCTTCGGCAAAAGCAAAGCCAAAATGTTCATAGGCACCAAAGCAACCGTCACATTTTTCGACGTCGCAGGTGTACCCGAGGCTAAAGAAGAACTCGAAGAAGTTGTCGAATTCCTCAAATATCCTGAACGGTTCCAAGCTCTCGGCGCGAAAATTCCAGCCGGAGTCCTCTTAGTAGGACCTCCCGGAACAGGTAAAACCCTTCTCGCACGGGCAGTAGCTGGTGAAGCTGGAGTCCCGTTCTTCTCAATCTCGGGTTCTGAGTTCGTTGAAATGTTCGTTGGTGTCGGTGCGTCACGCGTGCGTGACCTCTTCGAGCAAGCTCGGCGACATGCCCCCTGCATCATCTTTGTAGACGAAATCGACGCAGTTGGCCGACACCGCGGTGCGGGTGTTGGCGGTGGTCACGACGAACGTGAGCAGACGTTGAACCAGATGCTTGTCGAAATGGACGGCTTTGATGCAGCGACAAACGTTATCGTCATTGCGGCAACTAACCGCCCCGATATTCTCGACCCTGCTCTACTTCGACCAGGACGTTTCGACCGCAGGGTAATGCTCGACAATCCAGACATCCGCGGGCGAACGGCAATTCTTGATGTGCACGCCAAGGGCAAACCTTTTGAAAAGGGCATTGATCTGGCTAACATTGCAAAGCAAACACCGGGATTCTCGGGAGCCGATCTTGCTAACTTGATTAACGAAGGCGCTCTACTGGCGGCTCGTGGAAATCAGAAGCTCATCAACTACGAAAATCTAACCGAAGCGATCGACCGTGTTTCGATGGGGCCAGCTCGAAAGAGTAAAGTCATCAGCGAAAAGGATCGGAATATCACTGCTTACCACGAGGCGGGGCACGCTCTTGTAGCGCACCTTATGCCCGGCGGTTCACCAATTGGAAAAATCTCGATCATTGCGAGAGGTCAAGCTGGTGGATTCACCCGCTGGCAGCAGGAAGATAAGTCATACGCTTCGCAGGAGCAACTCGAAGCACAAATCGCATCTGCGATGGGTGGCCGAGCGGCTGAAGTTCTCAAAGTTGGCGATGTGACAACTGGTGCGTCTAACGACTTCGAGCAAGCAACCAACATCGCTCGCGAGATGGTTATGCGACTCGGTATGAGCGAGAAGCTGTCGAAGCGATCTTTCGGTAAACGACAGGGCGGCGCTGTGTTCCTAGGTCGTGAGATGTCGGAAGAGCGAGATTACTCACTGAAGACTGAAAGCATCATCGATGATGAGATCAACCGACTTCTGCATGAAGGCGAAGAGCGAGCCAACACCCTACTCAAAGATCACGACAAAGAACTTGAAGGCATCGCCAAGTTCCTATTGGAACATGAGACCATCGACTCTGATCAGTTCGTTGCGATCATCGAGGGTAAAGACCCGTTATTGACCAGCCCACCTGCTACTGATGATCCATCGCAGCCGAGCGAACCTACCGCCCCAAACGATCAGGTTGATGACCGGCTCGGAGAAGCTACTGACCCTGAGCCCCAAGCTACTTAGTACGTATCTCGCGTAACGAAATATAATCATTGAAACGGCGCCTCGTGCGCCGTTTCTTTTTAGGCAGATCTGCAGAAATAGCTAACAAGGACATTGTGCCGAAAATGAGCAACGTATTCTCCGGTAAATTCTGGGAGGTAAACCGATTCGTGTCAGGGTTCTCAAACAACGCATTTCTAATCACCTGCGCCCGTACAGGAAGCTCGGTAATAATCGATACCCCGGCCGACCCTAATGAACTAATATCTGCTGCAAACAAAACGAATGTCGAAACGATCCTCATCACACACGGGCACAGCGATCACCTCGAAGGCTACGAAGAAGTAGTTGCAGTACACCCTGCCTCAACAGGTATCGGGACCGGCGACCGAGAGTCACTTCCTGTGTCGGGGCGTGTGACGATAGACATAACGAATAACAAGTCGATCCTCGTTGGCGATATCGCTCTACGGGCGATCCACACGCCCGGGCACACACCGGGTTCGACGTGCTTTGTGCTTGAATCGGAAGCATCCCTAAAATCAGGCGAACCTTCTCACGTTTTCACCGGTGACACTTTATTCCCAGGTGGTCCCGGCAGGTCGAAATCTCATGAAGCTCTAAAACAAATGATTTCTTCACTGAAATCGCAAATCTTGGTTCTTACAGAAACCACCGTCGTTCTTCCGGGGCACGGCGAGTTCACGACCATTGGCGATTCAAAACGTGAGTACGCTAGGTTCGCATCGAAGCCTCTTAGCCCCACGCTATCGGGCGACGTAACATGGGTGTAGTAACTACCACCTATGTGAACAAATGATTCTTACAATTACTTCAACTTGATACAGCCGCCAAACCCAGCACCACCATCCTCTTCTCCTCTCAATGAACAGTGGCGAAGCATCACGATTCCTTCCGTCAGTTGGAACGCGTGGGATGTAGTCGTAGCTATGACTGTAACAATGCTCGTTGTTGTTTCGATTCTTAGCCTTGGTGGCGCATTCGGAACCGACGCCGGGTTCAACACCACCGTCACATCACCAGATGGATATTTCATTGGTTTGCTGTCGGCAGGGCTCGCATTGATTTTGCTCAGGGAGTTGAAATCACCCCTCTGGCCAATGATTGCTGTACTTGCAGCCGGATTCGGCATCATAGCTCTCAGCTATCTACTAGCAACTGATACAGGTGATGGATCAGCAATATTTGCGGGTGTCCAGGTAGGAATCATCGCCGCCACCGCTATGTCTGGGGTCTTTGCTGCAACCGGCTTTGCATTCTCTGTAGTTCGATTCAGCGAACCGTTATCATCCCTCGGATTCGTCAAGACATCAGGATTCAAACCCTACCTATTCGCAGTTGCTATGTGGATCGTAGGGCTCAGCGTGTTGATGTTATGGGTACAAGTCCTCGTCTGGTTCGGTGTCGACTCACTAATCCCGCCAGACACAGCCAAGCAAGTTCTCAATGAAGCAGGCGGCAACATCGTCGTTACGATCGTTCTCGTTGGGATTCTTGGCCCGATAGCTGAGGAAATTTTCTTCAGAGGATTTGTATTGCCCGGATTAGTGAAAAAGTTCGGAATCATTTGGGCACTGGTGATCTCATCGGTAGTATTTGGGCTGTTTCATATCGATCTCGGGGCTATTGTTCCGACTTTCGCATTGGGCTTGGGGCTCGGCTGGGTGTACCTTAAAACCGGTTCGATTTGGCCAGCAATGTTTGCGCACGGACTGCACAATACTGTCGCAGTACTTATTGCAAAGTACGTCACGATCAGTTGATCGTAATCTCGATCAAGTATCGACTATGTTTATCGCTCTCGCAGAATATTCCTGCGATTAAATAAGGAACGACACCGCCACATGGCAACCGACAGAATCCGAGAAGCGTTCGATAAGGCAAAGGCAGAAGGCCGCATTGCCCTGGTGCCGTATGTAACCGTTGGGTTCCCCGAACTGGGCCAAACAACAGAGATAGTTCGGGCGTTGGTCGATGCAGGTGCTGATGTAATCGAGCTAGGCGTACCTTTCAGCGACCCGCTCGGTGATGGCACAACTATTCAGGCATCAGGACATCGTGCTCTGCAAAACGGAGTAACTCCCGAATTTTGTTTCAATGCGGTAAAAGATATTCGTGCTGCCGGAATTGATGTACCAATCGTCTTCATGGGCTACTACAACACGATCTTCAACATGGGACTCAACGAGTATTGTGCTTTGGGCATCGAAGTTGGGCTTGATGGAATTATCGCCGCCGATCTACCTGCCGCCGAGGCCGGCCCCCTTCAAGACGCCTGTGACCAATCTGGCCTTTCGTTGATCCCACTCATCGCCATAACATCAACCGATCATGCAATCGAGTTCGCGTGCAAACGCGCCAAGGGCTTCGTCTACTGTATTTCCGTACTCGGAGTAACCGGAGCTCGGGCAACAATGTCGTCACGTGTCGAAGGTCTCGCCATAAATGTTCGAAACTTCACAGATCTACCAATTGCGATTGGATTTGGAATTTCTAACGCCGACCATGTCGCAGAAGTGGCAAAAATATCTGATGGAGCAGTCATCGGTAGTCAGGTGATCAATACTTTGGCAGATGGCGATCCAGAGGGGGCAGCCGGCCGGGTTGGAGCGTATATCAAGTCGCTCGTGCCCGGCACACCACGAAAAGTCGTGGCAAACTAGGTCGCAAGAATCACTGGTAATCTCGAAGATAAGATTGCCCGATTATTTCAACTCAAACTCATAACACTCAGGACAGGAAAAAGATTGGCTACGAAGGTTCGAGGCGTTAAAGGCGCTACAACCACCGACGGCACGTCGGCTGAACACGTTCTTGCGGCAACCGAACAACTGCTATCTGCGTTGATCGACGCAAATGAGATCGATCAAGACGATGTCGCCGCGGTTCAGTTCACTACGAGCCCCGATTTAGTCGCTGAGTTCCCGGCTGTTGCAGCGCGCGAACGATTTGGATGGAACGATGTTCCGCTTATGTGTGGGCACGAAATGGCCCGACCCGGCGCATTAACGCAGTGCATCCGTATACTTATATTATGGAATACTAATAAGGCTCAGAACGAAATACGGCACGCGTATCTAAATGATGCTGCTAAACTTCGCCCTGATCTTTCAACGACGACCTCTTAAAAGACATGCCAGAACGCACCACACAGACAAACTCGTTCTCACGCCCCAGCGGTTTCGGCACGGCAGGTTTCGTCTTCTCGCGCTCAACTTCGTACAGTGCCGAGTATCTTAGCTATAACTATACCGGCGGGCTGTTTACCCACCGACGTTCATATAGCAGCTAACCCTGCCTGACCGTCTGCAGCCCCCCTGGATTCCCAAATCTCTCCCTCCCTCAGCATGCAACTGAGCCGGTCTGACCGAGCGAATCACGAACACCTTTATTTCCATTCATCTTGTAGCTCTATAGAAACCTAATTCGATCATGTCTACGTCAAATATCCGAGTCACCGATCTTCAACCACTCAACTCGCCACGATCTTTCATCGACTCGCAGCCAATCACTCCTGAAATCGCAAAAGTCGTTACCGACGCACGGTCAGCCATTGAAGATATCGAACAAGGTCGAGACGACCGAATGGTCATGCTCGTTGGACCTTGCTCGATTCATGATGAAAAAGCCGGACTCGAATACGCCAAGAAACTCGCAGTTATCGCTGAAGAAGTGAAAGATAAGATTCTTGTCGTAATGCGCGTGTACTTCGAAAAGCCTCGTACTACGGTCGGTTGGAAAGGTCTTATCAACGATCCTAACCTCGACGGTACGTTCGACATGCAAGCGGGTCTTACTCGTGCACGGGCTTTCCTACTTGAAGTACTGAAACTCGGATTGCCAGCAGGAACAGAGTTCCTCGATCCGTTCACCCCTCAGTACCTTGCCGATCTCATTTCTTGGGGCGCCATCGGGGCACGCACGACCGAAAGCCAAACCCACCGACAAATGGCGAGCGGACTTTCAATGCCAATCGGATACAAGAACGGCACGGGTGGAAGCCTGCAGATCGCTGTCGACGCAATGACGGCTGCTCGTTCACCACACTCATTTCTCGGCATCGACCTCGATGGTCGTGCTTCTGTGGTCAAAACCGCCGGTAACAAGGCACAGCATCTGATTCTTCGTGGGGGATCAACTGGTCCGAACTACGACAAAGAAATCGTGGCAAAGGCATCGAGCTTGCTAGAAGGCGCTGGCCTGCGACCCAACGTTGTTATCGACTGCTCGCACGCGAACAGCAACAAGGATCACAACCGACAACCGATCGTGTTCCGTGATGCTATTAAACAGCGCACCAGTGGCAACAAGGGTGTAATCGGGCTCATGCTCGAAAGCCACCTGAACGAAGGCAACCAGTCGCTGGGTGATCCTTCCGTTTTGAAGTACGGTGTCTCGATCACTGATGCTTGCATCAATTGGGAGACTACCGAAGAGCTGCTTCACGAGGCACACGCAACCCTTAGCTAGAAAGTTGGGAACAGCGGTTCCTTTTCATCGAGCCGCTAGTCTCCGCAACGGACGATCATGTCGATTTCCGATCTGTTCGCTTCTATAGATGTTATTGAAGGCCCGACAGTTGCGACTATCGGGACCTTCGACGGAGTTCATCTCGGACATCAAGCGCTACTCCAACGAGTACAAGATGAAGCGTCGAAGCGCGGCGCAAAATCAGTGGCTTTTGTGTTCCGAGAGCAACCGCGTGCGTTTATCAAGCCGAGCAATCAAGTTACTTACCTCAGTGATTTCGAAACACGCAACCACATCCTGAAGCAAATCGGGATCGATCATGTGGTCGAACTTAACTTCACCACAGCAATACAAAAACTATCGTCCGACGAATTCATTGGTGCATTGGAAGAACGAATCGGCCTCGTATCACTGATTCTCGGCCCCGGCGCAATGATCGGTTCCAATCGCGCCGGCGTTGAGCAGCTTTCTGCTGCGGACACGCACACTGATATCGAATTCATTGGCGTTCCGTCGATAGTTGTCGATGGCGAAGCGGTTTCAAGCTCGGTAATTAGAATCGCAATCGTCAGCGGAAACTGTGAACTTGCTGCAAAAATGCTGGGCCGAAACTACTCAATTCAGGGAGTTGTCGCTGACGGTGAGAAGCGCGGGCGAGAAATCGGCTTCCCCACGGCGAACATCAAACCTGAATTCGCCGTAACCGTTCCTGATAACGGCATTTACGCAACTATCGCGGAAGTCGACGGCAACAACCACAGTGCCGCCACCAGCATCGGAGTGCGACCCACCTTTGAAACCGATGGCGGTCGCACCATCGAAGCATTCCTTCTAGACTTCGACGGGGATGTCTATACCAAGCGACTGCGCCTTGAATTCGTTAAACGACTCAGATCCGAAGTCGCATTCGAAACAGTCGAACAACTAATCGAACAAATGAATAAAGACGTTGAGCAGACCCGCGAGATACTCGCAAAAACCTAGCCCAACATCGCACTATGATCCTTAAGCCTACGAACGGCTCTTAAAAGAACAATCCGATGACAATAAACACAGAATTTGAAAACGTAGTTGAAGACCTCGAATGGCGTGGTGCATTATTCGACGCCACGCCGGGCGCAGCACACACTCTCGCAACTGAAAAAATCATCTGCTACAACGGCTTCGACCCCACAGCTAGCAGCCTCCACATCGGCAACCTAGTAGCCATCATGGGACTCGTCCGACTCCAGCAGTACGGTCACACCCCAGTGGCTCTAGTTGGCGGCGGCACCGGCATGATCGGCGACCCTTCAGGTCGCGCCGACGAACGTACACTGTTGTCGGTCGCCGACATCGATTACAACGTCGAGGCAATTCATGCGCAATTGGAACCATTTTTAGACTTCAACGCTAAATCCAATCCGGCCAAAGTAGTAAACAACGCCGACTGGCTTCGCACAACCGATCTTCTGACGTTCCTTAGAGACGTTGGAAAGCACTTCACGGTGAACACGATGATGAGTCGTGATTCTGTGAAAGATCGATTCAGTCGAGACAGCGGAATATCGTTCACTGAGTTCAGCTACCAGCTGCTTCAGGCATACGACTTTCTGACACTCTACGATCGCGATAACGTCGGCTTTCAAGCTGGTGGAAGCGACCAATGGGGCAATATTCTGGGTGGAGTGGATCTGATCCGGCGTATTCATGGCGCAGACTCTGAAGGTCGCCTACGCGCACACGGAATCGCCTACCCGCTGGTAGTGAATGCAAACGGTGAAAAGTTCGGCAAGTCGATTGGCGGAGCACCGACGCTCGATCCTAAGCAGACTTCGCCGTACAAGCTATACCAGTTCTTCTTAAACGTAGCCGATGCCGACGCCGTTCCCTACGTGAAACTGTTCACAATGCTGAACCAACTCCAAATCGGTGGGCTTGCTGAGGCAGTCAGTGAAGAACCTCATAATCGTGCGGCACAAAAAGCGTTGGCGGAAGAAGTGACGCGAACGATTCACGGTCAGGGCGGGCTCGATCAGGCTTTGAAGGTGACCCAAGCGTTCTTCGGCGGAGATATTTCTGGATTATCAGCCGACCAAATGGAAGACGTTCTCGATGGTTCTTCAGTAACCGAAGTAAACCCAGATCAGCTTTCAGGCGAAGGCATACGCTTTTCTGAACTGGCTGTTTCGGCGGGAGCTGGTAAATCCGGCGGTGACGTAAAGCGCACCATCGACCAAGGCGGCATGTACCTCAACGGCGAACAAATCACCGACGCAGGCCGCATGGTAGGAGTTAACGACCTGGTAGAAGGCCGACTCCTAGTAATCCGACGAGGCCGAAAAAACTACTCCTTGGTAAAGCTGGCTGAGTAAGGTTCGCTAAGCGCAGTCCATGGTCCTTTTGCAGATAAATCTATATTGCTGTCAGGTAATGGGCTTTTGGTCAAAGTTTTAGCTTGTTCACTTGAAAACGAGCTCTTCCGCAAAACCGGTAATAACAGGGAGGATGCGCGCCATAGTGCATCACCACTTACCAGCAACGTCCACACTTGGCTCACCGAATATCTAGAACGGCATTCAGATCATCCCCCACACGAAAATATCGTTGTGACGGAATTGCCGTTGACGAACCAATATCTGCTGAAGAATGGTTCCTACAACCTCATGGAGATGTTCGACCATCCAATCAAATGGAAGTGCCGCCAACTGAGTTTGCCGTGCAAGGATTAGAACTTGACTGGCCCGGTGTTTGTTGGGGTGCTGACCTTCGTCACGACGGTAACGTATGGACAAAATGGCAATTTCGTGGTTCAAATGGGCAAACAGTTAGAGACGAAGGCCCTCGTGTATTTGTCTCCAATCGCTACCGAGTTATGTTAACGAAAGCTTGGGAAGGTTTTGTGATTTTCATCCCCAATGGGGACAAAGAGGATCTCACTAGGGCACCTAAGTACTACGATGATTCCTACAAGTTCATTCTCTCCTACGGGGCAAAACCTCTTCTAATGAATTAGCCATCACGCCAACACTCACAAACACCTACACGCGGAATTTACAGCCGTTTTACATAGTGAGGTTTAGAATTCATTCGGTTCGTCCTTTGATAGTTTGCAAAAACAATCATTTGAACGACCTTAACTTAGAAAAACTCTTAGACAGAAACCGTATGAAACGAGCACTCCGGTGAGCAGCCAGAATCAGCCAAACCTTCGAATACCAGGCCCAGTACCGCTTCCCGACGACGTCCTAGCACTCGCCGGTTCGCAAATGATTAATCACCGTGGCCCTGAGTACGCCGACATGCTCGATCGCATGACGAAAAACTTGAAGACGGTTTTCATGACTAAGAACGATGTGTATTTCATCACATCGTCAGGGACCGGTGCAATGGAAACCTCCATCGTGAATACGATTTCACCGGGCGACAAGGTTCTTTCGATCATCGTCGGTGTCTTTGGCGAGCGATTCGCTGAAATCGCCGAGGCGTACGGTGCCGAGACCACTCGCATTTCATTCGATCTCGGGCAAGCTGCCGATCTCGACAAGGTTCGAGAGACTCTCAAAGGTATGAGCGATGTGAAGGCAGTGATCTTCACCCACAACGAAAGCTCAACAGGTGTCTCCAACCCGCTGGAAGATCTCTGCAAGGTCATTCATGAAGAATCTGACGCTCTCATCCTCGTCGATGCTGTATCGAGCGCTGGTGGTATTTCTATCGCTGTCGACGCTTGGGGGATCGACGTTGTTGCTACCGCTTCGCAGAAGAGCTGGATTTCACCTCCTGGAATCTCGATGGTTACTTTCTCGGAGAAGGCTTGGAAGGCTCACGCCACATCGACCACTCCGAAGTACTACCTCGATATCGAACAGTATGAGGACTATCTAAAAATCGGCCAACCACCGTTTACTCCTTGCCTACCGGCGATGTTCACGCTGGAGGTGGCGTTGCAGTCGATGGTCGACGAGGGAATCGAAAACGTATTCGGACGTCACCACGAAATCGCACAGCACACTCGCGACGGTGCGAAGGCGCTCGGACTCGAACTGCTTCCTGATCCCAAGTTCGCTTCGAACACCGTTACAGCCATCCGCTTACCGGAAGGTCTTGATGGAAAGGCCTTCTTGGCAAAAGTTAACAAGGATCACAACGTGATTCTTGGTGGCGGCCAGAAGTCGCTTGTTGGCAAGATTTTCCGAGTTGGTCACATGGGTTGGGTAGAAAAGTCTCACATCGATGAGGCTTTGAACGCTGCGGAAGAAACCCTCAAGGCGATGAATTCGCAAGTTTGATTGCGACTACCAATGATCTAATTAGTGACAGTCGCATCGAACTAAGCAAACTTTGAGTAGGCGCAGTCGAGATGGCTGCGCCTTTCTACATCAGAAAAATTCTGGGTTGGTTGGGACAAGCGATGCCAACAAGCACGATCTTACTTACAAGCAATTGACGAATTCTTGAGAGTTTATTGGTCGTTGGGATTTTCTCGTCAATCGCTGCGTATGCTACGGAATCGTCATCCCTGCCTACTGGCGAATTGCCTATCCACGCACCTATCATCGAAGCCGAAGAAATCAAAGAGCAAATCAAAAATCTCGGCTAGGCTGATGAGCGTGAATATCCGAACACTCTCGACAATCGTAATCCTAACAGCGCTGTTCGCCACAGCGGCCTGTTCGAGCGCTCTATCTCTCGATTCAAGCCCGTCGCCGATCCTCAGCCCTGCCCCCGAAGATCACTCCGCCACGGTCGAGAAACCCAGATACACCGACACAATCTCAAGCGAATCAGACTCGCTACCAATAGAGCAGGTGTTCTCGGTTTCAACAATTGACGGCGAAAATACCCGACTTGAAGACTTACTTGGCGTCACACCCGTTTATCTAGTGTTCGTTCCAAGCACGACCGATGAACTCGACATCTCTCAGATGCGCGTCATCCAATCGAAAATTTCCGAGTTCGATGAACTAGACGCAGAAGTTGTGGTGGTAATTTCCGATCAGCCGACCAGAGTTATCGAGATGCGAGATGAACTTGGACTAGACTTCCCGCTCATCGCCGATCCGCTCAATGTTGTTGCAAGCGACTGGCAAGTGTTCGATCTGAACAACTCTGGAGAAAGTAGTCCTGCCAGCTTCGTATTCGATGCCCACGGCGGTCTGATAGCACAGCTCATCGCTACCGATCCAGGCAATCGACCAACCGTCACTGAAGTACTTTCAGTGATTGAAGAATCGCTCAGTGTAGGCGCAGCTTAGAGTTGATCACCAAACTCTTGAATCACGGCGCCTGCGGGTGGCTTCGGGTAGAAATTAGTTGCCTTAGGTGGCAAACGCCAACCGCGTGTAACGATCGAAACAAACTCATCAAGCGGCACAGGTCGCATGATGAACGCCATTCTGGCTGCACCGCTCTCGATCTGACCAGCAATCAATGCAGCATCGTGATGCGGACTAATTACACGCTCTTCACGTTCCTTGGCAATTGCAGGCCCGAGGATGTGAGAATGTAAATGCGAGTACTCGGAGTTCTCTATCGCATTCTCAGCAGGGTGAGGCGATTTCATTCGAGCGATATGAAACTTGCCCGGTTCTTTCGAGTACAAACCAAAAGTAACTTCATTATCTTCACGTTCGCCAAGCGCAACCGAAAATTCTTCGATCTGTTCAGCAGTCGAAAGCCCCTCGCTCGGGGTCCAATCTTCAAGGTCGCAAGTTTTTTCGATTGAACCAACGATCTCCGCAAACTCTTCGTCAGTCGCCGATTCGACAAGCCTGTGATAGCCACGAGTGATTAATCCCGGCTCATCGAAAGAAACGAGCAGCATTATTCGGAAGTTGATCGACTCGTTGTGATCAACCTCTCGTTCAGCACGAACACTGCCGCGATAACGCAAAGCCGCTTCGTACCGATGATGGCCGTCAGCGATAAATATGTCGGCATCTTTCAGAGCGCTCTGAAGCACATCGATAGTCCCTGGATCAGAAACTCTCCACAGTCTCAACCGCGGCATATCCGGCGGGCTGAAAACTGCCGTGGGTTCACCACCGGCAATCGCACGAACGATATTTCCTACACTTGAACGGAGATCGTCTCTAAAAATCGACAATAGCGGGCTGTAGTTAGATTGAGCGGCCGTCATTAGCTTCACACGGTCGGCAACCCACTCTGCGCGGGTCCCTTCATGTGGAAGTACAACCTTTTGATCGTAGTCCTCAAGCCGAACGGCAGACACGAACCCTCTTCGAAGTAGTGTTTCGCCCTGATACTCGAATTCCTCTTCGGTCACGTAAATCGAAGGAGCGTCCTCGTGCTTCAACACGCCAGAGTCCATCCAATCTTGCGCCGTTTCTGCCGCTTTTTCGTACGGGTCTTCAGCAAGTCCACGTCGCGCAAGTTCGAGTCGCACAATGTTATAGGGCGAGCGAGCATACAGCTCCTGCTGGAGATGTGGGGTAATCACGTCGAACGGCGGACATACGTGAAGACTGACGTCGCCTGCGACATCTGGGTTGTAGCGAACTGCCCTGAACGGTTGAATTTCTGCCATAGGTAACTACGAAATGAGATGGCGAATACATGGTAATCGATACATTTAGTAAAACGAGTATAGACCTCGATGGTACGCGATCAGCCCGGTCTACCCAAGTTATGCCTCGAATAGTTAGTAAATTTAAACCTAGGTTGGTTGTGCGAGGCGTTGTTATACTCGGCAGATGACTTTTCGAGGGTAGTTTTCTTCAAATCCCTCAACTCTTCTATCAAGTCGCATGCGTTGGACATTCTCTCGTGCCAAACAACGATTTCACCCTACAAATGCAGTTCGATTCTGATGCTTCGACTCGAGAAGAAGCTATCGAACGTGCTACGCAACTGCGTGCAGAAATAAATCGTGCTAACCGCCTGTACTACATCGAAAATGCTCCCGAACTCGACGACGCAGAGTGGGACGCCCGAATGCAGGAGTTACTGGCACTCGAAGAAGCACACCCTGAACTAAGGACTCCAGATACTCCGACCCAGCGAGTAGGCGCTCCGCCATCGTCCAGGTTCGATGAAGTCGTTCATCCGTTTCCGATGCTGAGTCTCGGAAACGTGTTCGACGAAGATGGTTTTAGAGCTTGGTACAAACGAGCGCTCGATTTCCTTGAACTCGAAAGTGCACAAATGGTGTGCGAGTTGAAGATCGACGGACTAGCCCTCGCTATCACTTACCGTGACGGAGTCATGGAGCGTGCAGCAACCAGGGGCGACGGCGAACGAGGCGAGGATGTCACAGCGAACGTTCGCACAATTCGCAGTGTGCCTCTGAAGCTTGAGGGACCACCGGAAAAAATTCCGCCTGTTATCGAACTACGTGGCGAAGTATTTCTGCCAAACTCCAAATTTACAGAGTTAAATATCCAGCGAGAAGCGGCAGAAATACCCGCATATGTAAACCCTCGCAACGCAGCCTCAGGATCGCTGAGGCAACTCGACTCGACAGAAACGGCGAAACGCCCGCTCGACATGTTTTTCTACGCCCTAGGCTATCTCGAAGGCGCCGAGTCCCCTTCAAGTCACTGGGACACTCTGCAAACGATCAACACCTGGGGGGGACGCAAGAACGAATGGACTCGCAAAGCGAATACTGTTGAAGAAGTAATGGCAGCGATAGCCAACGCTGTTGAAGTGCGTGATGCGCTCGATTACGGCATTGATGGCGTCGTAATCAAAATCGACTCGTTATCTCTTCAAAGTCGACTCGGATTCGTAGGTCGTGATCCTCGCTGGGCCATCGCCTACAAATTCCCGGCTGAGCGAGCTGAAACAACCCTAAAAGCCATTCATGTGAACGTAGGCCGCACAGGTGCGCTGACTCCGTGGGCAGAACTCGAACCGGTCATGGTTGGCGGTGTCACCGTCGGGCGTGCAACGCTCCACAACAAAGACGAAATTGCTCGCAAAGATTTCCGAGAAGGCGACCGAGTCGTTATTCAACGAGCCGGCGATGTAATACCGCAGGTTGTAGAAGTTGCGGCACAAAACCAACGACCCGACGATTCACGGCCATACGAATTTCCTGACGCCTGTCCATCGTGTGGCACTGAAACCATGCAGTCGGAATACGAAGCCGTCACTCGCTGCGTAAACGGTGTATGCCCTGCCCAGTTCGAGAGGCTCCTGGAGCATTTCGCATCACGTGGGGCTTTGGATATCGAAGGTCTTGGAGAGCGAGTTTCGCAAGATCTTCCGCGTCTTGGGTTTGTATCGAATATCGCCGATGTTTATCGGCTTCACGAACGGAGAGAAGACTTACTCGAACTAGAAAAAATGGGCGAGACCCGGGTCGATAACCTACTCAAAGCAATTGAATTATCACGCTCCCAACCACTGTCAAAGCTCCTGTTCGCACTTGGAATTCCCGGCATAGGATCCGAGAGCGCCGAATGGCTATCGCGTCGGTTCCACAACCTGACAGGTGTGGAAGATGCGACAGAGGAAGAGTTACTGGCAATCGACGGCATCGGACCGGTCGTTGCATCAACACTTATCGACTATTTCGCTGTCGTACAAAACCGCCAACTAATTGACGATCTCATAGAGCTTGGTGTTGATCCAATCGACGACACGGCCGAGCCTTCAGCCGATCATCCAGCCAACGGAGTGACATTCGTAGTTACAGGTCGGTTGGAGACTATGTCACGATCTGAAGCGCAAAACCGAATTAAGTCGCTGGGTGGAAAAGTCACAGGCTCAGTAACAAAGAAAACGAATTACCTAGTTTCAGGTGCCGAAGCTGGCTCGAAACTCGAAAAGGCTCAACGTCTCGATGTACACGTGATCAATGAGTCAGAGTTCATCGCATTTATGGGAAATCGAGAAGTTCCGGTTCAACCGGACTCAGAATCCTAACCACACTAGTCGAACCTCCCAGCAACCAACATAGTTTGCTGGAGAATTAAGTCGTGGTTATGCTCACTAACTCATCAAGGCAGGTCAATTCCCTGCCATTTTCGTTCGCTGCCGATCTCGTTGGCGAAAGCCAACGGGTGGATGTCGAACTCGCTAAGTTCGATTACCCTGGCGAAATTATTGTAGCCGAAGAATGGCGACCCGAATGCCAGTGTGAGCAGATTACGGTACTCGACTCGCCCCCCCAACCACACCGATGTTGCCGATATGATCTCCGAAGTAGACAAACTATTCAATGGATATCGTGACCGATTCGCTTCGGTTGTCGCAAATTTGGTAATGGATTCGCCAGAAACTGACAAACTTGTGAGCCTATTCCGGTTCAATTCCGCTGGAGATTTGTCTGACCTAGCAAACGTTCTCGACGGTAAGGTCATATCCTTTCTAAACGAATTGTTTGGCAAACCAAGTGGATCAAGCGGGAATATCGACGATTGGACGTCTCCTCACTCTTAGACAAGCTCTTTCCTAGCGGTAGCGGCGGTGGCTCAGAAGGCACTCCATGGCTGGTTGTCGGCTTAGGGAATCCTGGCCCTGAATACAAAAACACCCGGCACAACGTCGGGTGGTGGTGTCTCGATGAACTCGTCAAACGCACAAACGTCGAACTGAATCGGAAGCGCAAGGAAGTACGATTCGCCGAAGTTGAGCTCGGAGGATCAGCAGTCGTTCTCGCCTACCCAAGAACGTTCATGAATCGTTCAGGAATGGCTCTCAGCTACCTCACGAACCGATTCAAAACCCCTCCCGACAAAATCCTTGTTGTCACCGACGATATAAACCTGACGCCGGGTTCTGTGCGTATACGAAAACAAGGCGGACCCGGCGGGCACAACGGTCTGAAATCGATTATCACAACACTTGGTACGAACGAATTTCCGCGAGTCCGAATAGGAGTTGGGAATCCGGAGTCGTCAGCAGTACAGGTAGATCACGTTTTGGGCACTTTCGACCCTACTACACGAGACATGGTCAAATGGGCAGCCGACCGTGCTGCGGATGCGATAACGATGATCGTCAGCGGCGAATTCGACAACGCAATGAACAAATTCAACGCCAAACATAATGGCGACAAACCACTATCAAAGTGATACCGCAAAATTCAGACTTCCCACATCAGCGAATCAGCTTGCCAAAGCGACTGTACGTAATCAGCCTAATCGCTTTGGTCACTGCCGTAATCGGGTGCGACACTCGCGTCGTTGATGCCGAACCAACTATGGCAGCGATAATCACTTCGCTACCGGCGACTGCCGCGCCACTACCCACGGCGACGACTGCAGTTGCAATCCCTGTTCCGGAAATATCGCCTTTACCAATCACTAAAGCTCAAACACCTGTCCCAGAGTCGAACTCAAGTCCTGCGGACCAATCTATACCAACCGAAATCGCACCCATACTGCCAGCAGTAACAGAACAAGCAACTGCAACCCGAATGCTGGTTCCAACCAGAATTCCAACAGCCACACCAGTGTTCATACCAGCGCAGCCCGAACCGATTATTCCTTCCCCTCCCGATCGCGATTTACAAGAACTAGGTAGACGACTCGTTCCCGGCTACACCGACCTGAAAACGATCGTGCCATCAGAACCTCTCATAGTCGGCGATGACATAAATTTCTGGGTGTTGAGGGACACCGGGAACGTAATAGTAAATGGCACGGTTTCACATATCTCAGAACACGCCTACTGGGTTTTTGAAACCGGCTTTGAACCTGATCCAAATGACATCGAAGAAGTCGGCAATAATTTTGAAACAGATGTTTGGCCGGCGGTTACTCAAGTTTTTGGAAGGCCCCTAACGCCCGGGATAGATGGCGATGATCGAATGGTTGTTTACACTGCGGTTCTGCGATCGGGAGTCGCCGGATATTTCTCGGCTGCCGATTCGTATCCGAAAGAGATTCGCTCACACTCGAACCAGCGAGAAGCGCTATATATGTCTGCCGACAGAGTCAATCTCACCGGCAGAGAATACTTAAGCGTGATCGCTCATGAGTTGCAACACGCTACCCACTTTGCAAACGACAATAGTGAAGACTCGTGGATCAACGAAGGGCTTTCGGAAATCGCTGCTGAGATCGCCGGATTTGATAGGTCGGCGGCTTCAGCGTTCGTTCGATCACCCGCCACTTCGCTCACTGCTTGGGCGCAAGATATTTCTGTTTCAACCGCCAACTACGGAGCGTCACATCTATTTTTTGCGTTCCTTGCCACCCACTACGGTGGCAACGATTTGATCGCGGCCATTGCCCAGCATCAGGCCGACGGTATGGACTCTGTTGACCTCACACTCACCGAACGTGGGTTCGATGTGACCGCTAACGATGTGTACGCCGATTGGCTCGTCGCCAATTATCTCAGCACAAGCGAAGGGGCATACTCATATAAGGACAAGTTCGTTCCGCCCGTTCGAAATGTCTATAAACGCGCTCCTGATTCAATTACAGGTTCGGTGAAGTCTTACGGGGCCAACTATGTTGTGACTTCGAGCGGTTCGGGCAAAATGTTAGTAGAATTTAAGGGCGATCAGACGACAGCGCTACTAGATTCCGCTCCGCATTCTGGTGATACCTGCTGGTGGTCGAACCACGGCGATTCTATCGACTCAACATTGACTCGAAATGTCGATATAAGGTCGATCGACTCAGCCTCACTAACGTTCTGGGTCAACTACGACATCGAAGAGTTTTGGGATTATGCCTATGTGATGGTATCCAACGATGACGGTAGCACTTGGGACATTCTAGACACCGAACGCTCCAACAATTCCAACCCAAACGGGAACGGCTATGGCTCAGGACTAACTGGAAAAAGTCTCGGCTGGGTTCAAGATTCGGTAGATCTTTCTGATTACGTCGGTGAACAAGTATTGCTCAGGTTTGAATACATCACCGATGACGCAGTATTTTCAACAGGTGCCTGCTTGGACGATTTCGAAATTCCTGAACTCGAATGGGTTGATGACACATCGACAACAGCCGATTGGATCGCCGACGGATTTGTGAGAGTCGAAGAGACTATCCCAACGCAGTATCTCGTTCAGGTTATTCACGAAAAAGACGTTGGAGATCCGGTTGTCTATCAAGTTCCTATCAATTCGAACGGGGCAGGAAACCTAACAGTCGAGAACATCGGCGACGACGATTTCGTAGTGTTCATCATCAGCGCAACGAACCGCCAATCGACGTCGCCAACGAACTACACGCTAAACATCAGTCCGTAACTAATTCGCTTCGATACGATCCCAGCCGGTGTACGGAACTAGTACTTCAGGAATGACAATCGTTCCATCTTCCTGAAGACCGTTTTCGATCACAGCGATCCAAATGCGAGGTAGAGCCAATCCTGATCCGTTCAGCGTGTGCGGCAACTTCGTCGAAGCTCCCACTTCTGGACGATATCGAGTACCGTTTCGTCGAGCCTGGAAATCGGTGCAAGTAGAAATCGAGCTGACTTCAAGCCATTCGGCACAACCCGGCGACCACACTTCGATGTCGTAGGTTTTAGCCGACTGGAATCCGATGTCACCAGCACAAAGCTGTAGCACCCGGTAGGTCAACCCTAGGCGAGCGCAAAGCGATTCTGCCTCACCAAGCATCTCTTCCAACATTTCGTCAGAAGTTTCTGGTTCGACATAGCGGAACATCTCTACTTTTTCGAACTGATGAACCCGCTTGATTCCGCGAACGTCTCGTCCTGCCGAAGTTTGTTCCTTACGGAAGCTAGGAGTCTGAGCGACGTACTTCAGTGGGAGCTTATCAGGGTCAATTATCTGGCCCTGATGCAAACCGTTGAGCGCGACTTCAGCAGTAGGTACAAGCCACAAATCCGAATCATCGTCTCGGTAGAGATTATCCTTGAACTTAGGCAGGTTCCCTGAACCGGTCATCGTCTCGCCACGAACCAACAAAGGAGGGTCGATCTCGGTGTAGCCGTGGACTTCAGTCTGAATATCGAGCATCCATGAAGCCAACGCTCGTTGAAGCTTCGCGCCCTTCCCTTTCAGCACGTAAAAGCGAGCGCCTGCAATGCTCGCACCTGCTTCAAGATCGAGAATATCTAACTCGGTAGCAACGTCCCAGTGTGCGTTGCCGTGCGTTTCTGTGAGTCCTTCTGAAGTGCGAATTACGATATTCGATTCCTCATCTAGTCCGTCTGGCACATCGTCCAGCGGTGCGTTCGGAATCGGCAGCAGGGTGGCGTTCAACTCTTCTAGTACACCGGCCAAATCTGCCTGAATAGCTTTGATGCGGTCACCAGTCTCACGCATTTCTACGATCTCTTCCGGCATCGGCTTTCGCTTCTCATCACCAATAGCCTTGCTCACCTTGTTCCGGTTCGCACGGTCCACGTCGACCGCCTGAATCAACTCTTTCCGACGAGAGTCGAGTTCAATAATCCTCTCGATAGGCGGTGTCTCTCCGCGACGAACCAGTGCGGCTCGGAATTTTTCAGGATCTCGGACTATCTGTTCCAGTGAAATCATTTTTAGCTCAAGCTCAATTAGTAAATTCGAAACGACCCAAAAGAAATTAGATCACGTGTTGCGCATCGCAGGGAATAGCAATATTTCTCGGATCGAAACCTCACCTGCAATCAACATAGTGAGTCGATCTACACCCAGGCCTAGACCACCCGTTGGCGGCATGCCATGCTCGATAGCAACGAGAAAGTCTTCATCCAATCGATCGGCTTCATCGTCACCGAACTCCAACCGCATCTTCTCTTGCTGCTCAAATCGATCGCGCTGGTCCACCGGGTCGTTCAATTCGGTAAACGCATTGCAAAGTTCGGTTCCCATAACGAAGCCTTCAAACCTCTCGACGATTTCGTCGGAGTCAGGCTTACGTTTTGCGAGCGGAGACATCTCAACCGGGTAGTCGACCAAGAAATGCGGCTGTACCAAGTGAGGTTCAACTTCCGACGAAATAACCTTGTCAAGCAATCGCCCCCACGCTGAACCAGCCGCTACGTGAATTCCACGCTCTCGCATCGCCGCAGAAAGCGACTCAGTGTCACGGGTTTCAACGAAGTCGATACCAGTTCGCTTTTTGATCTCTTCACGCAGGTCCAAGCGAGGCCAGGGAGGAGTCAGATCAATCTCTGGCCGAATACCTTCCACTTCCGGCAAAACCATCGAGCCGGTCGTTTCTTTGGCGATAGTCGAAACTAAATTTTCTACCATCTCCATCACATCGTTGTAATCGGCGTACGCCTGATAGCTCTCGATGGTCGTGAACTCTGGATTGTGATCGTGATCGAGTCCCTCATTTCGGAACAACCGACCGATTTCAAATACTCGTTCAATGCCGCCGACGATCAACTTTTTCAGATAAAGCTCTGTTGCAATTCGCAAATACAAATCACGATTTAGCTGATTGTGGTGAGTCGCGAACGGAGTCGCCTGAGCGCCACCAGCCACAGGCACAAGAATCGGAGTTTCGACTTCGATAAACCCGGCACCGTGCATGAACGCTCGCATCGATTGGACGACCTTCGAACGCAACAGCGCGTTCTTCATCGCCTTGTCATTAGAAATCAGATCGAGATAGCGCTGGCGGAATCGAATTTCCTGATCCTGCAAACCATGCCACTTGTCGGGCAACGGGCGAATGGCCTTAGTGAGAACGGTAACTTTGTCAGCTTGAACACTGATTTCGCCACGGCGTGTCCGTATAACCGAACCCTCGACGCCGATGATGTCGCCAATATCCAGCAAGCTCAACAGTTCGTACTCGTCGTCGCCCATCGTGTTCTGGCGAGCGAACGCCTGAATCGAACCATGACCGTCTTTTAGATCGATGAACGCAGCTTTACCCATTCCGCGCCGAGCCATTACGCGACCAGCAACCCGCAATACTTCCGTCTTGGGATGTT
>JABHBJ010000088.1 GCA_018673955.1 Chloroflexota bacterium | reverse complement strand
CCTGCGGAATCGAAATTCCCCTCAGCATGCGATCGACTGCGGTACTGACTTCAGGATGAATCGCTACAGCGTTTCGTTCACGAATTTCTACAACGATGTCGAAAGTAGGCTCGTGCTTACGTTCGAGAACCGTCTTCTGCGTTTTACGTCGCCGAGCTTCGATATCACCGAGGGTCACAGTCTGCTGCCCACCAACGAGGTCGGCTAGAGTCGGATTCGACATCACGTTGCTTAAAGTGTTTCCGTGGGCAGTAGCGACGAGCTGCACGCCACGTTCGGCGATCGTGCGTGCCGCGAGAGCTTCGAGTTCGGTGCTCATTTCGTCGATCACGATGACTTCTGGCATGTGGTTCTCAACGCCTTCGATCATCACTTTGTGCTGCAAGCTAGTGTTCGCTACTTGCATACGGCGCGCATGACCGATTGCTGGGTGAGGAACATCACCATCGCCAGCGATTTCGTTTGAGGTATCGACTACTACGACACGCTTGTGGTCTTCGTCGGCGAGGACGCGGGCGGTTTCACGGAGAATCGTAGTTTTGCCGACTCCGGGTCGACCCAGAATGAGAACGCTCTTACCAGAGCGTATGAGATCGTCGATGAGTCGAACTGATCCGAAAACGGCTCGGCCGACACGACATGTGAGTCCAACTGGTTCACCTGCCCGGTTACGCATCACCGATATTCGGTGGAGAGTACGTTCGATACCGGCTCGGTTGTCATCGCCAAAGTGACCGACGTGCTCGACCACGTGGGCTATCTGACCGCGTGAAACTTCGATGTCACTGAGCGATATTTGATCGACCGAGAACCGAGCTTCGGGAGTTCTTCCAAGATCGAGGACGACCTCAACGAGGTCTCCTATATTTTCATGCGCCTCAAGTGCAGTGGCGATTTCGTAAGGGAATATATCGATGAATGCTTGAAGGTCGTCGACGACATGTGCGGTGGGATCTACCAGTTCGAACTTCTCCTGTTCGTGATTTGTAGGTTTTGACGTTGCTAGCTTATCGCCGCAAACGCCTTTTGTGCTTCTGTAACTTGTTGAGCAAGCGGTTTGACCATAATCTCATATTGCGCCTGTTCAGTGAATCCGAGTGTGACTAGTAAATGTGATAGCGCAGGCCGATATTCTGGCACGACTGTCGACACTTGAGAATCTTTACTTTCAGCCAGCGCAGTTGCGAGCAATCCGGGTAGTTCTGAACCGGCACGGGTTGCCCAATTTAGCGTGAACGTATGACCAGAGCGTATCGAATTTAGACGGATCAGCGCACCGATCTCTCCGTCTGGTAGATCAAGAACCCAGTCGCGAGCTTTTCGGCTCAGACTTTCGCTCGATGATGACCAGTCTTTCAGCGTTTGCCCCGACTTCATTCTTACTTCGATCGGAGTCACTCCACTGTGCATTTTGAAAAGAGCTTGATCGTCTGCTTCGATTCTTGGTCGCAGTCGTATCGGGTGATCGGGGATTCCGAGTTTGGTCAACGCTGTTCGGCCGGTTTCTGCGACGAATACGCTTTCTCGGTATAGGGGCGCGTATCCTGCCCTACGAGCGTGAACGAACAGATCGCTGTTGGTTGGTATACGAATGAATATTCGATGTGCGCCTGCACCGCCGGCGGGGACCGAGATTTGCTCTAGAAGATCTAGTGCTAGTTCACTCTTGGTATTGCGTAGATAAAGCTCGGCAACTTCCCACGCCTGTGGTCCAGACCGAGGACCTGCTCGGAGCACGCCATCGATTCGACCGCGGTGTGCTTTGACCCAGCAGCTCTGCCATGCTCGTGGCGATAGAGCGATGCTTGCGTATTTAACCGTCGGGAAACCGCTTGGTCCGCCATGAAGTGCACCTATTAAAGTGCATATTTCACCCCGGCCCGAAGACTGACCGAACTGGAGCAGTCCGGGTGAATCTGTTGGGTGAAGATGGCGGATCATACTTTGCTTGCGGGTTCCTCAGTCAAACGTCGTTTAGCGTTAGTTCTATTTTCGTCTATACGAGCGTCCTCTGCCAGTTGTACGAAAAGAGAATGAAGTCGGGTGTCTCGCGTTAGTTCCGGGTGAAACGAAGTTGCCAATACTCGCCCAGATTTTACGGCCACGGCCTGCTCTGGGTGATCGTCGGTTGCCGGAACGGTCGCCAGAGTTTCGATATTGTCGCCGGTGCTCTGTACGATGGGCGCACGGATGAACACGGCTCGCATGGGATCGCCTTCGATGCCCTTTATGTTTAGTTCAGCTTCGAAGCTATCGACCTGTCGGCCGAAGTAATTTCGTGAAACTCCAATGTCGATCAGATTAATCGGAGTCGGGTAGGGGTCGGCAAGCTCACGGGCGATCACGATCATCCCGGCGCACGTTCCCCAAAGTGCCATTCCCGATTCAACGTGCAACTTTAGGTCGTCTACAAAATCGAACATGTTAAGCAGTTTGACGATGGTCGTGCTTTCTCCCCCCGGAATGATGAGACCGTCGATTTCAGAAAGCTGTTGAACCTTACGAACTTCGATGGAGTCGATCCCGATCATATCGAGCATATGGATGTGCTCGGCGAAGTCACCTTGAAGCGCAAGCACGCCGATACGAGGTCGTATCAGCGTGCTTGAATTTTCGTTTACGTTAGTAATTTGAACGCCTACCAGCCACGAGTCTGAAGCTGCTCGTCTTCAGGGATTTTGTTCGCTTCTATACCGGGCATAGCGTCACCTAGTCCACGAGAGATTTCGGCAAGCATGTCAGGATCATTGAAGTGAGTCGTTGCCCGAACAATGGCATCCGCCATCTTGGCTGGGTTAGAACTCTTGAAGATTCCTGAACCGACGAACACACCTTCAACACCAATCTGCATAAGCAGAGCAGCGTCGGCAGGAGTGGCGATTCCACCAGCGGCGAAGTTCACAACAGGAAGTTTTCCGGTGCGAGCAACTTCAACTACTAGCTCGTAAGGAGCGCCGTAGTCGCGTGCGAGTGTCATTAGTTCTTCTGTTGGTGCGTGCTCGATCGTGCGGATGTCAGCCTGGATCTGACGAGCGTGCGTTACAGCGTGAACGATGTCGCCTGTTCCTGCTTCACCCTTCGTGCGGATCATCGCTGCACCTTCACCAATTCGGCGAAGTGCCTCACCGATGTTTCGTGCGCCACAAACGTAAGGCATTTTGTACTGCCATTTATCGATGTGGTACTCGTTGTCTGCTGGGGTTAAAACTTCAGATTCGTCACAGTAGTCGACGCCGAGTGCTTCGAGAATCTGGGCTTCGACAAAGTGGCCGATTCGAGCTTTTGCCATCACTGGAATGGATACGGCGTCGATGATGCCTGAGATTAGATCGGAGTCGGACATTCGTGCGACTCCACCATCACGGCGTATGTCTGATGGAACGCGTTCAAGCGCCATTACTGACACAGCACCGGCGTCTTCAGCAATTTTCGCTTGATCTGGGGTCACGACGTCCATGATGACGCCGCCCTTGAGCATCTGGGCTAGTCCGCCCTTTACTCGCCAGTCGCCGACTTCCGGCTTTGACATTTCTTTCCAACGCTGTGCGCCTGCTGCGCCATTTGTTGATGTAGACATTTTTGTGGTCCTTCCGGCTTTTAGAGATCAATCCAATTTGTCGTTTGGAGATCAGGGTGGAATGTGACCGCGACACCGAACCCGCGCCACACCTTTGCGTCATCGTGACGCATTGCTCGAAATTATACGCCTGTACACAGGCGATGGCTGATAATAAAAATGGGGATTGAACAGTTGGGTTATTCAAAAAAACCTTGATCGAGAGCGGGTACTGATCAGTTTTCTTCGATTTTTGTAATGGCACCGCCACAAATAAAAACTCCCAGCCAGCCAGGCACGCTTGAAAGGGGTCTACCCGGAGGATAGTCATTGGATAACTAACTGCAGATCGTTATGAATAGGTCAGGCTTTCGTAAATCTGCCAGTCTGCATATTTATTGGGCTCAGCGAGACCGAATCGACAACCATCGCCACTCGCGTAGTCGAGCAAGTCGAAGATTTTCTTATCGTGGATCTTGATGGTGACGATGGTCGAACGCCATGATCCTCACGTATCACTCGATAACGCCGGATCAAAGGGTTGATTGGTTTGGGAAGGTGTTCCAGATTCCCAAATTCAAGTACCAGCATCGTCATCACAGAACTCCATAAAGGAATGTCTTGCCGATTCCTGACTCGCCAGTAACGGTTGCTGTTTGTGTGCGCCCCGATAGTGCCTCTTCTAAAGCACTGTTCAGAACAGACAACTCGCCTTCTCGTCCAACTAGATTCATATGTTTGTTGGGAGAACTTAAACTTATATGGGGCGTGTCGGTAGGTTTGTTTATTGTGAAGCTTTCCGGCTCAGGCTGGACCAGAACTTCTCCGAATTTACGATTGGGTGTCGTTGTGACAGATTCGAGAAAATATCTAATATCTGTACACCGGTATCATATAACTATGTTCCGATTATTGGCGTAAACGAGTGCATTCGAATCAATAAAAAGACCCGTGGTGAATGTTCGCCACGGGTCTTTTTATAAAGCTTTTTGTTCGAACCTGGGCTAGATACCCTTTTCGACCATGAAGTTAGCGAGGTCGGCAGTTCGTGAGGAGTAACCCCACTCGTTGTCGTACCATCCGACTACCTTCACGAAATCATCTCCAACGGCTGAAGTAGCGAGAGAGTCGATGGTGCAGGAGTTCGGGTTGCCGATGTAATCGGTAGATACCAACGGCTCGTCGGAGTAGCCGAGGATGTGGTGGAAATTGTCGCTCATTGATGCCTGACGGTAGGCTTCGTTTACGTCGGCAAGTGAAGCACCCTTAGTGAGCTTCACTGTCAGATCGGTTACCGATCCAGTGATCACAGGTACTCGGTAAGCCATGCCGTCGATCTTGCCTTCTAGTTCGGGAATCACCAGAGTCACGGCTTTAGCTGCACCGGTAGTTGTCGGAATGATGCTGTTCGCTGCCGCACGAGCTCGACGAAGATCGCTATGAACTTGATCGAGAATTTTCTGGTCGTTCGTGTAAGCGTGGATGGTTGACATCAAGGCTCTTTCGATGCCGAAGCTGTCGTGCAAGACTTTCGCCATTGGAGCGACACAGTTCGTGGTACAAGATGCGTTCGAGATTACGTTGTGCGCTGAAGGATCGTATTGATCTTGATTGACGCCAAGTACGATCGTGAGGTCTTCGTTCTTGGCGGGAGCCGAGATGATGACTTTCTTCGCACCACCAGTGAGGTGGCCTGCTGCCTTTTTGGCATCAGTAAATAATCCGGTGGACTCGATTACGATCTCAACTCCGATGTCGCCCCATTTGATTTCGGAAGGTTCTCGCTCTGAGAACGAAGCTATAGTTCGCCCATCGATGATCAGTGATCCGTCTTTTGCTTCAACTGTTCCTGAGTACCGACCGTATGTTGAGTCGAACTTGAACAGGTGTGCGTTAGTTGCCGCATCACCGAGATCATTAATGGCGACTACTTCGAGAGTATCGCGATGTCGCTCGGCGATAGTACGGAAAACCTGTCTGCCGATTCTTCCGAACCCGTTGATTCCAACTTTCGTTTTTGTCATTTGTCTTTGCCTATTTCGTTTGCTCAGTTCGTGTCATTTTGATCGAAATAAAAGATTGCTGCGTTAGTTAGGCAGGACTCGTTTGCCTGCGTATTGTGCCTTATCGCCAAGAAGTTCTTCGATTCGAAGTAGGCGGTTATATTTTGCGATTCGTTCGCTTCGAGCCGGAGCACCTGTTTTGATTTGACCGGCGGAAGTCCCGACTGCGAGATCCGCAATCGACGTATCTTCAGTCTCCCCGGATCGGTGACTGATTACAACGCCGAAATCTGAGTTTTGTGCGAGGGAAACGGTGTCGAGAGTTTCTGAAACGCTGCCGACCTGATTCAACTTCACGAGAACTGCGTTTCCTGACTTAGTGTCGATACCCTTCTGAACGTAGTGGGCCTGTGTAACGTATAAGTCGTCTCCAACTAGTTGGATGCGATCACCTGTCTTGGCTGTTTGCACTTCCCATCCAGACCAATCGTCTTCGGCAAGTCCGTCCTCTACAGAGTAGATCGGGAAGTCGTTCGCGAGCTCTGCGTACTCTTCAACCATTTCTTCGCTCGACAGCTTGCGGCTTTCTCGGGAGAGGTCGTAGATGCCGTCGACATAGAACTCTGATGATGCAGGGTCGAGTGCGATGAACACCTCTTCGCCTGGTTTGTAGCCTGCGCCTTCAATAGCAGCGGTTGCGTACTCAAGCGCCTGTCGGTTGGTTAGTCCCTGTGGAGCAAATCCACCCTCGTCGCCAACGGTGGTTGCATGTCCGTCGGCGTGCAGTTTCTTGTTGAGCCACTGGTACATCTCTGCACCGCAGCGAAGTGCTTCGGAGAACGAGTCGATACCTGCTGGAACGACCATGAATTCTTGAAAATCGGTTGAGCCCATTGCGTGAGCACCACCGTTTAGAACGTTGAACATTGGAACCGGAAGTTCGATCGGCGAATCGTTGTTAGCGAGCTGAGCAATATGTTCGAACACTTCCTTACCGGAGCTGAAGGCTCCAGCCCGTAGAGCTGCGAGAGAGATAGCGAGTATGGCGTTCGCACCGACTCGACCTTTGTTGGCAGTGCCGTCTATGTCGATCATTACTTGATCGATGGCTCGCTGATCGGTCGCTTGTAGTCCAATAACGGCCTTCGCAAGCTCGCCGTTTACTGCGCCCACCGCTTTGAGAACGCCTTTGCCGCCGAATCGACTTTTGTCAGCATCTCGAAGTTCAACAGCTTCGCGGCTGCCTGTGCTGGCTCCCGAGGGAACCGCCGCTGATGCAGACGTGCCGTCATCGAGCATTACCGTTGCGCCAACGGTTGGGTTGCCACGCGAGTCTAGAATTTCGTGTCCGAGAACTGAAGTGATTTTCGCCATGTAATTCTTTTGTTTCTTCTGCTTGCAAGGCTGTGCCATCGAAAATTCGGACGGCGTCAAATATTTTTAGAGACCGAGGGCTGTGCGTTGTGCTTCGAGTAGGTTTTTGATTCCTACTTCACCGAGTACGAGCATTTCGTCTAACTGCGATCGACTAAACGTCGCTTCTTCGCCAGTGCCCTGTAGCTCGACGAATTCGCCTGCGCCAGTCATAACGACGTTCATGTCGACATCAGCTGAGGAGTCTTCGTTGTAGTCGAGATCGAGAACGGCGGCACCGTCGACGATGCCGACGCTAATGGCTGCGATCTGGTCTTTCAGTGGAATCGTTTCTATCGTTCCTGCTTCATGTAGTTCTTTTAGCGCCTGGTGAAGGGCAACGTAGGCTCCGGTGATCGAAGCAGTTCGTGTTCCACCGTCAGCGCGGAGTACATCGCAGTCGAGCATTATCGAAATTTCGCCAAGAGCTGAAAGATCGGTTACCGATCGCAAGGCTCGTCCGATAAGACGCTGGATTTCCTGTGTCCGTCCGCCAACTTTCGAGCGTTCGCGGCGTACACGCTCACGAGTCGAGCGAGGAAGCATCGAGTACTCGGCGGTTACCCATCCGGTTCCTTTGCCGCGCATCCAAGGCGGAACTCTAGTTTCTACAGTAGCTGCGCACATCACCACGGTATTTCCGGTTTCGATTAGCGCTGAACCTTCAGCATCGGGTACGTAACCGGGAGTGATCTTTACCGGTCGCTGTTCTGAGAGAGAGCGGGCACTAGATCGAACGAGAGTATTTTCTGACAAATTTATGGTTCCTTTGTTGACTCGACCAACAATTTTACCAGTGGTTTGTTTCAATTCCTTAAACAAATTAAAATCAGTCAAAAAGGCAAATTTATTGAAATGGAGTTAGTAGGTTATAGAGCAAGTCCCTGCATATTTTCAAGCCAATCTAGTCTGTAATCCGATATCGTTGTCGGCGAATTTAGTTTGCGGTTACAGATACGAATGAAACGGGTTAGGTACTGGCAATGCGGATAGCAGTAATGGGTGCGGGAGCAGTCGGTGGATATTTCGGTGGACTTCTCGCCAATCAGGGCGAAGATGTTGTTTTGATCGCCCGTGGTGCTCACGGCGACGCAATCGCCAAAAACGGACTGCAAGTCGATAGTCACTGGGGCAATTTCAATGTGAAGGTTCCGGTTACTGATGATCCATCGACTTTTGGCGAAGTCGACTTGATTCTTCATTGCATCAAGCTTTACTCGAACGCAGAATCGTTTCCTACGATGAATGGCATGGTCGGTAAAGATACGATTATTCTCACGATTCAAAATGGTGCGACGTCTGGCCAAATTCTAAGCGAGGCGTTCGGTGGCAAGCACGTGCTTCAGGGTGCTACATACATCGAGACTGGAATCGCTGGGCCAGGTCACATACACCAGAGCGGCTCGACCGCGATGATCGAGTTCGGGGAAGAAGACGGTTCGACGACCGAACGCACTGAAGCCGTTCGTAAGTTGTTCGACCGAGACGGCATGCAGGTAGCGGTCAGTAGCAACATCATTGACACCTTGTGGACCAAAATGGTGAGCGTAGGATCGATCGGATCTGTCATGGCAGCTTCTCGGGCCTCGTTCGTCGAGGTTCTTTCAAGCCCGCACGGCGAGCACACTGTTCGAACGGTTATGGAAGAGATTGTCGCCGTTGGTCAGTCGCAAGGCGTTACGTTTCCACCACGATGTGTTGAATTGAAGATGAATGATGCAATCGGTGAAGCTGAGGAAACGCAAGCCTCACTTCAGTACGATCTCAATAATGGTAAACCGTTAGAACTCGATGACATTCTTGGCGCAGTTGTCCGGATCGGTCGTGAAGCGAATATTCCTGTGCCCGCCAGTGCAGCATTGGTAACAGTGCTCGATAAATTCAAACAAGGCTCCTAGCCGTATTTTGTCCTGACGTAGTTATGTGTAGATATTGGAGAAGATAGTGACTTCCGCACCCGCAATTTCAGATGAGATGCTCGCCAAATTAGGCGAACTTCCCACCCAAACACTGATTGATGGACTTTGGGTCGACGGTTGGCCGCAGGCGATGATTCATGGCGCACGTCCTATATTTCCTGGGCAGAAGATGGTCGGTAGGGCGGTCACTCTTCGGTTCGTACCACACCGCCCCGACGTCCTTAAGGACAAACCAAAAGCTGAGGATTCTCCTGAGTATGTTGCGTTTGAACTTTGTGGACCCAACGAAGTGCTCGTCGCTTCATCGGTCGGTCCTTGGGAATCGGTTGGTGGCGACATCAAGTTCTACCGCTTGGCTCAGTTGAAGGTCGGCGGGTTGGTTACTGACGGTTCAGTACGCGATACAGCCGAGTTGAAGGACTACGGATTCTCAGTATTTGCTCATTCATCCACTGCCAAGCAGGGACCAGCAGTGATGCAGCCGTGGGGTGTTAACGATGTAATTGAGTGCGGTGGAGTAGTGGTTCGCCCCGGCGACGCTATCGTGGGTGATGACGATGGTGTCGTAGTTGTTCCTGCTGCGATGGCAGAGCGCGTTTTGGAGATTGCTGCCGAACGTGAAGAGGTTGAACAGGTAATCAAGAAGGAACTTCGTAAGAATCCCGGTTCACCCGGCAGGTACTATCCGTTTAACGACAATACTTGGAAGCTCTTCGAAGAGTACAAATCTCGTGGCGAGGCGTAGTCTGCGGAGAGCATGGTTGTCATTGTGAGGAGCCTGCCCTGAGGCATCGGGGCAATCAGTAACGCTGTGTAACGCTATTAGCGAATCAACCGCCAACTTACTTTTGCCAAGATTCTCATCGGTTGTTCAATTACATGTCATTCTTCTTCGCAATGATAAAGTGTTGCTTAGTCATTGAGCTTCGAAAATTAAATATAAAAATACCTGACCGAATTCGGTCAGGTATTTTTATATTTAATTTAGAGTGTTCGTCGCTGAACGTTAGTCGAGAAAAGGTGTTCCGTCGGGACGGAGTCCGCTGGCTGCCATGCGCTTCGCACGGTTGGCGAAATCGGCACACTCGTCACAGACACTTTGGGGAATGACTCCAAATTTCATCAGAATGCCGAAAATCTGGCAACCGAGGCAGAATCCAAATACTGCTTCAAGTCCGGCAGCGAAAACCAACCCACCCAAAACGATGTAGGCAATTCCGTTTAATCCGAATCCTAGTGAAAGAATAGCCGCCGAAACGCTAAATGCAATTCCGATAGCCGCAGCGAACTGCTTCGGTGGTCCGGCAACTGGCCGATATGGTAATCCTAGTTTTGGAACGATCGCCTTAGAAGCGAGAATAGCTAAAGGGCTGACTCGTGGGCCGGTTGTAACACGAGCGATGAATCCAAATGACAGCACGAGAGTGATCCATGGCTGGTCGAGAAGAATCGTGGCTACAGCCATGATTACAACTCCCGCTGCTACGACGCGAGCGACGCTCGAGTTCATAGGGTGCGGGAAGCTGAAGAACGAAGGTTTTTTTTGCGGATCTGGTGTCATGGATTAATGAGGGCTGACCGGATGAATATGCTCCCAATAGAATAACATTTTCCTAGTTTAGTTGAGCATGCACTAGTGTGGGTTGTCTCAGTTGAGGGTAGTTCCAGCGAAATCTACTTCGTGAACTATCGACTCAGGGAGGAGTATCACCACCGATATCTCGTCAGTGAAACATCGATCAAATCCCCGAGCGGAGTATCAAGCGCGATCGGTGATGATACCGGGGATTACTTGCTCCTTACAATTTCCGCTAATAATGCTAAGACTGGCTACGGAATTTACCAACTCAATTAGTGATGTCGATTGGCGGTTACAACTCAATCTGAAGTACTATCCGAGCCACCCGCACGCGTCCTGACTGCCCTCTCTTGAAAATAGGTATGACATGCCTACTCCACAGCGGGAATAATCGGCAGCACTATCCTCGATGGGTGATCAGCACCGGTGTGAATCGTGTTATCAGCTTTGAGCATATGGGTATGACGCCCAACCGGCTCGCCCGTGTTCGGGTTTACGTCGAATCGAGGAAAGTTTGAACTCGAAATATCCAGTCGAATGCGATGTCCCTTCTTGAACACACTCGACGTCGGCCAAAGGGTGATCGAAACTTCGGCTGGCTCGCCCGGGGTCATCATTTCAGGATCGGTCCACGAATTGCGGTAGCGAGCCCGCAAAATCGTGTCAGACAGGTTCAGGTGATAGCCCTCGGGATAGTCATCGCTCATCGGGTAAACGTCGATTAGCTTCACCGTGAAATCAGTATCGCTCGCGGTCGACGACACCCACAGCTTTATCATCACTTCGCCGGTGACTTCCGTATCGTCTTCCAGTGGATCAGTTTCGAACGCTAAAACGTCTGAACGATCTTTCAGTAGCTGATACGGCTCCTCGGCACCGATCCATTCGGGACCTTCCTTTTGATGGAACCCACCAGCAGCGATTACTTCGGTTAGATTATTGCGAGCGAGTGTCCACTGATCGAGAAATTCTGGAACATCGTCGACTGCGGGACCACCGTCTTCAGGTGATTTGATCTTGAACATGCCGACCAGCTGACCACCAACCGTTGGCACCGGCTTTTCTGGATTATACGTGTACGTTACTGAGCTATCGTCCTCCATCGCCTCGAACGAATCGAGCGATCCATCATCATGCAGATAGAGCGTTTGGAACTGAGCTCGTTCGAGCGGCCATTCGTTCTCGTCACGCCAGTAACCGCCATGATTCAAGTGACCCTCAGGGGTTTTCTTGCCATCGCCAGTACCCATAACATAAATCCGCACGGGCGGATCGTTCTCTCTCGCTTCCATTCCCTTCAAGTGCTCATCGAAAAACTTCAGCCTCTCCGGATTGTAAATCTCCGAACCCCAAACGCTATCTGCACCTGTGTCCGTATCTCCATGCCACTGACCAGTGGACCGTGTGCCGCCGTGTCACCAAGCTCCGAGAACAAGTCGTGTCGGTGACTCGTTTTGGTGGTTCAACGTTTTGAAATAATTTGCCGTAGCACCGACAAAATTATCGTACCATCCGCACGAAACAGTCACGGCTACATCGGCGTGTTCACCAGCTTCGAGTAACGGCTCCTGATTAGCCGATTCTTGCGACCACCACTCGTCGTACTCACCCCGGTAGTAGTAGTCGAAAACAGTCTTTTCGAGATCAGGGGCGACTCGCAGAGCTGTCTCTCCCGGCTTTAGCGGAAATTTTTGTAGCCACTTGGGCATGTCGCGCATGGCGTCTAAGATGATCCTGGCTTTCTCGGGATCGTCGCCAACTTCGTGGCTATCTAGGGCGTGTAGATGTGCAGCGCCGAACATCTGCAGCGACATGGCTCCGCCTTCGCGAGCCTCATGTCGGTAGATGTCAGTCGGACCCGCTTCAACCCACATAGCGGCGAGGTGAGGAGGTTTGCGAAGTGCCAGCTGGGTTTGAGTGATAGCTCGGTGAGAAGACCCCAAAGTTCCAATCTTGCCGGAGCACCAATCTTGCTCGGCGAGCCACTCGACAGTGTCGTACCCGTCGTCGCCCTCCCACGGATTCACTGTGTGGTAGTAGTGACCGTCGCCCTCAGAGCGGAAACGAGATCGTAGATCTTGAACGACGAATGCGTAGCCACGCCGCACGTAATACGGAATCACATCGTCCCACTCGGGAGCCGTCTTGTCGTACGAGGTCCGAACGAGGAGTGCAGGCACTTGCTCGCTGGCGTCGACTACTCGACCGTCACCGTGACATGGAAGAAAAATATCTGTGGCGAGATTAATGCCGTCACGCATTGGCATCATCACATCGCGAATGGTGTGGACGCCGTACAAAGGTTGGGAAGAAGATTGGTCGTGAGAAGTCATTTCTGAGCGAGTTTATTCGCTCAGGCGTGGCGCGTCACTGATTTTAGGTCGGAGTTCTGACGATCGAAGGAGTCCCCCGACGTCTTTACGGTTCTTTAATCGGTGATGCCGAAAATCATTAACAAAACAAGATGAGTAGTTCGATACCGACCCACATGTAGATCATCTTCATCCGTGAATTAGGCGCATCGCCCATTCCACGACCGATTCCGCCGTGTTGATCGCTTTGGCGTTGCGAACTTTGCCGCCCCGGTAGGCGCCTTGCGAACTTGGACCGGGTGCCCGTGGTTGTGGTGTTGTCATTATGACAGTGTGTTACATCACCTCGGAATGATCGGCAGCGTCAGGTGAGACGGATTTTCCACCCCGTGGTAGAGCGTTTGATTGGCGGTTCGTATTTCGGTGTCGGTGGCTATCGGGTTTCCAGTGTTGAGGTTGCGGTTGTAGCGAGGGAAGTTCGAGCTGGAAATTTCGACTCGTATCGAATGTCCCTTCTTGAACATGTTGGAAGTGTTCCACATGTCGATCCCGAATTCGTAAATATCACCGGGTGTTATCATTTCTGGATTGTCTGTTCCGTTTCTGAAACGTGCACGGACAATGCCTTCGCAAAGCGCAATCGCTTTCCCGTCTGGTTCAACATCGGTGAGTGCCGCAGTGAAGTCGGTATCTATTGCGTCCGAAGATGCCCAGATGGTCGCTCTGATCGGACCAGTCACTTCGGTATCTTCCGCCAACGGCGCGGTTGTGAACGTCAAGACATCGTCACGTTGTTGTAATTTAGAACGATCGTGCGGGCCGCAGAAATCGAACGTCTGGTACTGCGAACCAAGCGAAGCTACAGGGTTGCTGGGCTCATAGGTGAATCGATCGACGGGTTCTTCTGTTGACGGAGCTTCGACTGAAAGCAATCCTCCGTCTGATTCAGCATCTCCATAAGAATGCAAGTAGTACTTCGTCCACTCAGTTCGAGCCAGTGGCCATTCGTATTCGTCGTGCCACTCGTTCGCGCCCATAACGAACAGCCGAATCGGAGCTTCGTCGTCTATTCCTGTATCGATGCCCTTTAGCTGCTGGTCGTACCAATGCATGTGTATTTCGATCACATCAGAAAGCGCCTGCTTGCCGAAAGTTCGATCAGCATACTCACCATTTTCACCCATAGGTACTCGGCCCCATGGGGCTATCTGGTGGCTCCAGGGTCCGACCAATAACTTGGTTTTTTTGCGGGCGTCTTCAGACCGAGCGTTCTTCCTCCAGCCATTGAATAGCTTGAAGTTTTCGTTCGAAAGCGAGTCGAACCATCCAGTGATGAAGTACGAAGGAATATCAACTTGGTCGTACTTGTCGCGCAAGCTGTAGCTCGACCACCACTCATCGTATTGCTCGTGAGCGATTATTCCGGCGTAATACGGGTGTGCAGTCGAAACTTCCTCCATTGCAGTGTCGAGTGGCAAGGCGAAGAACAAGGTGTCCTGATCGAAGTGCTTTAGTGATTCGTACTGCATCGATCGACCTAGCATGTTGAGGAAAGCGAAGCTCACGTTGTGGTGAATGACACCGTTTACTCGATGGTGGCCGTAGTTGTCCTGTTGTGAAGCAATCGGTGCGACGGCTTTTAAGTACTTTGATCGCAACGTAGCTGGCAGGGTTTGCGTGAAGCCGGGATAGGAAAGACCGAACGTTCCGATGTTGCCATCGCACCAGCTTTGTTCACCGATCCATTCGTGAGTGTCGAAGCCATCGTACAGTTCGCAAACGTACGGTTCCCAATCACCATCAGAATCGCCACGGCCTCTGCAATCTTGCATCACGACAGCGTAACCGCGTGCAGTGAACTGACGAGCCCACTCTATGTAACGAGCTTCCTGATTGTCGTAGATAGTACGCAGTAATAGCACCGGCCAAGGCCCCACTCCAAGCGAAGTTGGTGGTAACCAAATATCGGCTGAAAGATTTACTCCGTCTCTCATCGGCACCTGAATGTTGAGCCTAAGTCGGCCAGGCTCGATGAGCGGAAGAGAGTCGAGAGTCACGTCGGAAGTTCCAGTACTGATGAGTTGTATTTAGATTGCCGCATTGTGTGCCAGATTTTACCGATCTTCAATACCGCCACCAAGTAGAAATAGAGTAAGCTTCTGCCCGAGAATCCACGTGAACAGCAACGCCACCTACACAAGAAAATCGGAGAAACAGAATGGCATTCAAGGTCGTTATCACCATCTACAACCGCCCCCCGAGCAAGCTGACAACCGACGTCATCGAAAATGCCGGTATAGATGTAGAGTACGTTCCTGCTCGAACCGAGAACGAGGTGATTACAGCGGCGAAGGATGCCGACGTTCTGCTGGTAGGCACGGTTCCGCACACCACTCGCAAAGTGATGGAGGCTTTGCCAGATCTCAAGATGGTTGGAAGATCCGGAGTTGGAGTCGATTCGATCGATCTCGCAACCGCGACCGAGCTTGGAATCTGCGCTACGAACACTCCTGGAATCAACACATCTGAAGTAGCCGATCACGCAATGGCTATGCTGCTTTCGATTACTCGAAAAATTCCTGAACAGAACGCTGTTTTGAAGGCAGGAGCATGGTCAGATCGACCAGCCGAAGTCGATGCATTGCGTGGTCAGCTACGGCGAATCGCGGGTAACACCGTGGGCATATTCGGACTCGGTAGCATCGGCAAGGGATTTGCTAATCGGGTGCGTGGATTCGGGCCTTCAAAAATCATCGCTTACGATCCGTACGTTCCTCAGACCGCCGCCGATTTGGTTGGCGTAGAGATGGTTGATTTCGACACGCTTCTCGCCGAGTCGGACTACCTCACTGTTCACTCCCCAGCGACCGATGAGACGAACGAAATATTCAACATCGACGCATTCAACAAGATGAAGCCAACTGGCGTTTTTATCAACTGCGCACGTGGTCCGATTGTCGATGAAGCTGGACTTCAGGAAGCACTGGAAACGGGCGTGATTTACGCCGCAGGAATCGACGTAACGCAAATCGAGCCTCTCGACGCCGAGAGTCCGCTTCTGAAGCTCGATAATCTGACGATAACTCCGCACATTGCGGGCACTTCCGACATCAGCGGAATTGCCGGTGCTACGCGCTGGGGCGAGAACGCTGTGAACATATTGACTGGTAAGCCGTTGCACGGACTCGGTAATCCGGAAGTCGTAAAACGAATCGCGGTAATGCGGGCGCAAGGCCCGAGCCGCTGGGATGGCATCCCAGATCCTGTCACGGTCGCGTGGAGCTAATGGGGGGAAACGACCCACAGCCGTTGGCCATCGGTGCTATCGAGTCATTAGAACCACTGGTATCAACATCGGAGGCATCGCCTTTTGTAGTTCCAGTGCTTCCATCGCCCGTGCTAGCTGGTGCTAAACGAGGGAACGACGACTTTCGCACCGTCTCCTACTCGTAATGCCCCATTCATCCAGTCAACATTGGCGTCGTCGGTGAACCCACCGGCGGCGTCGATAGCGTCATCGATTCTTTGCTCACCATCGAGAGAATACACATCAGGCGAACGACTGCCCCAGTCACCTGGAATGTGACGGGGGCAGGTGAGGGAATAAGAATTTCAACGCTCGGTCGTTCAGAATGCCGACTCAACCATCGAGTGACTACAACTGTGACTGCGATAACACCCAAACTTGGGACGATCTGAGTCACATCGCTGCGAGTTGTACCGTCGACTGTCAGTTGGTCAGAACCATTCTATTGACATATCTTTGGGTTGTTCTGGCAGTCGTCAGGAGTCAATCAGGCAGGTGGTGGCATGAGTCGAGTGTATGGCACATGATTTCGACTCTCAAACTGTAATGATCGGCAATTAACCGACAAAAACACCGTAATTTGAGGCATGCCAGCGGCGATCAGCTTAGAATGCTTGCCAATTTCGTGAGCCGATATGCCCAGCCATGCGATCGCCGTAACGTTGCAATAACCAGCCTCGGCAGCTATCCCATTTGAAAGTAGCGCACTCTAAAAATGAAAATCGAGAAAATTGAAGTCACCACGTTCAAATCGACTTCTAAGAAGGTAAATGACACCGACGGTCATACTCACCCGGGTCCTGAACACGACACGACTGAAGCGTTATTGACTATTATCGACGATGAAGGTAACTCTGGCTATTCGTTCGGTTCGCCAGAAGCGCTTCGCCCGTACATCGTTGAGAACTTCTTCAAAAAAGTCTTCATGGGCGAAGACCCGCGGGATCGTGAAAAGCTCTGGATCAACCTTGCCAAGTGGCAGCGCGGAAGCGGAGCCAATCTTACCGACCGTTCGATGGCAGTTGCCGAAATGGCATTATGGGATCTGGCAGGTCGTGCATCAAACACACCTGTTTGGAAGATGCTGGGCGGATACCGGGACAAGGTTCTCGCCTACGGATCGACCATGTGTGGTGATGAGATGGAGGGTGGACTCGCCACTCCTGAGGACTACGCAAATTTCGCCGAGTGGATGGTCAACCGCGGTTACAAGGCTATCAAGCTCCACACGTGGATGCCTCCAGTAACGTGGGCTCCTAGTGTCGACATGGACATCAAAGCATGTGCTGCTGTTCGAGAAGCTGTCGGACCTGATTTTCCCTTGATGCTTGATGCGAACCACTGGTACTCGAGAATGGAGGCTTTACGGTTGGGTAAAGGAATTCAACATCTCGGCTACCACTGGTATGAAGAGCCAATGGATGAGCATTCGACGGAGTCTTATCGTTGGCTCGCTGACCAATTGGAGATTCCGGTGATTGGTCCTGAATACGCTTACGGAAAGCACCACACTCGTGCTGAGTGGATTGCAAGCAAGGCATGCGACATTGTTCGAGTAGGAGTTGCCGACGTTGGAGGCATCGGTCCGAGCATGAAGTGTGCTCATCTGGCTGAGTCGTTCAACATGGATTGTGAAATTCACGGTGGTGGAGCTGGAAACCTCGCAGTAATCGGTGGAATTATGAACACCACTTGGTACGAGCGAGGATTGCTTCACCCGTTCATCGATCACGATGAAGTTCCGAACCACCTGAACAGCATTGTCGACGCAATGGATAACGACGGTTATATCGAGATGCCGATGCTTCCAGGTTTGGGCGAAGATATCAATTTTGATTACATCGCCGAACGAACAATCGCGGCGCACTAAATAACGACCACAAGGGTCAGCTTCGAGGCTAAATTGTGCTTTGGTGCGCAAATTGGTCTTGTTGCCTGCCCAAGCGTTCGTATAATTGGCGGCTGGTTGCTTTGACGAGCTGCCTTTGAGAGTGCAGTTACTTATTTGAGCTGACACGCCCGCGCTTTCTGCTATTTGCCTAGATTTGGGCGCAGAAGTTGCGGGCGTTATTGCATATTTAGGAGAAGAATTATGACGCAACAGATCTGGGCATTCCTCGGTGGGAAGCAAGTTCCCGAAGAGGACGCTACAGTAGGCGTCAAAACTCACGCTCTGCACTACGGAACAGCTGTCTTCGAAGGAATTCGAGGAAACTGGAACGAACGACTCGGCAAAGTAGCAATCTTCCGATTAGAGGAACACTACGAACGGCTTCTGCGCGGTTGCAAGATCTTGCGGATCAATCTTCCTTACTCGGTCGCCGATCTGTGTAAAATTACAATCGACCTTCTTGAGAAGAACGGGTTCGCCGAAGATGTTTACATCAGGCCTCTCGCGTTCAAGGGTGAGCAGCTGGTTGCCAACCTCAATCTGAACACTGTTGCAGACGAGTTCATGCTGGTAATCCAGCCCTTTGGAAACTACATCGATAACAGCCGTCCGCTGAAATGCCAGACATCATCATGGCGACGTCCAATGGACTCTTCAATGCCAACTGGGGTGAAGATTTCGGGTCTGTATACAACGAGTATTCTCGCTAAGACTGAAGCACTCGCCGCCGGATTTGATGAAGCGATTTTGCTGAATCAGGATGGTTCAGTGTCTGAAGGTTCGGGCGAAAACCTGTTCATGATTCGTGATGGCGTTATCAATACCCCTTCTGAGACTGATAACTGCCTATTGGGAATCACTCGCGACTCTGTTATCCAACTTGCGAAAGACGAACTTGGTCTAGAAGTCGTTCAGCGACATATTCACCGATCCGAGCTATACCTTGCTGATGAAGTGTTCCTCACTGGTACCGCTGCTCACCTAACTTCGGTTGGGGAGTTAGATAATCGCAATATCGGAACTGGCGAGACCGGACATATCACCAAGAAGCTTCAGGATTTGTACTTCAAGACGGTAGTCGGGGATCAGCCAAACTACGCTGATTGGTGCACGATGGTCACCCCGTCAAGCGGAAAAGCGGGCGGGTAGGTAAATGGCAATTACGTCTGGTGTTTGAACAATCAATGCTGTTTGAATTGTTGAAGATACGCAAATTTCAGAGCTCAAGATAGGTAAGGGATGGCTGGTTGAATACCGACCCGGGAGTGGTACGTGATTTGTTTGCGGGTCATTACTTTCTGTTCGCATTTCTCACGAGCCTTGGCGCCATTCAGATAGCCGTTTCAAATGCCGGAACGCGCGGTCTTTGGCTGACTCCTTACGCCATTACGACTCGCTGGTTCGGCATAGTACTGATAGTCAGCGCAATCGTAATTTTCTTCATGCAACCTCTCTGGATTGACGGTCCGTGGGCTGCGGGCAGTGTGGAGGCCGACTCCTTGACTCGTGACTGGGGCAAAGCCAGCTGGGATGAACTTGCCGGTGCTCGTAACGTCAACGATATCCATGGTGGGCTCGACGGTGTTAAGCAGACAGGTTGGTTCTCTCTCGCTGCGGTCGCAGCATTTGTAGTTTCTGCCATTGTAGGAACACTGACCATAGAATTTCTGAGCCGTGCTCAACGTAATTCTAGCGGCGATCAGGATTCAGAAATGACCGACGGCCTTGCAGGGCTCACCGATCGTTCGTACTTATCTATTCAGCCTGAATCTTGGCGAAATTTCCGCGCTGATATCGGTGAGCTTTGGCGAAATGGCGTTAGTGAAGCCGATTCGTGGAATTTGATTAAGTCGATTTTGGGTAGGTCATCGAAATGACATCCATCGACGCAGATATCGTGATTTGGCTGAACGGATTGTCTGGCAATATAGCCGCATTCGACAACCTCATGCGAATCGCTGCGAGCGACTACATGATGCCACTAGTGTTCTCGCTGAGTATGCTTGGTCTTTGGTTCTCTGGCAATAATCCTGCACAGCGGATCAGATATCAGCTAACCACACTCATGGGTATCAGCGCTCTCTCAATCGCCAACATTGTCGTCTGGCTCTTCAATATCATCATCGAACGACCAAGGCCATTCGTGGAGCACGGCGATCAATTGACCCTGTTGTTCTATCCGCCAACTGATCCTTCATTTCCTGCAAACCCCGTGGCTGTGGGATTCGCCGTAGCTACTGCAGCTTGGACTATCAACCGAAAGTTCGGATTATGGCTGTCTGCGGCAGCGGCTTTATTTGGATTCTCACGCATGTACGCCGGGGTTTTCTACCCGACCGACATCATTGGTGGTGCAGTAGTTGGAATAGCGATCTACGTGTTCACAACTTACCTGCGCCGATTCCTTGAACCGTTAATCACAGGCTTCGTGCGACTTATCCGCGGGTTGTCCGCCGCATAGCCCTACGGAATGTTTGTTTCCACGATTGCCGTGTTCGTTCGGCTATTCGATTACTCATTTCAATCGTTGGCTTCCGCATCCAGCTTCGTTTAAAGAGAGATTGTGCAACACGTTCGCGTTGAGGTGTTCGACCCTGAAGGATCATGTCAGGATTAGTCTCGAAAATATCGATCGCTTCTGGATAACCAACCAGATCGACAACTTTCTCAAACGCCTCGCTCAATTGTGGTGGCCGTGACGCCCGTTCGCTGTGCATTTCAGATGAAACCACGTGTGCCAAACCACGCCTTATGTAAAGTTCTGCGGCTCGCCGAGCGTTGTCGCCATTCTCGCCGGTCAGACTGCCTGAAGCTACCTGAACAATCACGCCATCATCGACCAAATGTTGCAGTCGGTTCGGGTTTTGCTGAAATAAAATATTTCGCTCAGGATGAGCAATTACAGGCACGAGCCGCTGAGTCAGAAGGCGTCCGATAACTTCTTCCACATAAGAAGGAAGTCGGCTAAAAGGCGGCTCGACTAGTAGAAACCGTGTTCTATTCAATGTGATCGCTGATTCAGAGTCAACTAAATCTGGGAGCGACATATCAAGTCGATGGGTCATCCCAGTGAGTATTCGTACTGGAGGGGTGCTCTCTCGAAGAGTGTCGCTTCGGAGTGCGGCATTCAGTGTATCGGCTAATTCGCTAACGATAGGAGACGAATGATGTTCAAGCTCCACATCCCGGTAGTGAGGCGTAGCCACGATGATATCGGTGCCATCACTCGCTGCTAAGCGAGCCATCGCTAGGCTTTCTTCTACGGTTACAGGGCCATCATCTAGGCCGGATAGGATATGTGTGTGTAAGTCGACTCGTGGCATTCAGTTACAGTCTCAATTAAGTACGGGCGGTGAGGCGTCGAAACGATTCGCCATATTTGAAGCCGTAGCCTTTGGCAGCATCAGAGTGTCGAGCGCGCACTCGGAGATCCATATCTGAACCGAACGATAGTCCTGGCAGCTGGCTTTCATGTTTGGAAAGTGCGTTGATTTTTGTATCGACAGAATCAGACACATCGACGATCACATCGGGGATGTCAGTACCCCAGAAGAATATGTGCTTCACTTTATACGGTTTGATGCCATCGACGAGCTGCTCGGGGAAGTGCAGATGATCTCGAGCATATGGATACACCGCGTCCTGAACCGTAATACCAACATTTCGGTGGTCACGGTGCTGGAAGCGGTGAATTCTGTGCTGATCGTGGGTGAACACGACTTCGGGTCGATACTTGCGTAATGCGTGAACGACTTCACCTAAAAACACGCGGCCGGCTTCAAGTTCGCCGTCTGGGTGATCTAAAACAACGATGTCGCTAACGCCAATTGCATCCGCAGCAGCGCGCTGTTCGACAGATCGTATCGCAACTATGCGCTCCGAAGTCATCTCCGTATCGTTGCTTCCGCTACTACCCGTTGTGCACTGAACATACGTAATCTCGCAACCCTTATCCGCCCAAAGCGCGGCTGTTGCGCCTGCACCAATTTCAGCATCGTCAGGGTGGGCGAAAATTACCATTGCCCGTTTTGGGACGTAGTCGATAGCATCGAAATTCGTCACCTGGTTTGGCATCGAAAAGGGGTAGGTCATAGATTGTCCTCAGCAGGGGAAGCGCATCAAATCTTGGGCGTAAGGCAACACATCATAACGAGTGCTAACGAAATATTAGTGATTATTGAAGGAAGAGCGGCGAATTTTTGGTGCCAGCTATAGACTTAAAATCTGCATTTGAATTTCAAAATTAAATTCAACAAATATTTGCTAGCAAAGCAACAGTATCCACGCCCTGAAAAGTGCGCTGGAACCCTATATCGGAGATCCCATGTCGGCAATTTCCACTTTTGATCCTGAAATCGCGAAAGTAATAGAAAATGAACAGCGACGTCAGCGTGATCAACTGGTGATGATCGCATCTGAGAACTACACCAGTGCTGCCGTTCTAGAAACTGGCGGTTCTGTTCTCACAAACAAGTACGCCGAGGGGTACCCGGGGCGACGCTACTACGCTGGATGTGAAAACGTCGATATTAGCGAGCAGCTTGCGATTGATCGCGCAAAAGATCTATTCGGAGCCGATCACGCCAATGTTCAGCCTCACTCTGGTTCGCAGGCCAACATGGCAGCATTCTTCACTCTCGCTGATCCTGGCGACAAAGTGATGGCAATGTCGCTCGACCACGGTGGTCACCTTACTCACGGATCGCCTGTGAATTTCTCGGGCAAGCTATACGAATTCGGCCACTATGGAGTTGATCCCGACACTGAAGCACTCAATTACGACGCTGTCGAAAAACAGGCGCAAGAGTTTCAGCCAAAGATCATCATCGCCGGTTACACCGCATATCCGATGACCATCGACTTCAAACGCTTCCGTGAAATTGCCGATTCAGTCGGTGCCTACCTGTTGGTCGACATGGCCCACATTGCTGGTCTCATCGCCGGTGGTGCTCACCCGTCGCCTGTTCAATATGCCGACATCGTAACGAGCACGACCCACAAAACCCTTCGGGGCCCTCGTGGCGCAATGGCTCTCACTAAAAAGTCGCTTCGCCGCAAGTATAACTCCGCAGTATTTCCAAATATGCAGGGCGGCCCAATGGAACACGCAATCGCCGGTAAGGCAGTTGCGTTTAAAGAGGCCATGCAACCTGAATTCAAGGACTACGCAAATCAGGTCGTTCAGAATTCGAAGGCACTAGCCAGCGGGCTTGCTGCTGGTGGACTGAGAATCGTCGCGGGCGGATCAGAGAACCACATGATGCTCGTCGACACTCGGTCGATTGGCCTTACAGGTAAGAATGCAGAAGCAGCTCTGATTACTGCTGGGTTAGTGGTAAACAAAAATACCATTCCATTCGATCCTGAGTCGCCGATGGTCACATCTGGTATCCGAATCGGTACTCCAGCACTTACCTCACGTGAGATGAATGTGACTGATATGGAACACGTTGCGGGTTATATTCTCGAAGCAGTTAAGGCTCACGACAATGAATCTGCACTTGCGAAGCTTGGTGGCGAAGTCGCCAAGTTTGCATCGAAATTCCCAGTCCCGGGTCTCGATTCCTAGTGGTTTTATGGTCGAAAAGTGACACTTAGCTTGGAACTAGCGTCAGCTACTGCAAAAATTGTGGCTGACGAGACGTAATCGCGTGATAGACTGAACGTGTTTGGCTCAAAATTATAAAGAACACGGTGGATCGTTGAGAAAGTACGAATTAGTTTGGATTCTAGGTAGCGAAGCTGACGAAGAGCAGGGTACCGAATCCGTAGAAAAAATCACTTCACTTGTAGCCGGTGTCGGCGGTGAAGTTTCAGGCACTGACGTATGGGGTAAGCGCACATTGGCTTACCCAATTCTGAAGAACACCGCGGGTTACTACCTTCAGGCGAACTTCGAAATCGATGCTACCAAGGCTCCTGAGCTCGAACGAGCGATTGGCGCCGATCAGTCGATCATCCGCCATCTCCTCGTTCGCGATGAGATCAAGCCGGTTGTTGTTACCGAAGAAGCTGAGTAGAGTCTGGCTTTTAGCTAGTACGGATGGATTTCAATTGAGTCTTAACCAGATACTTCTTATTGGCCGGGCAGGTAACGATCCTGAGATGCGTTACACGCCAAGTGGCACTCCAGTTACAAGTTTCAGCCTTGCTGTGAACAACAACAGGCGTGACGAAAAAGGTGAATGGACCGAAGAAACCGAATGGTTCCGAGTTACCGCTTGGGAGCGTCAGGCAGAATCGGTAAACCAGTATTTGGCAAAGGGTCGCCGAGTGTTTGTTGATGGTCGGTTATCGACACGTCAGTATACAAGCAGTTCGGGTGAGGCCCGCACATCGCTAGAAGTTAGAGCTTTCAAGGTCGTTTTCCTTGATTCTCCTGGCGGTGAATCAACGGGAAGTGGCGCACCGCCGCAAGCCCAATCTTATTCAGCAGAGCCACTTGGGTCTCCGGCTCAACAATCTACTGCTGTAAATAACCCATCAGAAGACGTGGAGGAACTGCCCTGGTAGCAGTTTCCGTGCAGGACAAGTTTGGCAAGTTGTCGAATAGTTCTGCTGTCCTTTCCGCGAGGTAAAAAATGACACCCCCCCGAACAACTCAAGATGCCGCAGGTCGCCCACCATTCCGCCGCGGCGGAGCCCGACGTCGACGCCAGTGCTACTGCAAAGAGAGCACCGTTGACTACAAAGATGTTTCAAGCATCCGGCGATTCATCACTGACCGTGGTCGCATTGAAGCCGGAAAAAAATCTGGCAACTGTGCGAAGTGCCAGAGAAACCTGACGACGGCTATTAAGCGTGCGCGTCATTTGGCCCTGCTTCCTTACGCTCCTGATCACCTGCGTGTAACTGGAACTGTTTCCGCCGGCGGAAAGATTTCAGACGAAGAAGAAACGACTGAAGAAGAAACTAGCACCGAGGCTGATGAAGCTACTGTGGTAGCTGAAGCCGTTGAGGAATCAACAGAAGAAACTGCGTCACGGGAAACCGAAGCGGTTGCTGAAGAAGTTTCCACTGAAGTTGCTGAGGAATCGTCAGAGGAAACCGATGAGGTTACCGAAGACGTTCCATCTGAAGAGGCTTCAGAAACCGTAGATGATAGTTCTGACGAAGAAGAGAAGTAACCTCTTCTCGCAGGCAATTCAACGTTAGTATGGCCGGAGGTATTGCTTTTGAAGCGATCCACGGTCGCAGCAGTAGCAAGCGCCGAAAATGTCCACAGAAGACTCAACTGAAGATCGCAACGAAGAGCAGAAACCGGTACCCGGGGGGCCTATACCCGACTACGAAGCTGGTCGTCGTAGTATCACTGTCCGTGGTGGTAAAACCCGCCGCGAAATGGTCAACGAACAACATCAATTTCAAGTTAGAACCCGGCCATTTATGATCGTTGGTCTAGTGGTTTTGATTGGTCTGCTGGCGATTCCGGTTTATGCCTATTTTCAGAACTACGTATTTCCTCCGCGTGAGCTCGCTCTCAGAGTTGAAGGCACTGAATACAGCCGTGGAGACGTAGTCAACTTCATTCGTTTCAATCAACGGATGAGTGAAAATCTGGGCGTTCCGTTTGAAATTGGAAACTCGCTGTTCGACTCTTTGCAGACCCTGCAGGAAAACGAGTTAGCGTTTCAACTCGCACCTCGCTACGGCATTGCGGTAAGTGCTGAAGATGTTGACGAACGACTGAACTCCATCCTTGGTTTTGTCGCAGTTACCGTCGCAGAACTAGAGTCTCAGGAATACAAGGACAATGTCGAAGAAGCTAAGCGACAGTTCATCCACCGTATTGGTATTGATGAAAAGGTTTTCAGAGATTTCATTCGAAAGAGCATGTTTAAAGAGCGACTACGAGACGTTATAGGCGACACAATTCCGCGTGTTCAAGCTCAAGTACATATCTACGAAATCATTAGACTTTCTAATGATTCCGAAGATCGTCGAGCGATCGAGCGTACGTTAGTTGCGGGAGCAACAATGGAGAGCGTAGTGCTTCAGTATTCTGACGACCCGAACGCCAGTCGGAATCTTGGTGATCAGGGCTGGAAGCCTTTCGGTGTTATTCCAGAGCTCGATGCTCTCATGTTTGGTCTCGACGGGGATGGAGAACGGCTATTGCCGATTCGAACGCCGAGCTCGCCACGTTTCGACGAAGAGAACAACTGGTGGTCCTACTTAGTAGTTGCTGAAGTGAACGACGCTCGCGAAGTGGATCCGGAAAATTTCGAATTGCTGACTTCTCGGGGCATGACAATTTTCTTCAACGAAGAACAGCGTAATTTCGATCTTCACATGGTTTTGGATAGCGCAATCTTCGATTGGGTGAACGCCCAAGTTCGTCTTTCAGCAATTATTCCTACTCCGACTCCACCTCCGTTTGGCGCTGCTGCTCTGGCTGGTCAGTAGTCAATGGCAAATTCAGCAAAGACGGACAACCCGCCAACGGGCGTTGGTCTACTTGGTCTTGGTGTTGTCGGTTCGGCGGTCGCGAATGCCATCAGTCAGCGACACCGTTCGATAGATCCTGCACTTTCTCTCAACGTAGTGGCTGCTGTGGTTCGAGATCCCTCACGAAAACGTGATGTGACTATCGATTCCAGTACGGTCTCGACAAATCTCGAAACCGTAATTGCCAACCCTGAGGTTGGAATTGTCGTTGAATTGATGGGTGGTGTTGATCCGGCGTTCAGCTACATAACGAGTTCCCTTAATGCTGGTCAGCACGTAGTCACCGCGAACAAAGAAGTCATGGCAAAGTACGGGAGCCAACTGCTCGCCACTGCGGCTGAAAATAACGTTTGCCTGTACTACGAAGCGAGCGTCGCAGGGGGCATACCGATCATAGGCCCGCTGATGAACGATCTTACGGGGAACAAGATCCAGAGTGTCCGCGGAATCATTAACGGAACGACGAATTTCATTCTTACGAAAATGGCCAACGAAGGCGCCGACTTCGACGACGTGCTCGCAGAAGCACAGGCGCTAGGTTACGCTGAATCAGACCCGACTGCGGATGTCGATGGCTTCGATGCGCTGTATAAGATTTCTGTTCTCGCACGGCTTGCGTTCCACACCGAAGTCCCGGTTGACGTGATTCATCGAGAGGGCATTCGCGAAATTCATACGAAGGACTTCCGGTACGCCAGCGAACTCGGTTACACCATTAAACTTCTCGCTGTGGCTCAGGCGAATGCGGATTCAGGTCTACTTGCCCGCGTGCATCCTGCGTTGATTCCACTTGATGTTCCGATGGCTTCGGTGAACGGTGTATTGAACACCGTTGAAGTCGAAGGTGATCTGGTTGGACCACTTTGGTTCCAAGGCCCTGGAGCAGGACCAAACCCAACAGCCAGTGCTGTTATGGGAGATGTGCTGAGAATTGCGAAAGGCGCAATAAACGATGGTGGATCATCGTCGGTACCTGAATCATTCGCTATCGCATCGATGTCTGATCACAAGTGCCAGTACTACATCCGATTAACTGCTTCTGATCGACCGGGAGTGCTTGCGAGTGTTGCAAGAATTCTGGGCGATGCAGACATTGGTATCAATTCCGTACTGCAAAAAGATACTGACACAGAAAACAGCCATGCCGACTTGGTCATAATGACTCACCCAGCGCGCGAGACTAATATGCAGAGTGCCGTGCGATCTATTAAGGAACTTGATACTGTTCTTCAATTGGACAGTTTGCTGCGGGTTGAAAAATACGGTGATCGGTGTTAATCCCTCCCCGGCCCCCGAGTTTTCGATAGTAGCCGAGCTTTGACTCGGCTTGATCAGGAGCGTTCCTTTCGTTGACGAACTTTGGATTGATAGACAGGTACCGCGAATTTCTGCCTGTTACGGCTGCCACACCGTCAGTCTCATTGGGAGAAGGGAGCACTCCGCTCGTAAGATCTCAGAACATTGGAGATTCGCTCGGTTGCAAAGACCTATATTTCAAACTCGAAGGCTGTAATCCAACCGGGTCGTTTAAAGATCGCGGCATGGTTATGGCGATTGCGAAAGCCCTTGAGGCTGGCAAAAAGCGAATCATATGCGCTTCCACTGGTAATACCAGCGCCGCAGCAGCAGCCTATGGCGCACGCTATCAACTAGAAACGCTCGTGTTGGTCCCAGCCGGTGAAATCGCACTTGGTAAGCTCGCACAGGCAATGGCGTACGGTGCTCGAATCCTCGCTGTAAATGGTAGCTTCGACGACGCCCTTACTGCCGTTCGGAGTATCGTTGAAATCATGGATATAGAGTTGGTCAACTCGGTCAACCCATACCGAATCGAAGGCCAGAAAACTGGCGCTTTCGAGATTGTCGACGAACTTGGCGAAGCGCCTGACATGCTTTGTATACCTGTAGGCAATGCCGGTAATATCACTGCTTACTGGAAGGGCTTTAACGAGTATCAGTCATTGGGCAGATCCGAAACGACGCCCAAAATGATGGGATTTCAAGCAGCGGGAGCAGCACCGATTGTTCTAGGGAAACCCGTATTGAAGCCTGAGACGATTGCGACGGCGATTCGAATTGGCAACCCTGCAAGTTGGGAAAAAGCAGAAGCCGCCAGAGACGAGTCTGAAGGCATGATCGACATCGTCGACGATAACGAGATTATCGATGCTTACTTACGATTGGCTAGAGAAGAGGGCATTTTCTGTGAGCCAGCCTCCTCCGCATCGGTAGCTGGGTTGATTAAGCTGCCTGAGCTAGGTGTAGACCTGACCGGCAAGACCATAGTCTGCATATTAACTGGTAACGGACTGAAAGATCCCGGTACAGCGGAGAAGCGAGCCCTCATTGAGCTTGAATACGTTGAACCAGATATCGATTCAGTTATGAATCTACTGAACAGCGGCAAGTAACTACTGCTGACTTGCGTCATGGAATTCGCATATTTGTGCTGACTAAGGAACGTCTAAAAAAATGACTTGTTGTAGCGCTGGGATTGAGCAGGGGACTTTCGAAAGTCTCGCAGATCACTGGCAGCAGATTCTGGAAAATAGTGCCGAACCGACATTCTTCGATTCGCAAACGTGGCAGAAAACGTGGTGGTCTGAGTTTGGAAACGATTCCGAACTCCAGCTCATCATGGTTCGTTCTGAATCAGGTGAAGTGAATATGATCGCCCCCCTAATGATAGATGGTTCTGAGATCAGCTTTCTCGGGAGTACCGATCTGGTCGACTATCACGATTTTCTTTCAAGGGATCGACTTAGCTCGACTTGTATTCAATCACTCGTGTCTGCGGTGAGCCAGATGTCAGAGATCGACACCATCTTGCTTCAATCTCTTCCTGGTAATTCACCGACGATTACTCAATTTCGTGAAAAAGCGGAAAATGCAGGTTGGCAAGTCGAGCTTGAACAAGAAGATGTCGCTCCTCGCATGGATTTACCAGCCAGTTGGGACGAATACGTCTCTGCTCTCAGGAAAAAAGATCGACACGAGCTTCGTCGAAAATTGCGCCGATTAGAAGCTGTTGGCGAAGTTAATCACGTGGAACTTTCGGACCCTACTGATATCGAAAATTCTATGGCTGACTTCATTCGACTCCACCGCATGAGCACTCCCGACAAAAGAGCGTTCATGACTACCGAACGTGAACAATTTTTCTGCAAGATCGCTATCGAATTGGCACGTGAAGGTATTACGCGACTTTGCTTCTTGGAAATAGATGGCGTAAGGGAAGCTACATCGTTGTCATTTGTGTCTGGTGAAGTGCGTTATTTATATAACAGTGGTTATAACCCAGCACAATCTAACCTGTCGGTTGGATTATTGAATCACGCTCTGACGATAAAATCGTCTATTCAATCAGGTCACAGAGTGTTCGATTTCATGCGCGGGAATGAGCCATACAAATACCATCTCGGTGGGGTCGACCGGCAGATATTTGTATTAACGGCAAAACGCGGCTTAGGGGCTCAGGGGAACTAGATTCCAACGAATATGAACGTAGCAGTAATCACAGTCCACGGATGTCCTATGCGCCAAGCAGGCGGCAAAGACTCCGGCGGAATGAACATATACATTCTTGAGATGGCAAAACGACTTGCCGCTCGGGGAATTCAAGTTGATGTGTTTACGCGCCACCATGACTCGCTTGACCCTCAGATCGTGATGCTCGCTCCGGGGGCTCGATTAATTCACCTGCCAGCTGGTCCGCCCTTGTTGGACAAGACTGGTGTGTACGAACTGCTTCCACAGTTCGCATCTCAAATGCGCAGGTTCTGTGTATCTAACCACCTCAAATACGACATCATTAGCAGTCACTACTGGCTTTCGGGTCTCGTTGCTATGTGTTTGGCTTCTGAGTGGGGCGTGCCGCACACGACAAGCTTCCATACAATGGCCGAGATGAAGCGACGGGGAATGCCTGAAGAATCAGAAGTCGCTCAGCGTGATATCGCAGAAAGGGACATCGCCTGCTCCGCAGATTCGGTCGTAGTTTGGACTGAGCATGAACGCGCTGCAGTTGCTGAATATTGTGAAATAGATCCAGCAAAAATAGATGTGATTCCACCGGGAGTCGACCTCATACGATTTCGCCCTATGTCACAGCGACAGTCTCGTGATTACCTCGGGTACGGCGATGAAATGAACATCTTATTTGTTGGTCGCCTCGAGCCATTGAAAGGTCTCGACAACCTTTTCCGTGCCGTTGCGAGCTTTGAAAACCCAACCAAGGTAACGTTGAACGTTGTTGGTGGTGACGAGAACTCGCAAGAGAAAGCACGTCTGCAAACGTTGGCAAGTCGAATGAAACTTACACAGTCGGTGAATTTCATTGGTTCGATAAGTCAAGACGAGCTTCCCTATCACTACAGCGCCGCCGATGTCTGTGTGCTGCCATCTCACTATGAAAGCTTTGGTCTAGCGGCGCTCGAAGCGGCAGCTTGTGGACGACCGGTAGTTGCGTCTGACGTCGGAGGATTACCTACGATCGTCAAAAGTGGCACAACTGGATACCTTGTTCCCGCTAATCAGAGCGATGTAATGGCTGAGCGTCTGTGCGAACTTCTTAAGAATGATGTTCTGAGATATCGAATGGGTGATGCAGCAAGACAGCACGCTGAAACACTGAGCTGGGATCGCTCGACGGATGCGTTGCTTGATAACTACCGAAAGCTAGTGCCGGTACAGGCTAAAGAGCCCGTTCCCACCAACTAACTTCACTATCATTTTCGAAACCTAACGACGAATAGACGTGGATTGCTCGGGCGTTTTCTGAATCGACATCCAGCTCTATCGAATCGACGTTTTGGCGAACCAGATGATTAAACCCTACTTCGGCGATTGCTCGCCCTAGGCCCTGTTTTCGAGCCGTAGGCAGCACGCCCGTCATCCCGATTCGTCCGACTTTCAGCCCATCACGTTCATGAATGAGTGTCCAGCAGTAGGCCACCAACTGTTCGTATGAATCGTGAATCATAACGATATTGTCGAGACTGGAATTACCTGCAAGTAGTCTTGCGGTAATTTCGTCTTCGGTGTTCGGTGAATATCCAAAGTGTTCTTTGAACGCCTCGTTCTGGGTAAAGGTTAGTTCGGGTACTTCGTCGAGCCCCAACATTGTTCTTACCGTGAATCCATCAGGAACAGCCGCAACTGCCGGGGTGATATTCGATGACGTCGTGAGTTTTAAGTACCGACGTACTTTCGACCATCCAAGTTGTGCGATTAACTTTTCAAGCTCGGTTTCATTGTCACGAGTAGACAGGTGAGCTATCGGAGTTTCCCGCGCAGCGTTATTCGTTGCCCAGTCGATCAGGTCTTTGCGGATTGCCAGTCCCATGGAACTGCTGGCAATACCGATAACCGAACGCCCAATGTTTGTTTCGAGTTCGACAATCGCGTAACCGACGATCTGATCATCTTGTTCCGCTAGAGCAATGTTTCGTTTCGGCTTAACTCTAGGAAATTCCAGTTCGGCACGTAGCTCGTCGGCGTTGGCAGGCCAATTTCTGTGACCATGTCTTCCGATCTCGTTCAGCAATCGCTGAAGAGCGTCGATATCAGACCATTTGAAATTCCGAATCTGAAGGTTGGTTTGGATAGACAATGATTTCGTGCCGAATCGTCAATAAATAACCGAAGAAGTGTATTCCAGTGGATAGCACACCGGTTTCTGTTGCAGCATCAATACTCGAATAGTTGTTTTGATTATCACATTACATATTTCGGTGATTGCTTCTCAACGACCAAAACACTTATAATTGTCGTGTGTGAAACGCTGTGAACGGGAGTAGTACCGAATGCAGTACGTAAGAGAGAGCCGGTGTTGGTGTGAATCCGGTACGTACTAATTCGAGAACTCACTCTGGAGCGGTTGGTCTGAACTCTGTAAAGCAGGGCTAGGATCAAACGGATTTGGCCACGTTACGGCTCCTTGAGCGGTCTGGTATTCGACGAAAGTTGAATGCAAGGCAATCGAAGGTGGTACCGCGGGATGCAAATCTCGTCCTTTGTGAAGGGGCGGGATTTTTTTTTGCCCTACGTAAGTGTGAATTCGTATATGCCCTAAGTTCGCAACAGTTGTGAATCGATAGTTACTAAATCTTAATAAGAAGAAATTGCCGACTTACATCGGCAATCGTGCCAGGAAAACGATATGTCCAAGCACCTCGGTGGTAGTCAAATAGTCTGCGAAGCGCTTCTCAAAGAGGGTGTCGACGTGGTCTTTGGCATTCCCGGTGGCGCCATTCTTCCGCTCTACGGCGTTCTCTCGCAGTATCCAGATCTGCGACACATTCTGTCGAGGCACGAGCAGGGCGCAGCCCACTCGGCAGATGGCTATGCACGCTCAACCGGCAAAGTCGGTGTAGCGTTCGCTACGTCTGGCCCTGGGGCAACGAACCTCGTTACCGGACTGGCAACAGCCATGATGGATTCGGTTCCAATGGTCGCAATTACCGGTCAGGTAGGTCGCGCTGCGATTGGCACCGACGCGTTCCAAGAAACTGACATCACCGGTGCAACCTTGCCTGTAACCAAACACAACTACCTCGTAATGCGTGCCGACGATCTCGGTGCAACGATTCACGAGGCGTTCCACATCGCACGAACGGGTCGTCCCGGACCGGTATTGATCGACATTCCTAAAGATGTCTTCACAGAAATGGGCGAATACAACCCTGACGCACCGATCGACCTACCCGGATACAAAGTTACCGGCAAGGCTGACGAATCTCAGGTTGAAGCTGCCGCTAAACTGATCAATGAAGCAGAGCGCCCCGTGATCCTTGCTGGTCACGGCGTGGTTCTCTCGCGTTCATGGGGTGAACTGAAAGAATTCGCCGAAAAGACTCAGATTCCGGTCGTTACAACGCTACTCGGAATTTCATCGTTTCCTGAAGACCACGTGCTTAGCACCGGATTCCCGGGGATGCACGGCATGGCTTACGCCTCGCTCGCAGTCGATCAGGCCGATCTGATCATCAACTTCGGTAGCCGATTCGATGACCGTATCGTTGGTGATGCTAAACGATTCTCGACTGGGTCGAAGAAGATTCACGTCGATATCGATCCCGCTGAAATCAACAAGAGTATTCAAGTTGAAGCACCGGTAGTCGGCAACATCAAAGATGTATTCGCCCAGTTAATTCCTAAAGTGAAGCAGGCGACTCATGTTGAGTGGTTGCGGCACATTGAGCACCTGAAAGCCGAGCACCCATCGTTGCGAATTCCTGAAACTGAACGCTTGATGGGGCAGCACGTTGTGAAAGCGCTCTCTGACGTCACCAAGGGTGATGCGATTATTACCACCGGAGTTGGTCAGCACCAAATGTGGGCTGCTCAGCACTACCAGTTCAAAAACGCCAATTCTTGGCTATCGTCTGGCGGAGCCGGAACGATGGGCTATGAAGTGCCTTCGGCTATCGGTGCGCAGGTTGGTAACCCAGACAAGTTAGTCTGGTCGATCTGTGGTGACGGTGGTTTCCAGATGACCCTCATGGAGCTGGCGACGGCTGTTGAAAACAATTTGCCGGTAAAGTACGCGATATTGAACAACAACCACTTGGGAATGATTACTCAGTGGCAGGGATTCTTCTACGACGGTGACTATCAGGCGGAAACATACACGGCTAACCCCGATTTCGTGAAGCTTGCTGAAGCCTACGGTATGAAGGGAATTCGTGTGACGAGTCAGGATGAACTTGAGTCGGCTATCGCCGAAGCGAACGCCCATAATGGTCCTGTAATTGTCGATTTCGTTATCGAAAAAGTCGACGATCTTTACCCGATGATTCCGGCAGGTCAAAGTGTTCAGGAACTGATTGAGGACCCGAACTAATGGCATCAGGCAACGGTACATTTCAACGAACGATATCGGCTCTTGTTCAAGATAAGCCGGGTGTACTCGCACGCATATCTGGACTTTTCCGCCGACGCGGGTTCAACATTGCCAGTTTGGCAGTTGGGCGATCAGAACAACCAGGTATGTCTCGAATGACATTTGTTGTCGAGGGGCCAGATGAGGTCGTTCGGCATGTGGCGGCACAGCTCGATCGGTTGATCGATGTTGTGGAAGTTAACGATATAACTGAACAGAACATTGTCTGGCGCGAACTGGCACTGATCAAGGTTGCGGCACCAACTGCAATTCGTGGCGAAGTGCTTGAACTGACGAATGTATACCGAGCTAACGTGATAGATATTGGTGTTGAAAGTCTGACACTCGAAATTTCGGGTGGACGACAGAAGATCGATTCTTTGATCGAACTGCTCAAAAAGTTTGGATTACTGGAAGTGATTCGAACCGGCAGAGTCGCAACTCTCAGAGGAACTCTCGTCGAGGGTGAAGCGGACGGTCTTTATCAGGCCAACGCAAGCAACCCGACCTATGTACTTCCAATTACGACTGGCGAATCTGGAAGCGTCTAAGGACGCTTCCAAAAGAAGCTGCTAGGACTGCTAGCAGGAAACATAATCACGAGCCCTGAGGCTGACAATTCGAAATGGCTACTCTCACTTACGATAAAGATATTGATGATTCGATACTGCGAGACAAGACGATCGCAGTACTCGGATATGGATCGCAGGGTCACGCCCATGCGCTGAACCTCAAGGACAGTGGTTTCAACGTAATTGTTGGCCTGTACGAAGGCAGTCGCAGCAAGCAGACTGCTGAAGAAGCAGGACTCGAAGTTGTTTCGAATGCTGAAGCAACGAGGCGTGCCGACCTAATTTCATTCTGTCTTCCTGACACCGTTCAGAAGCGTGTTTATGAAGAAGACGTTCTCCCAAACCTGACCAAAGGCAAGACGATTCTCTTCGCCCACGGTTTCACGATTTTGTATGAACAGATCATCGCACCTGAAGGTGTAGACGTGGTCATGATAGCTCCTAAGGCACCGGGTCACCGAGTACGTGCGGTATTCGAGCGAGGACTTGGTGTTCCATGTCTCATCGCTGTTCACCAAGACGTTTCGGGAACTGCTCACGACCTCGCACTTGCTTACGGAAAGGGTGTCGGTGGTGGACGAGCCGGTATCTTGGAAACTACTTTCAAAGAAGAGACCGAAACCGACCTGTTCGGTGAGCAGGCTGTTCTCTGTGGTGGTGTAAGCGAACTCGTGAAGACCGGTTTTGAAGTTCTAGTTGAAGCTGGCTACGAGCCAGAATCTGCTTACTTTGAGGTTCTTCACGAACTCAAGCTCATTGTCGACCTGATGTACCAGGGTGGCCTAGGTCACATGCGGTACTCGATCAGTGAAACTGCTGAGTACGGCGACTACACACGCGGGCCGGTCATCATCGACTCAAGCGTAAAGAAGAATATGGAAAAGGTTCTCAAGCAGATTCAGTCGGGCGAATTCGCACGAGAATGGATCGCTGAGAACGATGAAGGTCAGCACAAGTTCAAGCAGATGCGGGCCGACAACGAAGTTCACGGCGTTGAAAAAGTCGGTAAAGAACTTCGCGACATGATGCCTTGGTTGGAGTCGACTACTTAATTTGTAGTCACTCCTTTTTTGAAGGGAATGCCGACTCGACTAATCGGGTCGATGTTTAAACCCGGCGGGTATACCCGTCAAATGATGGTCGAGCGCTGGAGGGAATCACATGGCGCAGCAAAGCGGTAGTGAAGACAAAGTAATTATTTTCGACACGACTCTACGTGATGGCGAGCAATCTGCCGGTGCGGGTCTAACTGTCGAGGAAAAACTACGTCTCGCTCACCAGCTAAACAAGCTAGGCGTTGATGTGATCGAAGCAGGTTTCGCAGGTAGCTCACCCGGTGACTTTGAGGCTGTACGCCGTATCGCTAACGAGGTGAAAGGCCCGATTATTACTTCCTTGGCGCGGGCGGTAAAAGCCGATATCGATGCCGCAGGTAAGGCGCTTGAAGGCGTTGAGAATGCACGTATTCATACGTTCCTCTCAGCGTCGGACATCCACCTGATGCACCAGATGCGGCAAGACCGTGAAGCGATTATGGATATGGCTGTGAACGCTGTCGCCCATGCTAAAACTTACGTCGACGACGTTGAGTTTTCGCCGATGGACGCCTCGCGCACAGAGCCAGAGTACTTGTACGCGATGGTGGAAGCTGTCATCAAGGCTGGTGCCACTACCGTCAACATTCCAGACACTGTCGGGTATACAACCCCTAAAGAGTTTGGTGCGTTGATTAAAGGCATCAAAGACAATGTTCCGAACATCGATCAGGCTGTGATTAGTGTTCACTGCCATAATGATCTCGGAATGTCTTCTGCAAACTCACTTGCCGCCATCGAAAACGGTGCTCGGCAGGTTGAGGGCTGTATCAATGGACTTGGAGAGCGTGCGGGTAACGCAGCTCTTGAAGAAGTGATAATGGCTATCGAGACTCGACCGGATCACTACCAGATCGGCACAAACATAAACACAAAGGAAATCGGCAACTCCAGTCGTATGGTTAGTTCGATTTTCGGAATCCCTGTTCAGGCTAACAAGGCGATCGTAGGTCAAAACGCTTTCAGGCACTCGTCTGGTATTCACCAGGATGCGTACTTGAAGGAACGAACCACGTTCGAGATTATGGAGCCTCACACTGTCGGTTGGCGTGGTCAGGCAATCGTGCTTGGCAAGCTGTCGGGCAGGGCGGGTCTTCGATCACGTCTGCACGAGCTCGGCTACGATCTGTCAGACGATGAACTTGCCAATGTGTTCGTCACGTTCAAGGATCTTGCGGACAACAAGCGAGAGATTACGGACGTTGATCTTGAAGCTCTGATGTCGGAGCAGCACCGATATGTGGATACCGACCGAACTTACAAAGTCACGTCCGTTCACGTTGTGTGTGGTAACGACGTAGAGCCAGAGGCGAAAATCATGCTAGATTGCCCGGATGGTGAAACACGGACAGTCGACTCGAAGGGCACAGGTCCTGTCGATGCGGTTTGCAAGGCGATCGATTTGGTAGTGAACCTCGATATCGAACTCACCGAGTTCGCCGTGTCGGCGGTTACCGAAGGAATCGATTCGCTTGGTGAAGTTACAATCAGGGTTTCGAAGGACGGATCGGTTTACTCCGGCCGTGGTTCCGATTCCGACATCGTCGTCGCTTCGGCCAAGGCGTATGTGAATGCCATCAACCGACTGATCACAATCGGTGTACAGGATCGATCTGCAGCCACAGGTGCGGTGTAGATCGACACACGCAAAGTGAAACATAAAGAGGCGGCACTCCAAATTATTCGGAGTGCCGCTTTTGCGTTACTATTTCTGCAGACTTTGAATAATTGTAGGCAAACGACTAAATCAGTCGTTTAGTTATCGGGAGAAACGTACACATGGCAAAGACCATGTTCGAAAAGATCTGGGAACAACACGTCGTTGCCGAGCCTGAAGGTCAACCAGCTCTTATTTACATTGACCTTCATCTGGTGCACGAAGTCACCTCCCCGCAGGCATTCGAAGCTCTTAGGCTGACGAACCGAAAGGTTCGACGACCAGATCTCACGATTTCAACGGTCGACCATAATTTACCGACCGACGATACACGTAACGAAGTCATCAAAGACCCGATCGCTCGTATTCAAGTCGACACTCTTCGAAAGAACTGCGAAGAGACTGGAGTCGTTTTGTATGACATCGATTCGGCGGCACAGGGCATCGTTCACGTAATTGGCCCAGAACAGGGTTACACCCAGCCCGGAATGACTATCGTGTGTGGCGATTCCCATACTTCGACTCACGGTGCCTTCGGTTCACTTGCGTTTGGTATAGGCACTTCTGAAGTTGAGCATGTTCTTGCTACTCAAACTCTTCGTCAAGCGAAGCCTAAGACTATGGAAGTTCGCTTCAATGGCGAACTGAAAAAGGGCGTGACAGCTAAAGACATGATTCTCGCTGCTATTGGAGAAGTGGGAACAGCCGGTTGGACTGGGTATGTAGTTGAGTACACAGGCGATGCCATCAAGAAACTCGACATGGCAGGACGAATGACTGTTTGCAACATGACAATTGAGGGTGGCGCACGAGCCGGTCTTATCGCTCCAGACGACACTACGTTCGACTGGATGAAGGGACGTAAGTTCGTTCCCAAGGGCGATGCATTCGATACTGCTGTTGCTGAATGGCGCAAGTTTGCCAGTGATGAGGACGCTCAATACGACGAACTTCTTGAGATTGATTGCGACTCTCTTGAGCCGCACGTAAGTTGGGGCACGAACCCCGGTCAGGTTGCTAAGATCACCGACCGAGTTCCTGCGCCTGATGACTTCGAAGATCCCGCCGATGTCTCTTCTGCAAAGCATGCGCTTGAGTACATGGGACTTTCCGGAGGTACGCAGATTGAAGATATCAGTATTGACCGGGTATTTATTGGATCTTGTACAAACGCCCGGATCGAAGATCTGCGCTCTGCCTCTGAGATCGTAAAGGGACGCACCGTCGCTTCGACCGTTCGAGCTCAGATCATGCCGGGTTCAACACTCACAAAGATGGTCGCTGAAAAAGAAGGTCTCGATCAAATCTTCAAAGATGCCGGTTTCGAGTGGCGTGAATCGGGTTGTTCGATGTGTCTTGGAATGAATCCCGACATTCTCGTACCGGGTGAACGTTGTGCATCAACATCTAACCGAAACTTCGAAGGCCGACAGGGTAAGGGTGGTCGTACACACTTGGTAAGCCCTGAAATGGCAGCAGCGGCAGCTATCGAAGGTCACTTCGTAGATGTTCGAGACTGGGAGACCGAATAGTTCGGTCTCTAGTTTGAGTCGAGAATTAAGTTTGAGAGTAGTAAGAATTGCAACCCGGTGATCCAAAAGGAAAATATGACCCTCGTCCGCCAAAAGATAGGCGGGTCGCAGGTGAAGATACGGCTGACTCAGGTAAAGCCCGTCGGCTTACCCGTAGTTCCAGTCGTCCAGTCGCCGGTGGCGGCGGGGTTATGGGGCGGATTACGGGTCGGAACGAGATGGATCGCGCTAAGGCCAAACGATACGAGCCTTACAGCTACGAGTCGAACAGTACGCAGATCAGATGGGTAGTCGTGGCTCTCACGGCCTGGGTTGTAGTGGCTCTGGTGCTGGCATGGCAAGATCGCGCAACAGCCAGCTACCTTGGCGATTTACAAAATCAAGGTATTGCCAGCGTCCCTCCGACTCAGCAGTCGACTTTGCGTGATGTCGACAAAATTCTTGAATTCGCCGCAATTGAAGGCGTTGATTGCACAACTCAGGAACAGATTATCGCTCTGACACCAGAGTGTTCTAGCCTCATGGATGTTCAAGATAAGTACACATCGGTCAAAGACACCGGTGCGATGTTGTTTGTACTTCTTATGGCGGTATTTCTCGCCAACATGTTCGCCTTCGGGGCGTTCACGCATCGATCAAGCCGAAACTTGTTGACTCTAAAAAGCGATAAGCAGGGATTTTCGCCTGAGAAATCGGTGATGTGGTTTTTCGTTCCCGTACTGAACCTGATTAAGCCATGGCAGGTGTTCCGAGAACTATTCCGCGGAAGCGATCCCGATGTGACAACAAGTAATCAAGTCGAGTGGAAAACAAAGGGTAAAGTTCCTGTTATCGTCAATGTGTGGGCTGCGATATTCGTCGCTGTATTCCTGTTCAACCCACGTACTATCGGTATGTACTGGTACTCAGTACGAGAGACTCTCGACGACGTGGTTATTGCTCACCAACGCCTAGTCATCGCCGATCTCCTGCTGGCCGTTCTGGGAGTCGCCGCAATTTTCGTTGCGCTTGAACTTCACAAACGTCAGGAAGCATGTCACGCCAAGGTTGGCGATATTACTGTCACTCCTCCTGCTCCGGTTGATCCTCTCGAAGAGGCTCTTAAAGAGGGTATTCGACGTAAAGATCTTGAAAACGAAAGATCACGTTCTAAACGGCGCGGTTCTGGCAAATAGCCGTTTGTATCTGGCAGTCAGTCGATCAAGTCACCTCAAAAACCAAATTTACAAATATTCTTACAGATTCTAATCCGAATCCCTGAAACTCAGATAGATAAAAGGTAATTACATTGGAAAAGTTCACAAGACTCACCAGTATCGTCGCACCGCTAGACCGAGCGAACGTCGACACAGACCAGATCATCCCGAAGCAGTTCCTGAAACGGATTGAGCGCACCGGGTTCGGAGAGTTCGCGTTTTTCGACTGGCGATATCTCGAAGACGGTGTTCCTAATCCCGATTTCATCCTCAATGAAGATCGATACAGCGACGCGAGCATTCTAGTTAGTGGTCGTAACTTCGGATCCGGGTCGTCACGGGAGCACGCACCGTGGGCGCTCATGGAAATGGGCTACAAGTCGATTATCGCTACGAGCTTCGCTGATATATTCCGCAATAACTGCATGCAGAACGGTCTTCTGCCTGTGATTCTCAGCGAATCAGAAGTGGACACCATCATGGCACGAGCGCTCCGTGGTTCTGGATACAAAATAACTGTCGATCTCGAAACACAGACGGTTACTGATGATCAGGGTCTTAAAGCCAGCTTTGAAGTTGATCCGTTCCGAAAGAACTCACTTCTTGAAGGATTGGACGATGTCGGTATCACAATGTCTCTTGGCGAAGCAATCGGCTCATTCGAGGAAAAACGCACCGCCCGCTGGTAGGCGCTTACCTGGGCATTGCGTACTCATTGCAAATTATGTTGGTGGGTACGACTACGCACTGATAGACTTCTCTGGTTGTTTTATTGGAAAACACTCGGTTTCCAGTAGTGAAAACGGAGCTTGTTAGATGGATGCACGGATCGCAGTTCTTGGCGGAGATGGTATTGGCCCAGAAGTCACCGCGGAGTCGATAAAAGTTCTTGACGCTATTGGGAGCCGTTTTGGACATGATTTTACATACGTAACTGGTCTTGTTGGTGGCGCTGCCATCGATCAAATCGGCTCTGCACTTCCAGCCGACACCATGAACATTGTTCTTGGTGCGGATGCTGTTTTGTTCGGTGCTGTCGGTGGGCCAAAGTGGGACGACCCGCTAGCAAAGGTTCGACCCGAAGACGGTATTCTCGCTCTTCGCAAGGGACTCGGCCTTTTCGCTAACCTACGACCTGCGAAGGTATACGAGCAGCTCATCGACGCTTCTCCGCTTCGCCCAGAACTGTTGGTTGGCGTTGATTTCATCATCGTTCGTGAACTAACTGGTGGACTTTACTTCGGTAAGCCGAAGCGTCGCTGGGAGAATTCCCGTGGTCGCCGAGCAGTCGATACTCTCGCATACTCCGAAAAAGAGATCGAGCGAGTCGTTCGAGTGGCATTCGAGCTTGCTCGAGACCGAAAAAAGCGAGTTCACTCACTTGACAAAATGAACGTTATGGAGTCCTCACGACTTTGGCGAGAAATCGCAACTGAAGTCGGTATTGAGTACCCAGATGTTGAGCTGATTCACATGCTTGCCGACAACGCAGCAATGCAGATCATCACTAACCCATCGATTTTCGACGTTATCGTTGCCGAAAATACCTTTGGTGACATCATTTCCGACGAAGCTGCCGTAATTGGTGGATCGCTCGGAATGCTTCCCTCAGCCTCATTGTCGTCATTGCCGCCAAAGAACGGTCGACGTCGACGTGGCGGTAAGCCAGCGTTGTACGAACCAATCCACGGTTCTGCACCTGACATTGCTGGTAAGTCGATTGCTAACCCGATGGCATCGATATTGAGCGCAGCAATGCTGCTCCGATTGTCACTCGGATTGAACGACGAAGCACAGACGATTGAGACTGCGGTGGATTCGATCCTTTCAGAGGGTTACCGCACTAGCGATATCGCAACTGGTGGGGAGCGACCGCTCACGACTAGTCAAGTTGGCGACATGATCGCTGGCTTGGTTGCTGGGTAGTCTGACCTAAATTATTCTTGCTAAACTGCCGCATCGCCAAATAACGGTGATGCGGCAGTTTCTTTTTACTCATGGATGGAACTGTGGGGTGAATCCGCCTACCAATCTTTGCCGGCGAACTCGTTGTCAATGTCGATCTCGATCTTATGAGGTTGCCTTCGCTAATTTCTAGTGGATAGTCGATCTTAGCGTTGTAGCCCGACAGGTAGTACCGACTTGTTCCGAGCTTGTAGAAGTTGGGCACTGTCATAATCACCTGTGCACCCAAAAAACGTTGGTAGGGGGCGATGGGTTATGCAGTGAAATCGGTAGTACGCCTCTGCCATTGTGGCGATTTTCTTCAACTTGGTGATTCCGCCGGTTCATGTGACATCGAGCATGATGTAGTCGGCTAGACCGTTTTCGAAAATATGAACGAAATCCCACCGGGTGTGAAGTCGCTCTCCAGCCGAAACGAGCGGAGTGATCTGCTCGTTGACCTGTTTCAGTGCTTTCCAACTTTCTACAGTCACGGGTTCTTCGAGCCAGAAAATATCTCGTTCTGCCACCTGATTCGCCAAGCGAATTGCTGTCGGCACGTTGTACATGCCGTGTGCGTCGATGAGTATTTCTATGTCTGGTCCGGCGGCTTCTCGCGCAGCAGCCACGACATCCATCGCTGCGTTTTCCCATTTAGAGCTAATTTCTCCATCTAGGAAACTGGCATTTCCAACGTGGAGATTGTGAATCATCGGATTCATCTTGAAAGCCTTGTGACCCGAAGCGGCAATTGACTTAACTGATTGGGTGATATGTTCAGGAGATTTCGGATCTGGCGGCTGTCAGTAAAGGGCGGTTTTGTCTCTGATCGCGCCACTCAACAATTTATAAACCGGCTGGTTAAGAGCTTTCCCGCGTACGTCCCAAAGTGCGATGTATAACGGCGGTAGTCGCACCTCGGGTCCCGATGTACATCATCCCTCTGAATATCTTTGCCCAGATTCATTCGATGTCTTCTGGGTTTTCTCTAATCAGCCATTTTCCGATCTGGTTATCGAACGCCGCTATGGCTCCATTGGCTACAGGGCCAGGGTATGTATTGATTTCACCCCAGACGTAATACCTTCATCGGTGTCGACCTGAATAAATACGAATGTTCGATTCGTAGGGTCTCGTACTTCGTCGGTTCCCGTATTGTTATTCCATGGAGTTTTGGCTACCCAAGATCATGTGCTGGTGATCTTCAACGTTCAGTTCCTGTCTGGGGTTTGGTTTATTGTGTGTCGAGCGGAGATAGCCTACTCATTACGCTTCTGATTATCCGATCGAAATGAAATCGTCGTGATCAAGGGCAAAAGGAGCGTACCTTCACTCATGATCTCCTTGACACTGGCGGTGCTCCGAATAAGGTACCCGAGTTGCGATGAATAAATGCCGAGATCAAACAGGATTAACCCGAGAAATATGGCTAACCAAATAACTGATGCTGATCTACAAAATGCGCTACCTGATGTTGAATCGGATCAAGTACTGTCGGCAATAGTCTCGGGTGCCACTATTTACCGTGATAAATGGGGTATCCCGCATATCTCCGCTGATAACGAAGCCGACCTCTTCTTCGCCCAAGGATTCGCTACTGCGCAGGATCGACTGTTCCAGATGGACTACGACCGATTGCGCTGTCTCGGTCGGTCATCTGAGCATCTTGGCGAACGAGGACTCCCTCAAGACCGCCTGATGCGACAGCGTTCGCTGCATATCGTTTCAAAACGTGACCTAGAAATATGCAGTCCTGAGGCAAAGGCGATGATCACCGCGTATACAGCCGGGGTGAACGCCTTCATAAAGTCCGGAGCGCCTCTGCCGGTCGAATACAAGCTCACTGGCACGAAACCGGAGAAGTGGGAAGACTGGCACTGCATTCTCGTCTACAAAGTGCGTAATACGGCAGAAGGATCGTTTCAGGCGAAACTGTGGCTCGCAAAACTGGCGGCTGAGATCGGACCCGAGCGTACTGCCGCTATTTCTCCCGGTAGCCAGCCCGGTGCGCTTATGACTGTTCCACCCGGAGCCGAATATTCTGGTTGTGCGCTGAACGCCATCGAAGAATTGACCGAGGTCGTTAACGCCACCGAATCGTTACGTGAAACCGATGGCGGCTCGAACGGCTGGGCTATCTCCGGAGATCGTACAGAGTCAGGATTGCCCTTGGTAGCTGGCGATTCTCACCGTGGACTAGAAGTTCCGAACGTCTACTATCAGGTGCATCTACATACTCCTGAGTTTCAGGTTCTTGGTCATTCTATTCCGGGCGTTCCGATGGCAATGCACTTCGCCCACAACGATAAGGTCGGATGGGGCATGACGCACGGTGGTGCCGACACACAAGACTTATTTGTAGAGCAACTGCGTCGGACTGGCGGAAAGGTTGAATATCTGTTCAAAGATGTCTGGCTTGAAGCCGTTTCTTCCTCAGAGAAAATTTCTGTGAAGAACGGTGAATCACAGCAAGTTGAGATAGTCGAGACTCATCATGGCCCGATCATTTCAGGAAGCGTCGATTCGGGATGGGGGATAGCGATCTCTGATCCCGGCTCCAGAGGCGGAACAAAATGGGTCGACGCTGCGTACGGCGCCATGAAGTCACAGTCTGCTGACGAACTCGAAAAAGCGTTCGATACGTGGACCGACCGAGTGAACAACTATCCGTATGCCGATGTTCACGGCAACTTCGGGTATCTATTCAAGGGGCGAGTTCCGGCACGATCTGGCACGAACGGCTGGGGGCCGATTCCAGGCTGGACAGGCGAAAATGAGTGGAATGGATTTATCAAGAACGCAGAACTTCCTCGATCCAAGAATCCTGATTCAGGTTGGATTGTTACGTGTAACCAGCGAGTTGTCGACGAAGGTTACGAACACTTTTTGACTCATCTGTATGGCACCGACTACCGAGCTCGACGTATTCAAGGACGGATCGACGATCTGGAAGGTCGAAAGGCGACTGTTGCCGATATGTCGTCGATTCACGGTGATACCATTTCGATTCCTGCAATCGTACTGGCTGGAGCAATCGGAAACCTGCCGGGATTAGCCGGTATCTATTCAACTGCCGCAGAACTACTCGGTGATTGGGATCACGATCTGAAGGAAGACTCATCCGCAGCCGCCGTTTATGGTGCTTCTTCTCGTGAGCTCAATAAGCAATTGGCGATCGCCGCATTCGGCTCACTAGCCGGTGGAGTGACAGGCGAGGCTGTTGATGCTGGAGCAGAGGATCAGCTTCGACGACAGCTGAAACCAGATTTCATCCGAAGACTGGGAGACGGATCATTAGCCGAAGCGCCTTATGGATTCGATACAAGTGACCTCGTTCGAAATGCATTTCGAGCGGGAGTCGACTATCTGGTTGCTCGAATCGGCAATGACGTCAGCAAATGGCGGTGGGGCGATCTGCACAAGACAGGCCACATCCACCCGTTGGCAGATGCCTATCCTGAAGCAGCCGACCAGCTGAATCCCCCAAGGGTTGAAGCATCGGGCGATGGTGATGTGCCGTTTGCCAGCGGAAGCCCTACGCCAGCAGAGTTCGCCATCAAGACCGGTCCTATTAATCGATACATTCATGATCCGTCGAACTGGAGTAACGGTCGTTGGATCGTGCCACTCGGTTCGTCAGGTCATCCTGCGAGTCCGCATTTCGCCGATCAACAGAACATGTGGGCCAAAATCGACACGATTCCACAGCTTTGGGATTGGTCTGAGATAGCAAGTACTGCTGAATCGACCCAGCGACTGTTGCCTCAATAGTCGCAACCGCCCCGACGAAAATCGCCACTTCGTATTCGAATCGTTCTGCAATCGTGAAATATCGATCCAAACGCTCGAAAGTATTCACGCGATTACTAAAAAGACTAGAGAAGATACCCAGCGAATTCACATAAATGCTCGGCATCGGTGGTTATTATCAGTATTTGCCACCAAATATTACTAAATGCGTAACTAAATAAGGAGTACCAGGCTGAATCGGGACGGCTGTGTTGTTAATAGGTGTTTGTGTGACGGTATTCGTCACCGAAATAGTAGGGCGTGTGGTATCGTTGAACTTAGTTCATTGGATGGGTAATAACGAAATCCACTGGTAGAACGCTAAACCGTACGTAATCCGTCTTGTATTCGCGCTGCTTGGCCATGTGTTCGACACGAACTTCATGTCATCGAAAGAGCTGAGGCAGGCCAATTTGCTTGGAGAACAGGTTGTACGACGCAGTCATTACGCTGCGAGCAAGACCTGGTGCGGCTACCGAGTAGGCTAGTGCTCGCTGCCATTTCTCCGGGCAATACGGCATAGCATTTCGATACTGCACTGACTGTGACCATCTGAACAGAACGCCCCCGACCTTCAAGGTCGGGGGCGTTCTGTTTTAACTCTGCTTGCAGATCGTACTTCGGGTGACCTAGTGCCACTGTCGTTCGTCTTCTACAGTTCGAATATTTCGAGGCGGGAACGGCTTGTACGGATGTTGAGAGAGCTTCGCTTCATCGATCTCAACGCCCAGACCGGGTGCGGTTGGTAGTTCGATGTAACTGTTGTGTGGCTCCAAGTAGCCCGATGTGAAACTACGGCAGACTTCTTCGACATTGACGAAATATTCGTAGATCAGGAAGTTAGGCATGTTCGCCGAAGCATGCACACCCGCCGCTAGACCAATCGACGTAGAGTTATATCCGTGAGGCGATACGCCGATATAGTGCGGCTGTGCCATTGCGGCGATTTGCGATATCTCCAGAATCCCACCTGTGTTACAGATATCGGGATTAATGATGTCGGCGGCACGCTTGTCGAATATTTCACGGAAATCGTTGCGAGTATAGTGCGCTTCGCCGGTTACAACCGGAATCGTCGTGTTCTCTTTTACTTCTTTGATCGCGTCAATGTTGTCGGGCGGGCAGGGCTCTTCGAACCAGTACGGGTTGTACTTTTCAATCGACTTCGCCATTCGAATTGCGTTCATTGGGGCGAGTCGCCGATGAACTTCGACCAGCAATTCAACGTCGGGTCCTACAGCCTCTCGCACTTTGCCGACGGTTGCAGCAGCTTCTGTCAGTTCCTCACGATTCACATATTCACGCCACGGACCCGGAAATGGATCGAATTTTAGAGCGTTGAACCCGCGCTCTTCGACAAGTGTTGCCGCCTTTTGGGCTATGTCGTCTGCCGATCCGCTGGCCCAGCCGTTCGCGTAGACCCTGATAGTCGGGCGAACAGGGCCGCCAATAAGATTGTAGATGGGCTGCTCGGTCGCTTTGCCGACAATGTCCCACATAGCGATTTCGATGCCACTGAGAGCGCAATGGAGATCCATCGCTGAACGCTTTGTTGCGAAGTCTTCGTGGGCGACATGCATGAAATGACGAATGTGGAACGGATCGCGACCGATTAGGTAGCGTGCGAGCTGCCCGACGTGGGCTTCGATCTGGGTATCTCGATCGGCTTGAGAGTAAGACTCGCCCCAGCCAGTAATTCCGGCGTCGGTCGAAAGCTTGATGTAGATGAAATTTTTACCAGCCCCTGGATGCCATTTGATGACTTCAATATCGGTAATTTTCAATGTGCCCGCTCCAGATGCCAGATCGAAGATGTAGATTCGACGCGTTGCTACGCGCAAGCGGCATGATATACCGCAGTACACGCTGGTAGCGTCCGAAAGGCTTGGATCTAGCCGAGCGTCATCGGAGGCGGCAGCTACTAAACGAACTTCACAAGTGCGCCTCCAACGCCTTCGATATCGATAGCTACTTCGTCACCGCGTACGACCCATTGGGTCTCGACGACGCTGCCGAGCATTACGATTTCACCCGAACGCAGGTGCTTACCACGCTCTGCTAATGAATTTGCGAGCCAAGCGAGGGCTGTGTATGGGTGACCGAGGATGTCGCCAGTTGTGCCTTCGCCGACTTGCTTGCCGTTTATGATCATGTGCCCTCGTGCCGCGGCAAGGTCAGGGGCTTCGACGCCTGGCTTGGGTTGGCTTAGAACGATTCCAGAAGCGAAGAAATCATCGGCGATTAGAGTTGGTGTGTCGACTGATTTGTAGTCGGTCCAGCGGTCATCGACGATCTCGATAGCGCCAAACAATGCCTGAACCGCCGGAGCAACTGATTCCCGAGTGAAGGGCGAACCATCCGTCGCCGGAACCAAGTCTGAGCCGATGAATGCTGCAATTTCGCATTCAACACCCGGGTGGGCAAAGTTATCGAACTGTGCCGACACGGCAATGTAGTTGATAGCTGTGTTGTAGATTGCGCCAGCGCAGGGGGTGTCGATGCCTAAGAATTGTTGCATCACTTCGGTTGTACAGCCAATCTTGTAGCCAACTCGCTTGCCGTAACCTGCTTCATCCAACAGTTCATGGAGTTGCTCCTGAACTTGGTACGCCTCTGCTACGTCCGCAGGCCGGTACCCGTCGGGGAGGCCGTCGATCGATTGATTGCGGACTCGGGCTAGTGCCAGAATGCCAGCCGATTGCTTAAGTTCTTCTTGGTTCATCAATTTCTGAGCTCTGGCTAACTTTTTGTGGGTAGGCAGCTTTTGTCGAAACTATCGTTCAATTACGATAATTGATTCTATGACTGTACGTATAATCTTGCATCCACGTTACTAACGCGTTGGCAGCGTGTTGAAAAACCATTGTCAGCCGACCAAACCTCACGAAACGAAGCTTTGTCGATCAAGATACCGCGGCGCTTGCTTGCCGATCTCATTTCTCATGCACTCCAAGACGACCCCAACGAGAGTTGTGGTCTACTACTTGGCAATGGGCACGAAGCCGACGAAATGCATCGTATGTCGAACGTGAATAGCATGCCGATAAGCCGGTACACGATGCAGCCGGGTGAGTTGGTCGAAGCTCAAGAAATAGCGAAGAACTCGAATCGAGTGTTTGTGGCAATCTACCATTCGCACACGTTCACTCAGGGCTATCCGTCAAAAACCGACATCTCGAACGCCGTAGCCGTAGCGAGCATTTCTACTCGCCAAGTAATCGTTTCTCTGGTGGAAAAAACTCGCCCCGTCGTTCGCGCTTTCTCGATAAACGGTAAATCGGAAGTTACTGAACTGGTCATCGAAACCGACGGCGATCCGTACCGGGCTTCCGATCAAAGTTAGCTTCCAAGAACACCGTTCTTGAACAGCCACCATTCGAAACTGTCGGTTAGAGCAAGCCAACTAGCTTCGAGAATATTCGTCGATGCCCCAACTGTGTACCAAACGTCTTTGTCGTCGGCCGATTCGATTACGACTCGTACAGCCGCACCGGTGCCAGCGCCTTCATTCACCACACGCACCTTGTAGTCCGTAAGGCGAATCGCTGAAAGCTCGGGGTAGGCACCGATTAATCCTTTTCGTAACGCACCGTCAAGCGCTCCAACCGGACCATCGCCTTCAGCGGCAGTGTGCAGAACATCGTCGCCTACTCGTACTTTCACCGTGGCTTCGGAAAGCATCGGGTGCTCTGCGCCGTCTTTGCGCCAGCCGGTTCCAAAAGAAGAGCGGCGGCGGTTTTCGATAACCACCATGAAGTCGACCAACTCGAACGGAGCCTCGTAGTTCGGAAGTGCTCGGCGGAGAACCAGATCAAAGGAGGCGTTTGCTCCTTCGTAAGAGAAACCCTTCGATTCCTGATCCTTCACGTGTTGCACGATTCGTCGTGCGTCAGCATCGTTCAAATCAGCGTCAAGAGCCATCTCTCTGATTCGGTGGATGACATTCCCGCGACCTGACAGCTCAGAAATAACAACATCGTTCGAGTTACCGACCAACGAAGGTTCAATGTGCTGATATGCCTGAACCGACTTCTGCGTAGCTGCAGCGTGGAGTCCGCCCTTGTGAGAGAACGCACTTGAACCGACGAAAGGTTGGAACTGATCGGGTGATCGGTTCACCCGTTCTGAAACAAAATTAGAAACTTCAGTTAGCGAAGCAAGCTGTTTATCAGAAACCGCATCTACGCCCATTTTTAGCTTGAGATTGCCGATAACGCTGATCATGTTGGCGTTACCGGTACGCTCGCCGTATCCGTTGATACAGCCCTGCACTTGGTAAGCGCCTGACTCGACCGCCGATAGTGCCGAAGCAACTGCCGTATCGGTGTCGTTGTGCGAGTGAATTCCGATCACAGCATCTTCGCCGAGGTCTTTTTTAATCTGCTTTACGATACCGGCTACTTCACTTGGCAAAGTTCCGCCGTTGGTGTCGCAGACAATCAAGCGCTCAGCACCCGCGTCCATCGCCACTCGTAACGCTTGGACGGCGTACTCGGCGTTCATCTTGTAGCCATCGAAGAAGTGCTCAGCGTCGAAAAATACCCGACGTCCTTTGCTCTTCAGGTAAGTGACAGAGTCGGCGATCATCGCCAGATTTTCTTCTAACGAAGTCTGCAACACGTCACGAACCTGATATTCGGACGATTTGCCAACGAGAGTTGTGACCGGGGCTTTCGTATCGAGCAAAGCCTTAAGCGTAGGGTCATCTTCTGCTTCAACGTTAGCCCGGCGAGTATTTCCGAATGCTGCAATTTGGGCATGCTTCAGATCGAGCGACTGTACTTTCTGGAAGTATTCATCGTCCTTCGGGTTTGCGCCAGCATATCCACCTTCGATCACATCTATACCGAGTTGATCGAGTCGCTCCGTAATAGCGAGCTTGTCCTCAACCGAAAGTGAAATACCTTCCTGCTGGGTTCCGTCACGAAGTGTCGTGTCGTAAAGCTCAACTTTGTTTGTCATGGCGCGCTCGAACTCCTGTTTTTTATTCTTCGGGATCGGTCGCTGTGCCCGCTAAAAAAAATCGGACACAAAAAAACCCATCCCAGTAAGGGACGGGTCAAAATGACTCGCGGTACCACCCTCGTTGCCAGCGTTTCATAATCATCAGCGCTAGCCACTCAGTAGAGCACAGTTGTTATGCTCTCGTGCCTTATAACGGGCCACGAACCCGGCTACGCCTACTAGTCGATCAATATTCATCAGACTTTCAGGCAACGACTCTGGAGTGATTTTCTGTCGATCTTCAGGTGCCCGCTCTCACCATCTCGGGCTCGCTCATACCGTCAATACCGACGTACTCGTCTCCGTAGCGCAGAACCGTAGTTCTGCAACGCCTTAATTATCAATGCTATCACTTGCGGCAGACAATCACAGAATCTATAAAGGTAGGCAGATTGTGGTTGTACTTGCCTAGGCGATTAGCGGGATATGCTCAGTATGCCTAAAATGAGCCAGTGATTTACTCGCAATCGATCACAATAATTCAGTACTCATGAAAATCCGGAGCAATATTTGAGCGAGTTCGAACGAAACGATCTGGGCCTCGTCGACTATCTCCATTGCGAGACAATCGGTGAACCGGGGCAACGTACTTTCAACATCACCGCTCGAAGCAGCCGTGGTCAAACGATTGTTTGGATGGAAAAGGAACAGCTATTTCAGGTAGGTGTTTCGCTGCAACAGTTCTTATCGACTCGTGATGCTCCACCTGATCCTGCACTGTTCACTGTGCCTCCCATCGACTCGCCAGTACCTGTGCATGTCGAGTTCAAAACGGGTGACATGTCGCTTCAACACGACCCCGCTTCAGATGTGTTCACCATTGTCGCTAGCGATATTCCGAGAGAAGATTCGCCCGAACCAATTTCAGAAATTACATTTAGTTTCCAACGCCCGCAGGCTGAGGAAATCATGAAGCGATCGGTTTCAATCGTTGCAGCTGGCCGCAAACCGTGCCCCCTGTGCGAGGTTCCACTTAATCCGGGCGACACCCATTTCTGCGTCAAGGTAAATGGCTATAATCCAACGGAAAACCCAATGGGCGAAGAACACTCGTGAGTGTTGGTTCGGATGGTGATACTGCTGTTGATCCGGTAGCCGAGAGCGTTCTGCTGCAGCGATTATCTGACTGGCCGATTTCTGGTATCGGACTACATCCCGGTGGATCGAACTATGTATTCGTTGTTCGTCTGACCGATCCCTCAAAGTACACACAACCCGAGTTAGAGCATGAGGAAATCGAAGTTGACGAATCGGCTTCGATGTACGGAATCTACAAACCACAGGCAGGCGAGCGACCTCTTCGAGATTTTCCGAGAGGGATGCTGCATAACCGTGAACGAGCCGCGTATCTGATTTCTCAAGAACTTGGCTGGCCGCTAATTCCGCCAACCGTGATTCGATCGGGTCTGTACGGCGAGGGTAGTGTTCAATTGTTCATCGATGCGGCTTCTGTGCCTGACGATGAAGAGCCGGATAACTTTTTTTCCATGCGAGATACACGCTTGGGCGATTTTCGAGACATGGCAATGTTCGATGTGTTGGTTCACAACGCCGATCGCAAGGGTGGATCCTGCATCCTTGATGAAGCGGACCAACTTTGGGCGATCGATCACGGCCTAACATTCAACCAGATGGCGCGCCGACGCACTGTGATGTTCGAGTTCAACGGGTCTGAATATCCTGCCGAACTGCTCGCCAATGTGAAGACATTAATTGCTGATTTGGAAACAGATTCTGGCATCAGATGTGAACTACTCACGTTGCTTAGCGAGCCAGAGGTCGATGATCTCGTGACACGCGGTATCGAGATCATCGAGTATGGGCATTATCCTGTCCTCGACCCTGATATCAATGTTCCCTGGCCGATGGTCTAAAACTTTCTTTGTAATCGATTACTAGATGCCACTTTATCTTTCGAAACAAGACGCCAAACGAATAGCGATTCGCGCACAGGGACTCGCCGGCGAACGCCCTGATAATGCGATTGTGACCGCCGATGTTCAACGTTCGATTCGAACGATGAATCTATTGCAAATCGATTCAGTGAACGTGTGTGTTCGATCTCACTACATGCCTCTATTCTCGCGACTTGGCATCTATGATCAAAACCTGTTGGACGAACTGGTTTACACCAAGAAATCGGTATTTGAGACCTGGGCTCACGCTGCATGTTTTGTTCCTGTAGAGGATCATCGATTATTTAGACCGCGGATGGCCGCGCAGAAGCCCCGTCGCCCCGTCGCTGAAATCATGCAAAAGCGCCCCGGATATCTTGAAGACGTACTTGAGCAAGTGCGAGATCGAGGACTGCTCACAGCTTCGGAGCTCGACGGTGCTGGAAAGCGAACGGGCCCTTGGTGGGGTTACACGATTGGAAAAGTCGCTGCCGAGTGGTATTTTGCTGTTGGTGCACTGTCGATCGGAGATCGACGAAATTTCGCTCGCTATTATGATCTGACGGAAAGGGTAGTACCGGCGGAACATCTCAATGGAGTGACCCCGACAATGGAAGAAGCGAATCGTGAAATGATGCTGAAGGCAGTGACCGCCCACGGAATTGGTACTGCCGAAGATTTCGCCGACTATTATCACTTGAAAAATGGTGACGCGAAAAAACGCCTTACCGAACTTGTAGAAATGGGAATGGTTCAGCAGGTAGAAGTTGAGGGCTGGGACAGTAGCGCTTTTGCTCCGCTAGCTATTGAATCGACAGAACCAACTGACGCTAAGGCACTTCTCACGCCGTTCGATCCGCTGGTATGGAATCGCGATCGCATCGACCGAATATTCGATTTTTTCTATCGAATCGAAATTTACGTTCCTGAGAAGAAGCGTAAGTACGGGTACTACGTATATCCGTTTGTACTCGGCGAAGATCTAGTGGCGCGTGTGGATTTGAAAGCAGATCGACACAAAGGGGTGCTCAGAGTGCAAAGTGCCTTTGTTGAAGACGAACACGATCATGATTACGTCGCTGCTAATTTAGCGGACGAACTTCGCTTGATGGCCCATTGGTTGAGCATGAAACGAGTTGTGATAGGGCGAAAAGGCAATTTGATTCCCGCGCTTCGGACCGCACTGAAAAAGTAGCCTGCCACTACTCGACGCGTGATTGCACGTTACGAACCTACTAGCGAAGCAAGTTTTCCGAGTAGGCCTTTTCGTTTTGGTTTGAGATTAGCTGAAACGAAATCGACTGTGGCTGGCGATCCTGATAGCAGTAGCCCTTGCCATTTCCTGATTCGACCGTACGTCGCCGAATCGTTCGCGTATCCGCTACTCCAACCATCGAACTCAACGAAGCGCTGGTTAGATCCGAGCACCATTACTTTGCCCCCAGACTCTTTGACCAAAAGAGTTGCTGCTGCGAAATCCCATGCCATCGCAAACCCAGTGATGGCGTATTGCATTGTTCCGTTTGCTACCAAGAACTGCTCGTGGCAGGCACTTCCGCCTACGCGTATCTCGCCAAAGTGACCTTCTAAAGGCTTTTCGACATTGAACATTCGTCGGATCCATCCCGGTCGAGCCGAAAGCACGCCAGTGATCGGCTCACCCGAATCGCTTGATTTGTGGACATGAACTTGAGCATCTTCAATCCACGTGCCATGGTCTTTCCTCGCGTGCATCATCAGGTAACCGTCGGAGTTCGGCCACGGAATCCAAATTGCAGCAGCAACTGGTTCGCCTCTGAAAAGTGCAGCGACTGAAACAGCGTGGACCGGCGACGAGTTCACGAAGTTGGTTGTTCCATCGATCGGATCGACGATCCAGAGCCAATCTGCCGCCGCTGGTTCCTCGGCAGGTGGGTCTTCTTCGCCGAGCAGCATGTGATCGGGGCAAGTTTCCGACATGATCTCAGTGATCATCCGTTGGCTAGCCTTATCAGCGTCGGTCACCAAGTCCTTGCCGGGCTTGTCGCCTTTTTGAGAAATCTCGAGAATGCCCCCAAACCTGCTCGCCACGAAGGCGCCAGCTTCTTTGGTGGCACGAACCACCGAGTTCTCGACGTGTTCTAGTTCAGAGTCTGTGTATTCAATATTAGGACTGTTGGGCACGTTGCTCGGTGATGATTCGGTCAATCTGATGCGACTCCAACTGCGTAGTAAAAGTAATTGCTCTTCTGCGAGGTCGAGCAAGATCGATTGTCGGACGCGCTAATTTTCAAGAAATTCTTTTCTCGCCGCAGCCAACACTCCGGTAAGATTCTACGTGCAAGTTTGATTGTGAATGCGCTGGAAAACTCTCCAGCCCACTGAAGGAACGGAAATGACTTCGACCAGTACCCGTAAATTTCATAAAGACCGCGGACTCGTCACGCGCATGTACTTCACCATGTTCATGCTCGGGTTTCTTTACGCAGTATTCGCTCTGTTCCTAATGGCTGCTGGAATGCAGCTCATGTTCATTGGCGGAATAGTCGGCATCATGGTGGTCGTGCAGTACTACATGTCCGACAAGCTGATCTTGAGGTCGACAGGTGCGAAAGAAGTGACTGCCGAGCAGGAACCTGCGCTTCATAAGATGGTTAAGCAGCTTGCCGATCGATACGAAATGCCAATGCCAAAGATAGCGGTAATCGAAACTGCTATCCCGAACGCATTTGCTACGGGCCGTAACCCACAGAATGCGCTTGTTGCCGTTACTACCGGAATTCAGCAACGGCTCAATGAACGAGAGCTTCAGGCCGTTATTGGTCACGAACTAGCCCACGTCGCTAACCGTGACATGAGAGTGCTCGCTGTAGCCAACTTCCTCGTCACCGTCACCAGTTTTCTGATGACCATGCTCTTCTGGAACATGCTCTTCGGTGGCATGGGCGGGCGCCGTAACAACAACGGCGGCGGCGTGATGATGGTCTACTTAGTCACGATCATCGTGTATTTCATCGGTCAGCTACTTGTACTGGCGCTTACTCGATATCGTGAGTATGGAGCCGACCACACCGGTGCCGAAATTTGTGGCGACCCCGGTGCACTTGCCGATGCTCTCGAGAAGATCAGCGGTACCGTGAACAACATTCCAGATAAGGATCTACGTAAGTTGCAGACTGCAAATGCTTTCTTGATTATTCCGGCAGCATTAAAGGGAGAAGGGTCGATGAATTTGTTCTCGACTCACCCGCCGTTGGAAGAAAGAGTCAAACGACTTCGAGAACTAGAACAGCGCATGCGCTACGGGTTGCGATAGCCATGGGTATATTCGGCGGGAACAAAACTCCCAAGAACGACTGGTCGGCGATGTCGACTGTCATCAAGGCAGAAGCAAAGCTTCAGGCACTCGGTGAAATCACCCCTTCGAGACGTGCTGGAGTGATCTATCGGAACGATGAATCGAACTCGTTCCAACGCGATATCAAGATCGAACTCAACGATGTGTTGTACTCCGGTGAAGGTTCAACCAAAACTGCTTTCGAAATCGAAGATGATGACCGAGGTATGCGCTGGATCGTTCTTGAAGACGGTAATTTCAGCGATCTAGTATCCACGGTCTACACGGTCGGAAATGCCATTGGCATGAACGATGGCGCGGACGGTCTTCTCGCTGCTGTGTTCGAGCTATATTTCACCGGTACCGTTGAAGACAATACCTATCGATCGGGACTGCGTACCTACTGGATCTACAGGTATGACCGAAAAGCCTTCTACCCGTTTGTGCCGACCGGCGAAAATGAGGGTGAGCGAGACCGTCCTGCAGAAGCACGATTGGGTCAAGATCTACGTAAGCATGGTCTCGCTGTCGAAAAATCGCTTACTGAATGGATGGGGCTCTGGGGCATCCCGTTCTAGAGTGCCACGGCGGTGTTCATTTTCTGCCGCCGCATATTAGACACAAAATTATTGAAATCGAATCTTGTCTTAGGCCGAGGGCCAGTTCATGAGTAATCCAGCGCGAGTAGCGTTAGTCGTACGCCCCGGAGAGAATCCGCAGCCATTCGTTGATGCGATAGCGCACGGCGCTGGTGAGAGCGTTGTAATTGAATCGGATACTGAACTTCCTAGCGACGTGGGTGGTCTCATGGTCGCTGGTGAAGCAGGATTCCTATCTTCTGACAGCCTGCCTGTTGCCCTCGCACAGGCAATTGACGCCGGGTTCCCTGTATTGGGTATCGGGTGGGGCATGCACGCCCTCAACATCGCTCTAGGCGGTGAGCATCCGATTGCAGTAGAAGGGCATGGCGACCCAAGCGAAGACCCAACGAAGCACACATCGTTCATGGCGCCGGGCGGCAAAGTTGGCTACACAATCGCAGGATCAGGTT